>NZ_MOWP01000027.1:0-330944 GCF_001983215.1 Frankia sp. CcI49
GCCCGCACCGCCAGGACAGCCAGTGGGCACACGAGCGCATCCCGATCCCCGACCAGCCGCGACGGCGGTCGAACGCGGCGAGCAGACCGAGCCAGGCGCAGGTCGCGGCCGCGATCCGGCCCGCCCACTGGCAGATCGCGGTCTCCAGCTCCGTGATCGGGACGTCCTCCGGGTCCGCCGAGGAACCAGCAGCGTCCGCAGCGGCATCGGCGTCCGCAGCGGCGGTGGGGGTGGGGGTGTCGTAGGGAGGAACAGTATCGATCATGAGGATCACCGGGCCAGGGGTGTCGTCGACCAGTCGGACCCGCGCATCGTCACACCGACCACCGACAGTTCCACAACCACGACCCGACCCCGACCGTGGCGACGGCCGGCCGACTGCGATCACCGCGACGGGTGTGGGGCGGTTCAGCGGAACCGCCCCACACCCGGGAATCAGCTGCGCGAGAGCATGAGGGAACAGCCCGCCACGATGATCGTGCGAGTGACGGCAGTACGCCGAGCGATCGGCTCGGCCGTTGGGGCGGCGGTCAAAGGTGGCGAGAACGCCGATGTCGAGGCCGAGCCGGGCGGCCCCGGCCGACATACCCGCGGCCGGCGTCCGGCCAGGCGGCGCTATGCCTTGGTCGCGCCGGGCTTGCCGGCTTCGACGACCCAGGTCTGGTCGGTGGACGTCGGGGCGGTGCGCTTCTCGATGGTCTCGACGACCCGCATGTCCGAGCGCCACTCGTCGTTCGTCACCGTGACCCGGGTGTAGCCCCGCCGGTCCCCGCGGAAGTAGCGCACATGGGGGTTGAGGCGGGCGTTGTTCTCCTTGACGAAGTCCTCGCTGACCAGGAAGAACCCCGAGCTGATGGAGGTGCACACGAACTCGGTCGCGATGACCGGGGTCTCCGGCCGGTCGAAGTCGACCCGCAGGTCGTTGACCCACGCGCAGTGGATGTCCCCRGAGAGCACCACCGGGTTCGCCGCCTTGCTGTCGCGCACCGCCGAGAGGATCCGCGTCCGGTACGGCAGGTAGCCGTCGGCCTGGTCCAGGTTGGTCAGCGTCTCGCTGCCGTTCAGCTGGCCGTGCAGCTGCGCCATCATCGTCTGCTGGGCGATGACGTTCCACCGTGACCGCGACGCCCGCAGGCCGTCGACGAGCCACTTCTCCTGCTYCGCACCGGTCATGGTGCCGGCCGCGTTGTCCCGGCCCAGGCTGACGGCGCCGATGCCGTCGGCGGGCGAGCCGGGCTGCGGCGTCCGGTACTGGCGGGTGTCCAGCACGTTGAGGGTCAGCAGGTCACTGAAGCTCAGGCGGCGGTAGATGCGCAGGTCCGGCGAGCCCGGGTCGAGCTCGGCCCGGATCGGCATGTGCTCGTAGTACGCCTGGTAGGCCGCCGCCCGCTGCTTGGCGAAGGTGGCCTGGTCCTGGTGCTTGTCGCCGGTGTCGCCGCTCTCGTCCACGAGGCCCGCGTAGTTGTTCTCGGTCTCGTGGTCGTCCCAGGTGACCACCCAGGGCGCGGCCAGGTGGGCGGCCTGCAGCGCCGGGTCGGACTTGTACTGCCCGTACCGGTTGCGGTAGTCCGCCAGGGTCTGGAGCTGGTCGATCCCGGGCTTCTCCGGGGTGGTGTGGCGGCGGTCCGCGTAGTCACTGTCCGGGTCGTACTCGTAGATGTAGTCCCCCACATGGAGGACGAAGTCCGGGTGGTCGGCGGCGATCGCGTCGAAGGCCGGCCAGTACCCGTTCTGGAAGTCCTGGCAGCTGGCCAGCGCGAAGGCGAGCTGGCCACCCGCGGACCCGGCGGCCGCGGCGGTGCGCGTCCGCCCCACCGGGCTGAGGACATCCCCCGCGCGGAACCGGTAGAAGTAGTCACGCCCGGGCTCCAGGCCCCGCGCGTCGACATGCACCGAATGGGCGAAGGACGCGGTGGCGAGCTGGGTGCCGCCGCGCACCACGTCGGCGAACTTCTCGTCGCGGGCGATCTGCCAGTCGACCTCGATGTCGCGCAGGGGCATGCCCCCGCCCGAGGTCGGTTCCGGCGCAAGCCGCGTCCAGAGGATCACCCCGTCGGGCAGCGGATCGCCGCTGGCCACGCCGAGGGAGAAGACCCCGTCGCGGATCCCGYGGATGGGTGTGGCCGCACGCATCGTCGGCGTCGCCGACCGCGCCGAACCGGACCCACCACCGCATCCACCCACGGTGGCGGCGACCAGAGCGCCGAAACCACCTGCCAGTACAGCCCGCCGGCCCGGCCGTGCGCCCGCGAAGGAACCCCTGTCACCCGCCACGGCCCGATGACACCACAGTGGGGTGAACGGGGAGGGACTGTTCGCCAACCGCCTCGCCAAGTCTCCGGTCGGCCCCCGGCCTCGACCGCGGCCGGCCCGGGGTGGGCCGGGCCGGCCGCTACCGGCTCAGGCTCAGGCCCGGCCGGCGGGGCTGATGCCCAGCGAACGGCCGGACAGGCCGCGGGAGCGGAAGGTGAGCCGCTCGGCGACGGCGCGCAGCGCCTTGCCGGCCTCGGAGTCGGGCTCGGAGAGGACCAGCGGCTTGCCGTCGTCGCCGCCCTGGCGCAGCCGGACGTCCACCGGGATCTGGGCGAGCAGCGGCACGTCGTGGCCGAGCACCCGGGTCAGGCGCTCGGCGACGGCAGCGCCACCGCCCTCGCCGAAGACGTCCACCCGCTCACCGCAGTGCGGGCAGGGC
This sequence comes from Frankia sp. CcI49, assembly GCF_001983215.1. NCBI lineage: Bacteria > Bacillati > Actinomycetota > Actinomycetes > Frankiales > Frankiaceae > Frankia > Frankia sp. CcI49. The sequence continues at coordinate 2,693 of NZ_MOWP01000027.1, forward strand.
ATGTAGGCCATGTTCTCGACCACACCGATCACGTTCTGGTGGGTCTGCACGGCGATCGTGCCGGCGCGCTCGGCGACCTCGGTGGCCGCGAGCTGCGGCGTGGTGACGAGCAGCAGCTCGGACGTCGGAACCAGCTGGGCCAGCGAGATCGCGATGTCACCGGTGCCGGGCGGCAGGTCGAGGAGCAGGACGTCGAGGTCGCCCCAGAAGACGTCCGACAGGAACTGCTCCAGGGCACGGTGCAGCATGGGGCCACGCCAGGTGACCGGCTCGTTCCCACGGGTGAACATGCCGGTGGAGATGACCCGCACCCCGTGCGCCTGCGGGGGCATGATCATCTTCTCGACCTGCGTCGGCGGGCGATCGATGCCGAGCATCCGCGGGACGGAGTGGCCGTAGATGTCGGCGTCGAGGACACCGACGGACAACCCCGAGCGGGCCATCGCCGCGGCCAGGTTCACGGTGACCGACGACTTGCCGACCCCGCCCTTGCCGCTGGCGATGCCGTACACGCGGGTCATGGAACCGGGCTGGGCGAACGGGATGACCCGCTGCGCCGCGCCGCCGCGCACCTTCTCGTGCAGGGCCGTGCGCTGCTCGGGGGTCATGACTCCGAGCGCCACCCGGACATCCCGGACGCCGTCGACACCGCTGACGGCGCGACTGACACGGGAGGTGATCTCATCACGCATCGGGCAGCCGGAGACGGTCAGCAGCACGTTCACGTCGACGGAACCGTCGTCGCGGACGTGGACCGATTCCACCATGTCCAGATCGGTGATCGGCTTCCCGATCTCCGGGTCCAGCACTGTCGCCAGGGCGGACTGGATGGCGTCGGACGAAGGCAGGGCTGGTGACAAGGGAAACCTCAGTCGCGGGTCGACATCCTCGGCCGTGTGGGACCGCGGATGTGCTGCAAAGCGGGGGCTGGGAGGCGCCGGTGGCACGCAGCCGGATCCGGCGCTGTCGGTGGTTCTCGTATGCCAGTGCTCGTATACCAGTGATCGTGTGCCAGTGATCGCACAGCCGTTGGGACTTCGCGGCCGTGGGCCGCGGGTCGGTTACTCACCTGGCGCGACCTCGTTCCACGATAGCCGCCCATCGGCCCCTCGGGCCGGCTCGGCGGTGGGGGGCATAGCACGCCGGGCTTCGGCGCGGACCCGGCGGGTCACCGCGTCGTACTCTGATCGGCGTGGGGCGGATCGACGTGGTGCGGGACAACTCGACCGTGGCCGGAGCCGGAGATGTGGGCAGAGCCGGAGATGTGGGCAGAGCCGGCGAGGTCGTGGATGCCCGCGGCATGCGGGCCTGGCGGCAGCTGCTGAGGGCACACGCCCACGTGACCCGCCTGCTGGAGGCCGAGCTCGACGCCGCGCACCAGCTGCCGCTCGCCTTCTACGACGTGCTCGTGCAGCTCTCCGAAGCCCCCGACCACCAGCTCCGGATGAGCGAGCTCGCCCACAAGGTGCTGCTCTCCCGCAGCGGGCTGACCCGGCTGGTCGACCGCATGGAACGGGAGGGGCTGGTGGAGCGGCGATCCTGCCCTTCGGACGCGCGGGGAACGCTGGCTGTCCTCACCGACGCGGGGTTCAGCCGGCTGCGCGACGCGTCCGGCACCCATCTGCGGGGGGTCGCGCGCCACGTCCTGAACCACTTCACACCCGAGGAACAGGACGTCATCGCCGAGCTGCTGGGGCGGCTGGGAACGTCGGACATCCCGCCCGCCACACACTGAGGCACTGGGCACTGAGAGGCACTGAGAGGCACTGAGAGGCTGGGGACTGAAATCGAGGTGCCGGAACAGCGGCCACCGGGGTGATCGGGTCACCCGGTGATCGGAGCTGCCCCGCTCGCCCTGGCGACCAGCGCCTCGTACGACTCCCGCGACGTGCTCTCCGACCCGAGAACCCTGCGGTCGCCCGTACCACCGTGGAAGTCACTCGACCCGGTGGCCACCAGATCGAGCTCAGCGGCCAGCGCCCGCAGCCGCTCCCGGTCCGGCGGGGTGTGGTCGGGATGGTCCACCTCGACACCGGTCAGCCCGGCCCGCGCCATGTCCACGATGACCTCGGGCCCCACGGTGTCGCCACGGGCGCTGGCGAACGGGTGGGCGAACACGCTGACGCCCCCCGCCGCCCGGATCATCCGCAGCGTCTCCCAGACGTCGGGCTGCTGTTTCGGGAGCCAGAACCGCCCACCGGAGCCGATCCACTCCCGGGTGAACGCGGCCTCCACCGTGGGCACGACGCCCGCATCGACGAGCGCCGCGGCCACGTGCGGGCGGCCGACCGTGCCGCGGGCCAGTTCCTGGACCCGCTCCCAGCGCACCGGATGACCCGCGGCGGCGATCCGCTCCACCATCCGGCGGGCGTGGTTCGCCCGGTCATCGCGCAGCCTGGCGCGCGCGGCGGCGAACCGCGGCTCGGCCCGGTCGAACAGGTAGGCGAGAACGTGCAGTGCGATCCGCCGCCCACCGACCTGCACCGAACAGGAGATCTCGGCACCAGGCAGCAACGTCATCCCGGCGGGCAGCGCGGCGGCGGCCCGGTCGAGCCCGCCGGTGGTGTCGTGATCGGTGAGGGCGAGGACGTCCACACCGGCCGCCGCGGCGGACCGGACCAGCTCGTCAGGTGTGAGCGCGCCATCCGACGCGGTGGAATGGGCGTGCAGGTCGATTCGCGGCGGACGAACCGCTCCCGGAGTGGGCTCCGGCGCGGAGACCGCAGCTTCCGACGTTGCGAGGTCCCGCTGGTCGCTCAGGTGGCGTCCGAATCGAACGGCGCCGAGTCGGCGGGAGGCTCGGAGCGCACGGCGGGAGTGGTGCCGGTGGCGACCGGACGCGCCGCGGACGGGCTCGACTTGGTCAGCGACGGGCGCGGAGCCGGCTTCGTCAGGGACGTCTCGGAGCCGGCCTGCGGCAGCCGATCCTTCGTCAGCGAGGGTGCGGCGGGCGCATCGTCCTCGCCGAGCAGCGAATCGATGGTCCGCTTTCCGGCCGGGTAGCCGAACGGATCATCTTCACCCTCGAAGAGATGCTTACGCACGAAGGTCTTGGGGTGCAGATCCCGGATATCCAGATCAGCGAGCTCGGGGCCCAGCTCCGACCGCAGGTCGTTGCGCATCCCGTTCGCCATCTCGCGGAACTGACGCAGCATCCGGCCAGCGTCACGGGCAGCCTTCGGCAACCGGTCGGGCCCGAAGACGAAAAGCCCGATCAGGAGCAGAACAGCTACCTCGCCCCATCCGACGCCATTGAACACTCGGCCAGAGTACCTCCCCTGCCGCTGCCGGCGAAGGGTTCCGACATGACGAACAGATGTCCTGTTACCTCTCGCGGGCCCACGACCTGCTCTGTTCTTACCCCCACCTTTGTGGTGGTCAGCCCGGCTGTTCCTGAAGTACCACCCGCGTCGTACGCTCGGCACCGGCACGCCAGAAGGTGACGGTGACCGAGTCGCCGACCCGGTGCAGCCGAGTCGCCGCCGTCATGTCGTTCGTGCTGTTGACGGCCATGCCGTCGACCTGGGTGATGATGTCCCCCAGGGTCAGCCCCGCCGCGGCCGCCGGCCCGGTCGAATCGACCTCACGGATGATCGCCCCCGCTCTGGTGCCGCGGGCCCGCGCCTCGGCCGCGGTGACGGTGGCCGCCGACACCCCGAGATAGGGATGTGTCGCCCGACCGGTACGGATGATCTCGTCGGCGACCGAGGCCGCGTAGTCGATCGGGATCGCGAAGCCGACGCCCACACTGCCTGACTGCGTCGTCGCCCCGGGCACGGTGGCTATCGCCGTGTTGAGGCCCACCACCTGCCCGGCCGCGTCGAGCAACGGCCCRCCGGAGTTCCCGGGGTTGATGGCCGCGTCGATCTGGATCGCTCCGATGATGACCGAGGCCCCGCCGCCGTCGACCGGCACGCTCGGATTGCGGTCCAGGGCGCTGACGATTCCGGTCGTCACCGTCCCGGACAGGCCGAACGGCGCGCCGATCGCGATCACCGGCGCGCCGACCACCAGGGAGCCGGAACGGCCCAGTGTCGCCGCCGTCAGCCCGGTCACGCCGGGGATCCGCAGCACGGCGAGGTCGGAACGCGCGTCCCGGCCGACGACCTCGGCCGGCCTGGGCTCCGTGTCGGAGCCCAGCGTCACCACGATCTGGCCGCCCGCGGCGACGGCCGGTGAGATCACGTGATTGTTCGTGAGCACGTAACCCTCGGAACGGATGATCACCCCCGAACCGTTTCCGCCCTCCTCGCCGGCGGTCACATCGATGGTCACCACCGACGGCATCACCCGGGCCACCACGTCCGCCACCGAGCCGGGGTCGATGACGGTGGGTGCCGCCTCGGCGGACGTGGCCGGCCCCGACGTCTGCGCCGACTCGTCCGTCACCGCGGCGATCGTCCCGCCACCGACCACCCCGCCGAGCAGACCCGCGATCACCGCGGTGATGACGAGCGCCCGGCGGCTGTGGACCGGCCGCGATGCGGGGACACGATGGTGCTGGGCGGCCGCGCCAGTCGCACCGTCGAGTGACCCGGGCGCCGCGCCCGTCGCCCCAGCCGGCTGCGCTGGCCTTCTGCCGCCGACGGACGGGCCGTCACCCGGGGCGCCGGGCGTTCCGGCCGTACCCGATCTGCCGGGCGGGGCCGCCGCCCCCGTCAGCTCCGACGGAGGCGGTGTGGTCGGGCGCGGCGGGCGTCGTTGGGACACCAGGTCCATGAACGGGTCGGCTGACGGCCGGCTTGGGGCCCGGGTGGCGGTCGTCTGCGCGGGCCGCCCCGCACCCGACCAGTCACCCGACGGCCGGCTCGACTCTCTGGGCAGCTCATCCGGTCGATCGCCACGGGCACGCCCGATGTCGGCCCGTGACGTCGCGTCGGCCCGTGACGTCGTGTCAGCCCGTGACGTCGTGTCAGCCCGTGACGTCGTGTCAGCCCGTGACGTCGTGTCAGCCCGTGACGTCGTGTCAGCCCGTGACGTCGTGTCAGCCCGTGACGTCGTGTCAGCCCGTGACGTCGCGTCGGCCCGTGACGTCGCGTCAGCCCGTGACGTCGCGGCCGGCCGAGGGGTCTTGTCCGGCCGAGAGGTCGCGTCCGGCCGAGGGGGCACATCCGCGGCGGGCACGGTCCGTGCGGTGCCCTCCCGTGTTGTGTTGTTCGCCGCCTCACGAGACGGCTCTCGCGTCGCCTCACGGGAGGTGCTGTCCCGGCCGGCTCCGCCGGGCGAGAGTCTCGCTGCCGGCCGTGCCTCCCCCGCATCGCGCGGGGTGGCAGCCGGCCCCACGCCGGTCGGACGCGGCCGCGCGGGCGACGAAGGCGGCGCGGACCATTCGCCGCGTGCGCTTTCGAACAGGCCACGGGACGGGCCGGGCCGCCGTTCGCGACCCTCAGGAGACACCGTCGGCGCGCCCGGGCGAGCGACGGGGTTCTTCTCCGGCGCTGCCGGAGCACTGCTGGCAGGCCTCCTCGGCGGGGTACCGCCGGCGCCGCCGGTCCCGTCCGTCCCCTCGGCCGCCCGATCCGCCCGATCCGCCCGATCCGTGCGGTCGGCCGGATCCGCGCGACTGGCCGGCGTCGTCGCCTCACGCGTGGCGGGCGCGCCTCCCCTGACCTGCGACGGCGGGCGCACCGGTTCGACGAACGGCGGTCGGTGGACCGGCTTCGCGCGGCTCTCGTGCCCCGGTCTGGGCTGGCCCGGCCCGCCCCCCGACCCGGATGCGGTCTCCGCCGCCGGGGTCTGGGCGGCCCTGGCCGTCGACGCATCGGCGGCCCTGGCGGCCGGAGCATCGGCTGCCAGGGCCGCCGGAGCATCCGCCGCCCTGCCCGGAGCGGCCGCGGACCTGCCCTGCGGGGCGTCCGCCGGCCGGTCGGCCGGAGCATCCGCCGGCTCGCTGGCTGCGGTCTCCGCGGGCCTGCGGGCCGAGGTCTCCGCGGACCTGCCGCGAGCCGCCGCGGCCGGAGTCACCGGTGGAGTCCGTGCCGCCGAGGGGAAAGGATCATCCCGCCGGCCAGGCCGAACCCGGGCGGTGACCGGGCGCCCCGCAGCCGCGGCGCGATTCGCGGCCGGAGCGGCGGCTGCCCCGGACCCGGGCGTGGACGCCGCTGCGGACGTGGACGCATCCTGCCGCGCCGCTACGCGCTCGCCCACCGCTGGACGCCGATCCGCCCCTGCACGCTGATCGGCCCCTGCACGCTGATCGGTCACCGGACGCTGGTCGGCTGCCGGTGCGGAGCCGGCCGGACGGCGTTCAGGTCCGTGCAGCGGCAGCGCCGTCGGGACGGGACGGTCGGCGCCGCCCGGTGACGGAGCGGTGCCCTCGGCCGCGGGTGGACGTAGCCGCGGCGGCCGGACCACCGGTGCGCCCCGTGACGATCCCACGCCAGGACGGGCATCTGTGGTCTGGTCGTCGCCGGTGCTGTCCACATGCCCTCCCCGAAGTGCCCGAGCGCCACGCTGAAGACCGCGGGCTTCCTGCGGGCCGAGGCACGATCCGGCCAACCAGGCGGACAACACGGTAAAGGGTGCCAGACAGGCACAGGAAGGTCAGCGGGCATGAATTCCCTCCGCGCCCCCCAGCGCGGTAACTCATCGTGAGGGAAGCGCGGCGTTCATGCACCCGACAGCGGCCACCTGCCGCATTCATTGGGGAAAATGAAGATTCGTCGACATTTGAGCTAGCCCGGTCGGGCATCAAATGATCAGTGAACGGCAGACCGAGATCGGTTCACGCGGTCGGCAGCCGTGCGGGGCGCCGCCGCCGCATCAGCCCGGTCAGGGCCTCGGGAACGAAACCGTGGCGATCATCGGGCTCGGACGCATCATGTTGATCGCCGGAGCCTTGGCCGGAATCGCGGTCGCGCTGGTCGGTGCGGGTATCGCCGGCAGGTCGGAGGGGCGGGCGACCGCACCCGCGTCCGCGAGCGCCGAACCACTGACCGCGAGCAGCATCACGGCCGCCGAGCCGACAAGGGTGCGGCGCATACGGCTCCGGTTGCCCGATCGTGGGTGCGGCGCGGGACGCCGAGCCGAGGGGCCCGCGACCCTCGTCGCTCCACTGGCAGCCACCCAGAGCACTCCACCCGGCGCGGACCAGGCGGACCGCCCACGCGCACCACCCGGCGGCCGCCCCGCCCCCGCCGCCGGCCGCACAAGGCTCACGCCGCCGCCCGCGAACGGGCCGGCGGGCCGGAACGGACCCGGCGCCCGGGTCAGGCCACCCGGCCGGGAGCCAGCCGCGGTGAGCTCCGTGGCCGGCCCGCGCACGACGGGGCGCGCCGCGACGAAGCCGCTCGCCGCGCCGATCAACGGTCGCGGCGCCGAGGGCGCCGGGGTGGCCCGCAGCGCGGCCTGGTACTCACGTGCGCCCAGGCCAAGCAGGTTCGCGGCCAGCCCGCTCGGCAGGGAAGGCTCGGCGAGCCCGACCAGCCGGGCTTTGAGGAATCGCTGCTCGGCAACCTCGGCCTGGCATGCGGGACACCGGGTGAGATGTGCCAGGGCTCGGTCACGGTCGTCATGACCGAGCTGCCCGTCGACCAGGGGGGTGACAAGCACGCCCAGATGACCGCTCACGCCCGCCGCTCCCGAGGAGCACCGCCCTCGGCACCGACGGTACTGCTCACCGGACCACGGCGACGCTCGCTCCGGCGACCGCGCCGGCCCGACCGCTCCGGCTCGGTGACACCGTCGGCGAACGACCCCTCGCCACGCCCAGCCGGCTCCGGCTCGGCGACCTCGTGCTCCCAGCCGCCCGGATCGGCGGCGGAAGGCGCCTGTGCGGAAGCGGGACCGGCAGCCGCGGCCAGCGGAGCGCTCTCGGGGCCTTCGGCTGCCATCGCCGCCCGCGGCGCCCGGTCGGCGAGAGCCGCCCGCAGCATCGCTCGCCCGCGGGAGATCCGGCTGCGCACGGTGCCCAGCTTGACCCCGAGGGTCTGCGCGATCTCCTCGTACGAGAGCTGCTCGATGTCGCACAGCACGACCGCGGCCCGAAAGTCGGGCGGCAGCGCGGCGAGCGCCGCCTCCACGTCCGCGTCCAGATGGCTCTCGGCGTAGACCGCTTCCGGGCTCGCCTCCCGACCGGCCAGCCGCTCGGTGTCCTCCGGCAGCGCGTCGAACCGGATCTTCTGCTGGCGGCGCATCCGGTCCAGGAACAGGTTCGTGGTGATGCGATGCAGCCAGCCCTCGAAGGTGCCAGGCGTGTAGTCAGCCAGGGAACGGAAAACCCGGACGAAGACGTCCTGCGTGAGGTCCTCGGCGTCGTGGGCGTTGCCGGTCAGGCGATAGGCAAGCCGGTACACCCGGTTGCCGTGCTCGCGGACCACGTCCTCCCAGGACGGGGGCACCCAAGCACTCATTTCTGGGGCGGCGGCCGCGCCCTGGACGGCCGAACCCGCCCCGAGCTCCTCCGCCGCCACAGCCGCCTCTCGGTCGGTTCGCGACGAACGTACCCGACGCGCCGGCCAGGGAGCGGCGAATCCCGCTGCGGACACCGATTTTTCTCCCCTCGACCCAGTCGACACGGGCGCACTGCCAAGACGAACGTTCCTGTCTCGTCTCCCGTTCCCGTAGGCTGCGGATGTCATGCCGGACATCGACATCGCGGCACGGGAATCTGCCGTCGCCTACGCCGAGGGCTTCCTCCTGGAAGACCCCGTTCTTCGTGCTGCCCGCGCTCGCGCCGAGGAAGTCGGGATCGTCCCCGTCAGCCCCGGCGCCGGAGCCGTGCTTCGTTTCCTGGCCGCCTCCGTGGGAGCCCGTGCGGTCGTCGAGATCGGAACCGGTACCGGGGTATCCGGGACCTGGCTGCTCCGCGGGATGCGACCGGACGGAACCCTGACCACCATCGACGTCGAGGCGGAGCACCTGCGGCTGGCCCGCCGGATCTACGCCGACGCCGGGATGGCACCGGGGCGCAGCCGGCTGATCACCGGGCGCGCCCTGGAGGTGCTCCCCCGACTCACCGACGGCGCCTACGACCTGGTGTTCTGCGACGCCGACCGGCGGGAGAGCACCGAGTACCTCACGCAGGCGCTGCGGTTGCTGCGGCCTGGCGGCGTCGTGGCGTTCGCCGGGGTGCTCGCCGGGGGCCAGACGACGGACCCCTCGGCCCGCAGCCCGGACGTCACCGCAGTGCGCGAGCTGGCCACCGCCGTCCGGGACGACGCGCGGCTCACCCAGATGCTCCTCACGACCGGGGATGGGTTGCTGGTGGCGGTCGTCGCGAAGTCGTCACCGGTCGGCTGAACCACCCGAACCAGTCGAACCACCTGTACCGGCCAGCGGGCGGCTCGCGCGCGGAGCGTTCGAACTGGGTTACGGTTTAGGCTCTTCTGTGCCGGGGCGAACATTTTGTCCGCCCGTACGATCCGTCGCGGCGTCCGATCCGGGTCGGGCCCGCGGCGGTCGACACAGGTCGGACGACAGCGTCGAGCCGGGAGTGAGCAGGTGCGCGGTCAGGTGGATCGTCGTCGTTTCGACGACGACTACAGCCGCGATGGCGACCCCGGCGGGTTCGGCGAGTCGTCCCGTTCCGGCTACCCCGAGTGGCCTGACCACATCGACCACTCCGGCTACCCCGAGTGGCCCGACCACGCCGACCACTCCGGCTACTCCGATCGGTCCGGTCCCGTCGCTCGCTCCGCCGCCCGGTCCGACCAGTTCCGGGGTCCGCAGGTGTCGGCCTCGAACACCCGTGGCACCCGGCCCGGCCATCACGAAGGCGCCGGCTGGGCGGAAACGCGCGACCGAGGCCGTTTCACCGACCCGGCCGCGCGCTCCGGTGGGAGGCATCCCGGCGGAGCCGACTACGCCGACGATCCGACACCGGCACCGGGCCGGGAGCCGGGCCCCGGGGCCGGGCGCGGACCCGGGCAGGCGAGCCGTTCGGGCCGGCCGGCGCCGGCTACCGGCGACGACGGGTCCAGCAACTGGGCGGCCAGCCGGCCGGCCTATCCGGGCACCGGAGGATTCCCCGGTTCCGATCGGGCCCGGCCACCGGCGTCACCGCCACCGCGGGAGCCGGGCGAGAACTGGCTGGGCTGGGTCGCCTTCCTCATGGGCATCGCCGTGCTCGCCGGCGGCGCCGGCTACGTCCTGAACAGGATCACCACGGGCGGGCCGGCCGGCGGCGCGGTCCCGTCCGCGGCAGCCACCGCCGGCACCCCGACGGCGAGCCCGGCCGACCCGAGCCAGACCGATCCGGCAGCGGGCTCATCCGGTCAGGCGACCGGCCCGACCGCCGAACAGGTCGCGATCATGCTGGCGAACAGCGGGCTGCCACTGCGGACCACCGTCGTCTACACCGCGCAGAACGACCCCGACGCCCTCCTGGGCCGTCCGGGCGGCTACCTCAGCCGGATCGCGTTCACCGACAGCCGGGTCAGCGCCAGCGAGATCGCGGGCGCGCCGGCCGACGCGATCGAGCGGGGCGGCGCCATCGAGGTCTTCCACGCCCCGGAGGTCGCCCAAGCCCGGGGCGCGGCACTGAGCGCCCCCTCCGCCGGCGGCGACCCAGCCGCCGAATACACGTTCGTGCAGGGCCGGATCGTGCTGCGGCTGTCACTGATCCTCACCGAGACGATGGCGGCGGGGTATCAGGCCGCCCTCGGGAGGATCGGCGGCGGCGAGTCACCCTAGCGGGTCGCGCCCGGTCGTCACTCCCCGGGCCCGAAGGCCCGGATCCGGGGAGTGCGGCACCGCCCGCGGGGGCAGGCGTACCGCATGAACATCCGCGAGTTCTACGATGCCGATCCGCGCCGGCAGACGTCCGAAGAGGTCGCTTTCGGGTATGGCTGGACCACCGAGGACGACAAGCACTCCACCTACCGGCTGAGCTGGGTCGCGGACACCGGCGAGGCCTACATCGTCCGTGAGCCGCATCCGGGGGGCATCCTCGCGCGCTACCTCGACCAGCTCCGGGTCGATCAGGTCGACGTAGGGGAACTGCTGGTCGAGGTGCTGGCGACGACGGACCGGTACACCCTCGAGGCCGCCCTCGCCGGCTGGCCCGCGGTCATGCCGGAGAAGAACAGCCTGCACTGGGCGCGGCGACAGCTTGCCGCGCTGGGCTCGGCGAACAGTTCGCCGAGCACGACGCGGCCGCCCTCAGCCTGACCCCGGCCCGGCCAGGTAGGCGATCAGCGTGCGGACGCCCCAGCCGGTGCCGCCGCGGCTGATCTCACCGTCGTCGGAGTCCGCGCGAGCCGTGCCGGCGATGTCCAGGTGTGCCCAGGGGCGACCACCGGTGAACTCCCGCAGGAACAGCGCCGCGGTGATCGAGCCGCCGTTCACGTCCATCGCCCGGCCGATGTTCGCCAGATCCGCCACGGGCGAGTCGATCGCCGGCCGGTACTCCTCGGTCAGCGGCAGCCGCCACACGCGCTCCCCCGCGGCGGTGGACGCCGCGGCGAGCTCGGCCGCGAGCGTGTCGTCCGAGGAGAACAGCCCGGCGGTGCGCCGGCCCAGAGCGACGGTGATCGCACCGGTCAGGGTGGCGAGGTCGACGATCTGGTCGGGCTCCAGCGTCGCGGTGGCATAGGCCAGGCCGTCGGCCAGGACGAGGCGCCCTTCGGCGTCGGTGTTGAGCACCTCGACCGTGGTCCCGCCCCAACAGGTGATCACGTCACCGGGACGCATAGCGGACCCGCCGATGAGGTTCTCCGCGAGGCAGAGCAGCCCGGTGACCTTGCCAGGCACGGCCAGCTCGGGCAACGCCGCCATCGTGCCCAGCACCGCCGCGGCGCCGGACATGTCGGTCTTCATGCTCGCCATGGAGACCGACGGCTTGAGCGACAGCCCACCCGAGTCGAACGTGATCCCCTTGCCGACCAGCACCCGATGCCCGGGCTCGACGCCCTCGGGCCCAGGCGGGCCGTCGTAGGTGAGCCGCACCAGGAACGGCGGGCGCGGCGACCCGCCGCCGACCGCCACCAGCCCGCCGAAGCCCTCCCGAACCAGGTCGTCGTGGTCGAGCACCGCGACGTCCAGGCCAGCCTGGGAGGCGACCAGCTTCGCCTGGTGAGCCAGCCAGGCCGGTGTCTTGACGAGGCTCGGCATGTTGATCAGATCGCGGGCCAGGCAGACCGCGTCCGCGACGACACGTGCCCGGCGCACCGCGTCCACGACCGCCGGGTCGCCGGCCTGCTCCAGGCTCAGCACCAGCACCCGGTCCGCCCGCGGGTCGGCCGCCGCCTCGTCCGCCGTGGCCGGCTGCGGCTCCGGCACATCCTGTTGCCCGCCGTCCGGCTGGACGTCCTGCTGCTGCCCGGCCGGCTGGTCCCGCCCGCCCGATGCCTCGGGCCCGTCCGGCGACGGCCCGACGACCCGCACGGCCACGCTCCCGCCGGCCGCGCGGTCCCCGTCGGGGACGGCACCGGCGACGACGTCGGCGAGGCGGTAGGAGGCCAGCGCGTGGCCCTCGACGAACGCGTACACCCGCTCGGCATCCGGATCGGCGACCACGAAGGGCCGCCCCTTGGCTCCGGCCCGGCGCGCGAGGACGGCCCCCGCCGAACGCCAGTCCGCGGCCTCACCGGCGCCCACGCCGAGCAGGAACAGCCGCCAGGGACGTTCGGCCCGGGACAGCGGAACCGTCAACAACCCACCGGTGTCAGCCCGGAAGCCCTCGTTCTCGATGAGCCGATCAACGTCGACACCGACCCGTGTGCAGGCGCGGCGACCACGGTCAGGCACGACGACAGCACCATCGACCGAGGCGACCACGACCACGAGAACGGAACTGTCCGCACCCACCGCGCCCACCTCACCCGGGGCGACAGCCGGCTCGGCGGCCGGTTCCCGGCCCGACGTGGGCTGGTCGACGGATGCGAGCAACGGGTGGTCGTCGGAGGTGACCAGGACGAGCGGAGCTCGGTACCTCGACTCCGCGAGGTCGGCCATCGATGCGACAGCAACCGTGCTCATGCCCCGCTCACCGCACCGCGGAAACGCCCGCCTGACGAGTGGTGAGTGACCACCCCCGGCCTAACCGACAGCGATCTTGAGCGCATCTCCCAGCGCACTCGCCTCGTCGGCGGTGAGTTCGACGACGAGTCGGCCGCCCCCTTCGAGCGGGACACGCATGACGATGCCACGCCCCTCCTTGGTGACCTCGAGCGGACCGTCACCCGTCCGCGGCTTCATGGCCGCCATCGGTGCACCTCTTCCTGCCGTCGGACCTGCGTCTGACGACGATTATCCCGGAGAGCCGCCCGCAAACCGAAACACGTCCCAGCGGGGAATCACAACGGTCACGGCAGAGCCGTGATCTCGATGTCCTGCTGGCCACCTCCGCACATCTGTGCTAGTTACTCCGATGCGTTTCACTACTGTTGCCCATCGACATCGTCCTCGGCCGGAGAGGCTTCGGGCTGGTCGGGCTCGCCCCAAACGTGTCGGGGCCGGCTGGCGTCGCCCTGGTTGGCCCCACTTTGGCGGGCATCGTCCTCGCGGGCATCGTCCTCGCCGCCAGCGTGCCCGCTGGCATCGGGCCCGGCGACCCCGTCCCCGGCGGGCAGGACAGGTGTGACGGGCGCCGCGGGCTCGGCCGGTTCGGTCCACTCGGCGGGCTCGACACTCCACCCGGCCGGCTCGGCGCCGCCGGTTCCGCCGAGCCGTGCGAGCTCCGCGAGCCGGACCAGCTCATCGTCCCGGCGTGCGATCTCCTCGTCCCGCCATGCGAGCTCGTCGGCGAGTCGGGCCAGGACGGCATCGACCTCCGCCATCCGGTAGCCACGCACGGCCATCCCGAAGCGCAGGCCCTCCACGTCGGCGGGGGCGACCGCACGGCCACTCAGGCTGACATGGGGGCCGTCCGGTACAGCCGGTGCCATCCGGTCGAACCGCCCGACGGACAGTGCGGCCACGACGAACACGATCGTCGCGACCAGCAGGACCTCCACCATGAGCACCACAGGGTCGATCGTGCCATGCGCGCAGGCGGGCGGCGGATTCGCCCACCCGTCGGACGGCAGCGCCACGAAAGGACCGTGAACCGGGCGCGAAAGGACCGTGAACCGGCCACGGGAGGACCGCCGCCGGGTCTGGCCGGGTCCATGCCCGGTCTGGCAGGGTGGGCGGGGTGGCCGCCGAATCTCCCCCGACCAGCAGTCCGACGCCTGGCAGCGGGGCGACACCCGGCTACGGCGCAGCGCATCCGGACGATCCGAGCGATGCGGGCGACCCTGCCCTCCCCCGGCCGCTGCGGCTCGGCGGGCGGGTGTTCGGCCCGTCCGAGCTCGTCATCATGGCGATCGTCAACCGCACCCCGGACTCGTTCTTCGACCGCGGCGCGACCTACGGCGAGGCGGCGGCGCTCGACGCCGTGGACACCGCCGTCGACGGTGGCGCCGGGATCATCGACATCGGCGGTGTCAAGGCGGCCCCGGGCGAGGAGATCGACGCCGCCGAGGAGCTGCGCCGCATCGGCGGCTTCGTCTCCGCGGTACGGGCCCGCCACCCCGACATCGTGATCAGTGTGGACACCTGGCGGGCCGAGGTCGGGCGGGTGGTCGCGAGCGAGGGCGCCGACCTGCTCAACGATGCCTGGGGCGGCGTGGACCCGGAACTGGCCGAGGTCGCCGCCGAGTTCGGCACCGGGCTGGTGTGCACCCACGCCGGCCACCTGCCGCCACGCACCCGACCACACCGGATCGCCTACGACGACGTGGTCGCCGACATCGCCGCCACCACCACCGGGCTGGCCGAACGAGCCGTCTCGCTGGGCGTCCGGCCCGACGCGGTGCTCATCGACCCGGGGCATGACTTCGGCAAGAACAGCCGGCACTCGCTGGAGTCCACCCGCCGGCTGCCGGAGCTGGTGGCCACCGGGTGGCCGGTCCTGGTCGCGATGTCCAACAAGGACTTCGTCGGGGAGGTGCTCGACGCGCCGGTGGACCAGCGGCTGGAGGGGACCCTCGCGGCGACCGCGGTCGCGGCCTGGCTCGGCGCGCGGGTGTTCCGCGCGCACCAGGTGATCGCCACCTGGCGCACGCTGCGGATGGTCTCCGCGCTGCGGGGGGATGTCGATCTGCGCATCGCGCGGCGAGGCGTGGCCTGACCCGCGCTGGTGGTCTGACCTGCCGCTACTCGCCCTCCACGGCCTCTGCGGCCTCCACGGCCTCTGCGGCCTCTGCCGATCCAGCTGGCGCGGCTGGCAGCCGCCGGCTCCCGCCGGCCGCACCGGCCGCACCGGCCTCGACGAAATCGAGCGCCTCGGTGATGCTCGTCGCCCAGATCAGGGTGTCGCGGGCCTGCGGACGTACGAAGCCGCGACCGACCAGGTCGTCGACGAGTAGCCGCAGGTGCGTGAACACGCCCTCGGACTCCAGCACGACGACCGGCTTGTCATGTAGGCCGAGCAGCGCCGCGACCCAGATCTCGAACAGCTCCTCCAGCGTTCCGAGCCCACCGGGCAGCGCCAGGAACCCGTCGGCGCGGCCATCCATGATCGCCTTGCGCTCACGCATCGTGGCCGTGACGATCAGCTCGTCCGAGTCGGTGTCGCCGACCTCCATCGCGAGCAGCGCCTCGGGGATGACCCCGATCGTGTGTGCGCCGCCGGCACGGGCCGCTCTGGCCACCGCGCCCATGCAGGACACCGAGCCGCCGCCGGACACCAGGGTGTGCCCGCGGCGCGCCAGCTCCGCGCCGACCTCCGCCGCCAGCAGGACGAAGGAGGGGTCGATCAGCTCGGAGGACGAACAGTAGACGCAGATGTTCACCGCGGTTCCGTGCCGAGGGGCCGGCCGGTCTGGTCCGTGCCTCCGGCGAACCCGGGCACGTCGCCGGTACCGGCATCCAAGACGCTGTCGGCGACACCGGTACCGGCACCCGCGGCGCTGTCGGCGACAGCGGCCTCGGCCGCGGCGGCGCTGCGGCCGGTGCCCCGCAGGATGACGTCCACCGCCTCGTCGACGTCGTCGGTGAGGGTCACCAGGTCGAGGTCGCCGGGCTTGATCCGGGCGGCCCCGAGCACCGTCGAGCGCAGCCAGTCCAGCAGACCGGCCCAGTAGCCGGTGCCCATCAGCACAATCGGGAAGCCGGTGACCTTTCCGGTCTGCAGCAGGGTCAGCGCCTCGAAGAGCTCGTCCAGCGTGCCGAAGCCGCCGGGCAGGATGACGAAGGCCTCGGCGTACTTCACGAACATCGTCTTGCGGACGAAGAAGTACCGGAAGCTGACGCCGAGATCGACCCATTCGTTGAGGCTCTGCTCGTACGGCAGCTCGATACCCAGGCCCACCGACAGCCCGCCGGCCTCCCGGGCCCCCCGGTTGACCGCCTCCATCGCGCCCGGGCCGCCGCCGGTGATCACCGCGTAGCCCGCGTCGGCCAGCGCGGCCCCGAGCCGACGCCCGAGCTCGTATTCGGGCTCGTCCCGGGCCACCCGCGCCGAGCCGAACACGGTGACCGCCGGCGGCAGGTCCGCCAGCAGGCCGAAGCCCTCGACGAACTCGCTCTGGATGCGCAGGACCCGCCAGGGGTCGCTGTGGACGAACGAAGCGGGGCTGCGGGTGCCGAGCAGCCGCTGGTCGGTGGTGGACGCCTGCACCTGGTCACCCCGCGCGGTCACCGGCCCGCGGCGCTGCTCCGGCGGCAGCCCGCCGGCTCGACCCGTTTGCCCGGTTCGGACGTCTTGCTCGGCTCGGCCCACTTGCTCGGCTCCGCCGGCTAGCCCGGCTAGCCCGGCTTGGCCGGCTTGCTCGGCTCGTCCGGCTTGGCCCGGGCTGGTGGGCGCCGGCACCTTGGGGGCATCCCCCGAACGGTCCACGCCGGTTCCCTGGTCCGCGCGGTCCCCGTCCAGGCCTTCCGCGGCCACGGAGACCACCGGCGGGGACGTCGATCCGCCGCTCGGCGGATCAGCATTGGCGGAGGAGCTCACATCCCGCACCATACGCACGCCCGGCGGATGCCTGGAAATCCCGCCAGCACCGCTGTCCGCCCGCGCGACCGGTTGACGCCTCTCCCGGCATCCCCGCGTCCCAGCGCAGGCGGGCAGGTCGGCAAACGGGCCCCGTACGGGCCATCAGGCGCGGGTGGTGGCGGCTACCTCGGCGACGACGGCGGACCCTCGCGCAACCACGAGTCATCGGGGAGCGGGGCGGAGATCTGAGGATTTCGGTCGTTCCAGCGACCAGAAGCCTCAGGTTCGCTCGACAGCAGCGGCGGCCCGAAGGCACCGCTCGAAGATCGGAGGATTTCGGTCGTTCCAACAGCGAAAATCCTCCGGTCTTGCGCGGCAGCACCGGCGGCAGCGGCAGCATGGGCGGTAAGCGGCGCGCTGGCAGCCCGGTTAGCTCAGCAGGTCAGCAGATCAGCAGGTAGGACCGCAGCACGCGCTCCGCTTCGTCGATCAACGCCAGCTCGACGTACTCGTCCCGGGTGTGTGCCAGGTTCGGGTCGCCCGGGCCGTAGTTCAGCGCCGGGATGCCCAGCTCGGCGAACCGCGCCACGTCCGTCCACCCGAACTTGGCGGCCGGGGTGCGGGCCGTCGCCGCCACGAACGCGGCCGCCGCCGGAGCGGACAGCCCCGGCAGGGCCCCGCGGGCGCTGTCCTCGACGGACAGCTCGAATCCGTCCAGGACCTGCGCGACATGGTCGAGAGCGGCCGGGACGTCCCGGTCGGGAGCGAAGCGGAAGTTGACGGTGACCCGGCACTCGTCCGGGATCACGTTGCCCGCCACGCCACCGTCGATCCGCACCGCGGACAGGCCTTCCCGGTAGGTGCAGCCGTCCAGGGTGACGGAGCGGGGCTGGTAGGCGGCGAGCCGGGTCAGCAGCTCCCCGGCGCGGTGGATCGCGTTGTCGCCGAGCCAGGAACGAGCCGAATGGGCCCGGCGGCCACGGGTCGTCGCCACGACGCGCACCGTTCCCTGGCAGCCGGCCTCGATCTCGCCGCCGGTGGGTTCCATCAGGATCGCCAGATCGGCCTGCAGCCAGTCGCGATGCCCGGAGGTGATCCGTCGCAGCCCGTTACGATCGGCGGCGACCTCCTCGTTGTCGTAGAACACCCAGGTCACGTCGTGCCGGGTCGCCACGCCCGCGCCGGCGGCCGCGGCGAGGCGCAGCATGACGGCGACCCCGGCCTTCATGTCGGACGTCCCGCAGCCGTACAGGCGGGTGCCGTCGAGACGCGACGGCAGGTTCGCCGCGATGGGGACGGTGTCGAGGTGCCCGGCGAGCAGGACCCGCGACGGCAGGCCCCGGTTGGTGCGTGCCAGCACCGCGTCGCCGTCCCGGAGAACCTCCAGGCCACCGGCACCACCAGCGCCGCCAGCACCGCTGCCGTCATCGCCGCCCGCCGCGCGCAGTGCCTTCTCGACGGCGGTCGCCAGGGTGGCCTCGTCACCGCTGACCGACGGCACGTCCACCAGGGCACGGGTCAGGTCGCCCGCCGAAAGCGCCAGGTCAAGCTCCATGTCGACCGACCCTAGTGGCCGCGGCCCCGGGACGGCACCCGGGGCACCACCGACGCCCATGCACCACCCGCACCAGGGCGGCGCGAGTTCCGGGGCCACCGGCGCGGCGCGCGAGACCCAGGCCACCGGCGCGGCGGCCGGTCAGGTCAGGAGGCCACCCCGTGCTCCCGCAGGATGTCGTTCAGGGCGAGCTTGTCGTGGATCTCGCCTTCGTCCAGGGTCCGCAGGACGAGGATGCACGGCATGGCGAAGTCCCCGGCCGGGAACGAGCGGACCCGGCTGGAGCCGACCGCCACCGCACGCTCGGGGATCTCCCCGCGCGGGTACTCCTCGCCGGTGACCGCGTCGAAGACATGYGTGGAGGCGGTGAGGATCGCGCCCGCGCCGAGCTTCGCCCCGCGCCGGACCCGCGCGCCCTCGACCACCATGCAGCGGCTGCCGACGAAGGCGTCGTCCTCGACCACCACCGGCACGGCGCTCGGCGGCTCCAGCACGCCACCGAGGCCCACCCCGCCGGAAAGGTGCACGTTGCGCCCGACCTGGGCGCAGGAGCCGACGGTCGCCCAGGTGTCGACGAGGGTGCCCGCGCCGACGTGGCCGCCGATGTTGGTGTAGCTCGGCATCAGCACGGCGCCCGGCTCCACGTGCGCACCCCACCGCACGATCGCGCCCGGGACCACCCGGACACCGTCGAACCTGGTCTTCAGCGGCACGCGGTCGTGGAACCGGAAGTCGCCGGCGGCGGACTCGACCATCGGCAGGACCTTGAAGGACAGCAGGATCGCGCGCTTGGCCCGCTCGTCGACGACGACCGCGCCGTCCGCGGCCACCTGGGCCACCCGGGCCTCACCTGCGTCGATGGCGTCGACCGCGCCGACAATGGTCTTCCTGGCCTGGGTGTCGTCCGGGGTCAGCTCGCCGCGGCGCTCCCACAGGTCGTCGATGGCCCGGTCAAGCGGGGATTCGAACGTCGTCTCACTCACGCTGGTCACTCCTCAGACCCTACGGTCCGCCCGAGGACCGGCGCTCGGAACCATCGGCGCCGGTCAGGCACGGGACCCAGCCGGAGGACCAGCCGACGGACCAGCCGACCGGGCCGGTCAGCGGATGTCCGGCTCCGTTCGCCAGCCGCGGGACCCGTTGTGCTCGGCGGGGTCACCGCCGGTGCGGCCCGGTGCGCTCCGCTCGTCCGCCGGATCCGTCGGGTACGGCCGCGGGATGGCGGTCTGGCCGGTCTGGTACGGCGGCATCGACGGCATCGGCGACTGGCCGGACAGGTGATCCGGCACCGGCAGCTGCCCGGTCGCGTACGGCGGAAGTGGCGTCTGCCCGGTCACGTACGGCGGGACGGACGGTTGCCCCGCGTAGGGCAGCGGCGTCTGGCCGGTCTCGTACGGCGGAAGTGGCAGCTGCCCCGTCGGGTATGGCGAGGCGGACGCGGGAACGGGCCCGGCGCCGTAGACCGGCGCGCCGCCCGGACCGGTGTGCCCGGGTTGGTGCCCGCCGCGTGTGCCTTCGGGGTAGGGCCCACCGCCGGCCGGCTGGGCCCCGTGCGGGTCCCGCCCGTCCCGGTATTCGTTCACGCCGGGCGGCCGGCCGCCGGCATCGGGCTGGCCCGCCCGGTAGCGCTCGAACGCGCCCACCGGACCGGGGCCTGGACGTGCCGCCTCGCCCGTGCCATAACCTTCCGGACGAACCTGGTAGCCACCGGTCACCGGGGCGGCCGGCGGAGCCCAGCCGGAGCCCGCGCCATGCTGCCCGCCCTGACCACCCGCACCGCCATAGCCGCCCGCACCGCCGTAGCCACCCGAAGCGGCCGGACCGCCCACCGACGGCAGCATCGTCATGCGCTCGGGAACGGTGGCGATCTGCGCGTCCGGTGCGGTGAGCGCGACGCGGACATGACGCCGGCCCGACTCACCGTAGAAGCTGCCCGGAGCCACCAGGATGCCCACACTCGACAGGGCGTCCAGTGTGGCCCAGCAGTCCTCGCCGCGGGTCGCCCACAGGTACAGGCCGGCCTCGCTGTGCTCGATCGTGAAACCAGCGACGGCCAGCGCGGCCGCCAGCACCGCCCGCCGGTTCGCGTACCGGGCCCGCTGGTCGGCCACGTGCATGTCGTCGGCGAGTGCGGCCGTGGTCGCGGCCTGGACCGGCGCCGGCATCATCATGCCGGCGTGCTTGCGGAGCTGGAGCAGCCCGCGCACAAGCTCCGGATCGCCGGCGACGAAGCCCGTCCGGTAACCGGCGAGGTTCGAACGTTTGGACAGTGAGTGCACGGCCAGCAGCCCCTCGTGGGATCCGCCGCACACATCGGGGTGGAGCACGGAGATCGGCCGGGCTTCCCAGCCGAGCTCGATGTAGCACTCGTCGCTGGCCACGATCACGCCGCGCTCACGCGCCCAGTTGACGACCGCGCGCATCTCGTCCACCGACAGGACGCGCCCCGTCGGGTTCCCGGGCGAGTTCAGCCAGACCAGGGTGACGCCCTCGGCGGGCCCCAGCACCGGCTCACAGCGGGCCAGCAGGGCACCGACCTCATAGGTCGGATACGCGGGGGTGGGGACCCAGACTCGGTCCCCGGGTTCCAGGCCAAGCTGGGAGGGAAGCTGGGCGACCAGCTCCTTCGTGCCGAGCACCGGCAGCACCGCCGATGGCTCGACAACCACGCCGAGGCGACGGGCCAGCCAGCCGGCCGCCGCCTCCACCAGTTCCGGCGTCCCCGCGGTCAGCGGGTAGCCGGGAGCGTCCGCGGCAGCCGCGAGCGCATGCTGAACGACCTGCGGCGTCGCGTCCACCGGCGTACCGACGGACAGATCAACCAGGCCGTACGGGTGAGACCGCGCCTTCTCCTTGAACGAGACCAGCTGGTCCCACGGAAAGTCGGGCAGCCGCACCCGAGACCGCCCCGGCGATCGAATCGTCCGGGGCGGTCCAGCCGACTCCCCCGGACCGGTCAGGACTCACCCTGAGGGGCCAGGGCCGCGACCGCGGGCGGGTCGAAGTCAAGGGCGCCGACCTTCGAGGCGCCGCCCGGCGAGCCGAGCTCCTCGAAGAACGTCGCGTTGTTGTCGGCGTAGATCTTCCACTGCTCGGGGACATCGTCCTCGTAGTAGATGGCCTCCACCGGGCAGACCGGCTCACACGCACCACAGTCGACGCACTCGTCAGGCTGGATGTAGAGCATCCGTCCGCCTTCGTAGATGCAGTCGACCGGGCACTCCTCGATGCAGGCCCTGTCCTTCACATCAACACAGGGCTCCGCGATGACGTAGGTCACCGGACGTTCCTCCTCGAGCTCACGGACGACTGAGTTCCTTAGTATCGACCTGGACCGTTCGGTGTCGACAACAAGGGCGTTCACTGGTCGTGTATGTCGTCCACATCACTCCAGCAGACATCGGCTCACGGGTCGTGATCCGGCGACGAATTCCGGGCCCACTCCCTCTGAGCGATGTTCTGGGCACCCTTGAGTCTTGGTCGGAAGGCGAGCTTCGCCTCCGTCGCACCGACGGTACGACAGTGAGTGTGCCCGAGGAATCCCTAGTGGCGGCGCGTGTCGTCCCCCCGACACCCCGCCGGGCCAGTCCGCGATCCCCCGGCCGGGCACCCAGTTCATACCAGCCCGGATCAGACCGCGGCCACATGATCGCAGAAAGCAACAGTCGGATCACAAATGTGGGTCCGGACGCCGATACCCCAAAGGATGCGACGGACCCTCGGGCCGACTCCGGCGATACTGAAGGACAATGACCGCGACCGGGACGCGCGATACATCGGGCGGTGTGTCGGCAAGCGGTTGACGGCCAGCAAGCGGTCGCCGGCCGTCGACGGCCGGCGAGCGGTTGACGGGTCGGGGCGTACCGCCTCGGCCCGGGCGGGGGCAGACCGGGCGGGGCCGACCCGCCCCCGGGGCGGCCCAGGCAGGATCGGGGCGGACGGCCTGATCCGAACGTGGAGGTCCAGCGGTGAGCGACCACAGCAGGCGGATGTTCGCCACGGTCGTCCGGCGCGAGCAGGTCGACCTCGCCCTCGCGTGCCATCTGATCGCGGCCGAGGCCGGCCCCGAGACCAACCCGGTCGAGACCTCCCGGGCGCTCGACGCCCTGGCCGCTGACACGGCCAGGGTGCTGGCGGCCCGCGGAGCCACCGCCCGCGGCCACGGCCAGACCAACTCGGACACCGGCTCCGAAACGGCGTCGGACGGAGGTGCCGGCACCCTCACCGGCCTGGACCTGCGGGTCGCCGCGGAGGCGCTGCGGGAGTCGCTCGGCGAGCGGGCCGGGTTCGCCGGCCGCGAGAGCGACTACGAGGACGTCCGCGCCTCGCTCCTGCCCGAGGTGCTGCGCCGGCGCCGCGGCCTGCCGATCCTGCTGTCCGTGGTGTGGATCGAGGTTGCCCGCCGGATCGGGATCCCCGCCTACGCCGTCGGCCTTCCCGGGCATGTGATCGTCGCTGTCGGCTCACCGAGAGAGCACGTTCTCGTCGACCCGTACGCCGGCGGGGTGATCATGACTGTGCACGACGCGGCGGCCCGGGTGCGGGCGGCCGGAGTCGCCTTCACCCGCGCCCACCTCGCCCCGATGCCCCCGGCGGACCTGCTGGCCCGCGTGCTGGGCAACATCCGGGTGCTGGCCGCGCGGACCGACGTGCCGCGGACCAGGCTGTGGGCCGTCGAGCTGTCCCTGCTGCTGCCCCACCACCCGGCCGCGCTGCGCCGCGAACGGGGCGAGCTGCGGGTCCGGCTGGGCGACTTCCTCGGCGGGGCGAGGGATCTCACCAGCTTCGCCGACGCGGTGACCGTCGTCGAGCCGGCGGCCTCGGCCGCGGCACGCCAAGCCGCGATCGCCGCCCGCGCCAGGCTCAACTGAGGCCGCGCCTCCCACGCGCCTGCGCCCCGCCACCGCACCTTCGCCCCGCCACCCCCTCCGCCCGTCAGCCGGGCTCGGGGCCGTCGGTGGACAGGTAGGCACCTTCGTAGAACACGAGCGGCCGGGCATCGGGCCGCGGCCGGTCGAGCCCGATCACCTCACCGATCACCAGGGTGTGGTCGCCGGCGCGATGCGTCGCGGTGGTGGCGCACTCCAGCACCGCCAGCGCGCCGTCGAGGAGGGCGACCCCGGTACGCGGCCCGAACGAGTGCGGCCAGCCGCCGAGCCAGTCGTCAGGCCGGCCGTCGGGCCGCGGTGGCCCTCCGGTCCGCGCGAAGTCGCGGGAGGCCTGGCTCATGTCGGCGGCCAGCACCGAGACGCCCCAGACGCCAGCGGCGATGACCGGGTCATGGAAGCGGGCATCACGGCGGATGCTGACGAGGACGAGCAGCGGGTCCAACGAGACCGAGACGAACGAGTTCGCCGTCATCGCCAGATGCCGGCCGTCCAGGACGGTGGTGAGGACCGTGACGCCGGTGGCGAACCGCCCGACGACCCGGCGGAACTCCTGCGCGTCCGGCCGGTTCCGCAGGCCCGCGAGGATCACGGGGCCGACACCGGCCGGACCAGGCTGCACCGGACCCGGCTGAACAGCGGCTCGCGGGACAGCCGCTGGCAGGGCGGGGGCCGACGAGGCAGACGCCGACGGGACAGGCTCGGGCGGGTGCTGGCGCGCTGGGCTTGCCACGGCGGCCACGCTACCGCCGCCGCGCCGGCCACACCGCGCCTTCCGGCCCCTGGGGTGACCATCGGCACTCGCACGCAACGCCGCCTGATCAGCTCCGCTCCGCCGCCGAACCACCGCCGAGCCGGCGGTGACCACGCACAACGCGGCTCACCGGGCTTCCCACCCGCCCGGATTCACCCCGGACAGCGCCGGATCGCTCCCCTAGCGGGACGGCACCCTCGGGCGCTCCATCACGGGCGGCAGGGCCGTGAGGCCGCGCCGGGCCCGCCCGAGAACGGCGACCACCACCGGTGCCAGCACGCCGATGGCGAGGAAGAGATAGCCGGTCGCCGTCGCCTTGAGCAGCAGGTCGCCCTCGGTTCGGGACGCGGCCAGGGCGAGCACGATCGGGGTCCAGCCGATGAGTGGGATCATCGCCCCGAGYCGGGTACCGGTCAGCCAGCGGACGAGCAACGGCACCCCGGTGTTGCCGATCAGGGCCAGCAGCAGCCCGACCGAGATCAGGGTCCCCCCCGGCCGCGGCCCCGAAGCCACCAGGACGACACCGTAGAGGCCGAGCACGAACCCGGCGATGACGCCGAACACGTAGGAGCCCACAAGGAAGGCACGGCCGGGCTCCTCAGGCCGGGAACTGGGTACCACTGGTCGAGCGACCGGCTTCCCAGCCCCGGCGGCGGGCTCCACAGCCCGCGCGGCAGCCTGCTTCGGGCCACCAGCGGGCTGCTTCGAGGCACCGCCAGGCAGCTTCGAGGTACCGGCGGGCTGCTTCGACCGAGCGGCAGGCTTCTTCGAGCGTGCGGCGCCCCGCGGATGAGCCCCACCGGCGGTGCTCGAGGTCGTCTTCGAGGCCTTCACGACCGGCTCACGGCCCGCTTCGTGGTCGTGGTCGTGACCGTGGCCTACTGTCGGACGGGGCATTCTCCGACAGTAGGCCATCGAGCGCACCAACCACGCGCCGGTCGCGGGCCGATGATCGGTCCTCCGAGCCCCACCCGCCAGCGCGCCGGGATCTCAGCGGATGGCGAGCTCGTCGGGAACCGCGACGACGTCCACGAGCGCACCGCGCCGCCAGACCGTCAGCTCGACGGGGTGTCCGATGGTGTCCTCGGTCAGCAGTCGTTGCAGATCACCCGGCCCGGCGACCGGCGTCCCGGCGACGGACAGGACAAGATCGTCGGCGAACAGCCCGGCGCGCCCGGCCGGGCTGCCTCGCACCACCTCGGCCAGCCGCAGCCCATGGCGCTGGCCCGTCCGATCCGCGAGGCCCGACGGCAACGGCACCCGTGCGCTCGCGACCCCGAGATAGGCCCGCCGCACCCGGCCGTCGCGGATGAGCGCGGCGAGGATGCGCCTCGTGGTCGCGTTCACCGGGACAGCGAGGCCGAGCCCGATGCCCGCGACAGCCGTGTTCACCCCGACGACCCGACCGTCGGCGGTGACGAGCGCGCCGCCGGAGTTTCCCGGATTCAGCGCCGCGTCGGTCTGGATCACCTCGTCGACGACCCGCACGGCCGAGCCGGAACGGGTCGGCAACGAACGGTTCAGCGCGCTGACCACACCGGCGGTCACGCTGCCGGTGAGTCCCAGCGGGTTGCCGACGGCCACCACCAGCTGGCCGACCCGCAGGGCCGCGGCGTCGCCGAGCGCGGCCGGCGCGGGTGTCGAACCCCGGGCCCGCAGCACCGCGAGATCGGACAGCGGATCGGCGCCGACGAGGTCGAGATCCCGTTCGGTGCCGTCGGTGAACTCCGCCGTGCCGACCGGCACGCCGCTGCGGGCGCCTTCCACCACGTGCGCGGAGGTGAGCAGGAATCCGTCGGCGGTGAACACGATCGCGGAACCGGCTCCGGCGCCCCGCGAGGTCCGTACCCGCAGGCTGGCGACGCTCGGCGCGACCTGGGCCGCCACCCGGGTCACGACCCGGGAGTAGGCGTCGAGGGCGGCGTCTCCCAGGTCAGCGGGCCCTCCGGGCCCTCCGCGGCCTCCGGAGGCTCCGGAGGCTCCGCGGCCTCCGGAGGCTCCGGAGGCCGCCGGGGCGTGCCTGCCCGGGACGTCACTGCCCGGGACGTCACTGCCCGGGGCTCGGCTATCCGGAGCCCGGCCACCCGGAAGGTGGTCGTCCTGGACGTTGTCGTCCCGGACCCGTCGGGCGCCCCTGTTACGGAACATATTTTCCCCGCAGGGGCACGGTGGGATCGATCACGTCTGATGAGTCGAGGGCAGCGAACCACCCGTTTGGGCTCGGGCGGGCGGTGGCACGGTGGACCATCCGAACCTCCTAGCACTGATTACAGCGTTACACCGTTAAATGGGAACGCTGACGTGCGGGAGGCCATGCCGCCATCGTGTCCGCCGTCGGCGTAAACGGCACCAAGGTGGCATATCACCGCAAAGGGAGTTCCTGGTTTTGGCCGCCGCGGAGCCTGTCGCAAGGCGGCGCCAACCAAGGTCGGCAATCCGGCGGACGCGACTGAGATCGCCGCTTGCGAACGAACCCGGGCCGCCCGGTCACGGTGCGCGGACCGGAATCGGCGACAGCTCGAAGCCGCCGACCGACAAGTTGGGGATCTTCGTCGTTCCAGCACCCGGGGCCGAAATCTGAGACGCGGCGGATCCGGACCCACCAGCCTCGGCCTGGCGGAGCCGCGCCGATGGAACGCGGGCCCCACCCGCGCGGCCACCCGTCGAGGATCTCGCGCCCCCGCGCGGCACGAGCAATCGACATCAAGARGGGCAGAAGGGGCGCGCATTCACCTGACAACCCGCAAGAAGCAAGGATTTTGGTCGTTGGAACGACCAAAATCCTTCACCCTTGCGACTCGCCAAACCGGGCCATCGGGCGACCCGGCCTGACTCTCGAGCCGGGCTCTCGGGGCACCGGAGGCCCGGCCGCGTTCGTGCAGCGCGGACGTCCCCGCCCACCGGCCAACGATCTTGATCGGCGGCGCCAGTCCGCGACAGGAGGCCAAGCCAGGCTGGCCTCGAGCATCAGAGAGACAGACCCGCGAAAAGGTCGGTCTCGCGGGTGCCGGGCTCGGCACCCGCGCCCCGCTCGCCGCGGGTGAGAACGAAGTGCTCCACGGCCCAGGTCCGGTTCCCGATGCCGTCGGCGAGAGCGAAGAAGAAGCCGTCGACGGCCATCTGGGTCCGGTGCGCGCGCATCGCCGCGATTTTCGCCGGCAGGAAGTCCTCGGCCGCGATCTCGGTGGTGATCACCTCGTCCGGCACGGCCAGGGGGACGTCATCCGCGGAGGCAGCCTCGGCGAACGGGCTGTTCTCGGGTGCGGTCTCCCGGAAATAGTCGATACTCGCCTGGATGAGGGACTTCGGCATCGCGGTCTCGTAGAGCTTGGAGATCTGCCACGACGGGCCGGCGCCGGGAGCGAACGCGGGGTCGGCGGCGGCCGTGAAGGCCCGGACGGACACGTCGTGTGCCCGGATGTGGTCGGGATGCCCGTAGGCCCCGTTCTCGTCATAGGTGACGAGAACCTGCGGCCGGACGTCCCGGACGATCCGCACCAGTGCCTCGGTCGCCTCGTCCAGGTCCGCCTGCCACAGGCACCGCGGGTCGTTGTTGGCGACGGTGCCCATCATCCCGCTGTCCCGCCAGCGGCCGGCGCCACCGAGGAACCGATGATCGGTCACCCCGAGCTCGGCACAGGAACGCTCCAGCTCGCCGATGCGGTAGCCACCGAGCTGATCACCGAGGTCGGACCTCAGGTTGACCAGCTCGGGCACCAGCACCTCGCCGACCTCACCGAGCGTGCACGTGACGAGCGTCACCTGGGTGTCCGCACGGGCCGCGTACGAGGCGATGGTCACACCGGTCGAGATGACCTCGTCGTCCGGGTGGGCGTGAACGAACAGCACTCGGCGCGGTGGAACGGTTTCGGTGGATTCCGGCACGGCACGACCCTACGCGCGCCTTCTCCGGCCGGGCGGCGGCGGCACCCCGCCCCACCCGGCCGGCACGAGAACGATGTCGGCCGCGCCGGCCCAGCCAGCGCGGCCGTTTCAGCCGGCAAGGACCGGTTCAGCCAGCACCGCCCGATTCAGCCGGTACGGCCCGGTCCAGCCAGCACCGCGCGGCCCAGCTGGCGCAGCCCGGTTCAGCCGGTGCGGCGGCGGGAGCGCAGCTTCTCACGCTCCGACGCGGTCAGCGCCACCTTGCGCATCCGTACCGTCGCCGGCGTCACCTCGACGCACTCGTCCTCACGGCAGAACTCCAGCGCCTGCTCCAGCGAGAGCTGGCGGTGCGGGGTGAGCCGAACCAGTTCGTCACCGGTCGAGGACCGCATGTTGGTGAGCTTCTTCTCCTTCGTCGGGTTGACGTCCATGTCGTCGGCCCGGGAGTTCTCACCCACGATCATGCCCTCGTAGACCTCGGTCGTCGGGGAGACGAACATCGTCCCGCGGTCCTGCAGGTTGAACAGGGCGTAGGCGGTGGCGACGCCGGAGCGGTCGGCCACCATCGAACCGGTCGGACGGGTCCGCAACTCGCCGAACCACGGCTCGTACCGGTCGAAGACGTGGTGCAGCAGGCCGGTGCCGCGGGTCTCGGTGAGGAACTCGGTACGGAAGCCGATCAGACCACGGGCGGGCACCAGGTACTCCAGCCGGATCCAGCCGGTGCCGTGGTTCACCATCTGCTCCAGCCGGCCCTTGCGCAGCGCCAGCAGCTGGGTCAGCACCCCGAGGTACTCCTCCGGGGAGTCGATGGTCAGCCGCTCGACGGGCTCGTGCACCTTCCCGTCGATCTCCTTGGTGACGACCTGCGGCTTGCCGACCGTCAGCTCGAACTCCTCCCGGCGCATCAGCTCGACGAGGATGGCGAGAGCCAGCTCGCCACGGCCCTGGACCTCCCAGGTGTCGGGGCGCTCGGTCGGCAGCACCCGGATCGACACGTTGCCGATGAGCTCGGCGTCCAGCCGGTTCTTCAGCAGGCGCGCGGTCAGCTTCTTGCCCGACTTCCCGGCTAGCGGCGAGGTGTTCACGCCGATGGTCATGCTGATGGACGGCTCGTCCACAGTGATCACCGGGAGTGGGCGCGCGTCCTCGGGGTCGGCCAGCGTCTCACCGATCATGATGTCGGGGATACCGGCGACGGCGATGATGTCGCCGGGGCCGGCCTGCTCCGCCGGTACCCGCTCCAGCGCCTCGGTCATCAGCATCTCGGTGATCTTCACCCGCTGCTGGGTGCCGTCGACCCGGCACAGCGCGACGGTCTGGCCTCGGGTGATCGTGCCGTTGTGCACCCGGCACAGCGCGAGGCGGCCCAGGTAGGGCGAGGCGTCGAGGTTCGTCACCAGCGCCTGCAGCGGTGCGTCCTCGGCGTAGGACGGTGCCGGCATCGTCTCCAGCAGGAGGTCGAACAGCGGCTTGAGGTCCGGCGAGTCCGGGCTCTGGCCGTTCTCCGGACGGGTGGTGGACGCCCGGCCGGCCTTCGCGTTGCAGTAGACGATCGGGAAGTCGATCTGGTCCTCGTCCGCGTCGAGATCGAGGAACAGCTCGTAGGTCTCGTCGACGACCTCACCGATCCGCGCGTCCGACCGGTCGACCTTGTTGATCACCAGGACGACCGGCTTGCGGGCGGCGAGCGCCTTGCGCAGAACGAACCGCGTCTGCGGCAGCGGGCCCTCGCTCGCGTCGACCAGCAGCACCACCCCATCGACCATCGCCAGGCCCCGCTCGACCTCGCCACCGAAGTCGGCGTGGCCGGGAGTATCGATGATGTTGATGGTCACGTCACCAAAACGTACGGCAGTGTTCTTCGCGAGAATCGTGATTCCCTTCTCGCGTTCGAGATCCATGGAGTCCATGACCCGGTCGGTGACCTCGCCGCGCTCACCGAACGCGCCGGACTGCCGAAGCATCGCGTCCACAAGGGTCGTCTTGCCGTGGTCAACATGGGCAATGATCGCGACATTACGAAGATCGGCGCGTACGGACACGGTGATGAGCTCYGGGGAAAGTGGGGCTTCAGGGCTCGTTCGGCGTAACCCCGAAACGGTTCGTCTGAGAGGACCGCGATCTACAGGCGCGCCACCCCGGTGGGTGGCCCCGCCCGGGAGAACGACGTCCGCGCCGCCGCGGCCCGACTCCATGGTACGGACTCACCTTCGCGCGCCGCGCGTGGCTGACCGGCTCCGGCCGACCGAACTCCGCTCTCGCCGCCCACAAACCCGCCCCGGCCACCCATAAAACCCGCTCCGGCCGCCCGAAGGCTCACACCGGACCAGCCCGAACCTCACACCGGACCGGCCTGATTCCCGACGGCCTGCGCCGAGGCGCCGGTGAGCTCGCCGCGCAGCGCGTCGACGAGCGGACCGTCCGCGGGCAGCCAGGGGACGTCGTCGAGCTCCTGCGCGCCCAGCCACCGCAGGGCGTCGTGCGCGGTGGCGACCGGCGTCCCCTGAAGCACCCGGCCCAGCCACAGCCGCATCCGCCAGCCGGGAGCGGGCAGCGCGATCTCCCCGAACAGGCGGCCGACCTCGATCTCCACTGCGAGCTCCTCGCGGCATTCGCGGCGCAGTGCGGTGAGCTCGTCCTCCCCCGGCTCGACCTTGCCGCCCGGGAACTCCCACAGGCCCGCGAGCGCCGGCGGCGACACCCTGCGCGCGGCGAGGACCCGGCCGGCCTCGTCGACCAGCGCGACGGCGACGACCAGCCCCTTCAGATCCTGTCCCACGGCCGAACTCCCTCCATCGATGCACTGCGTCCAACCCACGCGGCCCGCGGCCCCGCACGCTCCAGGAGGTGGCGGTACCGGGCCGCGGATGACACCATCCGCGCGAGGAGCGTCGCACTCGGTGTTCCCGCCGCTCGGGGGCCCTCCGGCGCGCACGAGCGGAACCACCAGCGAAGATCGCCACCAAAGATCACTACCGAAGACCACGACGAGGGCCACCAACCGCCCGCACCGTCCGAACCCATCCCGCCCGCTCCATCCATCAAGCACCGATACCACCGCGCCACGGATCGCCGAGGAGTCACGGATGCCCGTCCGGCTGGACAACAGCGCTGTCACCACATCCCTGGAAGCCCTGCCCGGCTGGATCGGCGACGCCGACCGGATCCGGCTGGAGATCCTCGTCGACGGCGACGAGGCGACCGCCATCGTCGACGAGGTGATGCGCGAGGCGGACGCGATGGACCACCACCCCGTCGTGGAGCACGGCCCCGGAAGCACCATCTTCACGGTCTGGACCCACTC
This sequence comes from Frankia sp. CcI49, assembly GCF_001983215.1. Taxonomy (NCBI): domain Bacteria; kingdom Bacillati; phylum Actinomycetota; class Actinomycetes; order Frankiales; family Frankiaceae; genus Frankia; species Frankia sp. CcI49. The sequence continues at coordinate 33,935 of NZ_MOWP01000027.1, forward strand.
GGCCGGCGGCGTGACCGAGCTGGATGTGGAGCTGGCCCGGCGGATCTCGTCGATCCTGCGTTCCGCCGGCGTCTCCTTCTGACCACACGCACCACCAGGCGGCAGGCGCCGTCCGGTCGGTGTCAGAAGCTCCGCGCCTGAAGCTCCGTGCCTGAAGACCGGCGGCTCAGAAGGTCGGCATCGCCGTGAAGGAGCCGTCCGGCGCGCACGGGAGCGGGACGACGGCCCGGACCGCCGCCGCGTCGACGGGCCCGTACAGGTGCGGGAAGAGCGCACCGCCACGGTCCGCGGGCCCGGCGGCCGGCTCCCAGCGCAGCGGGGCGGTCAGGCTCTGCGGGTCCACGACGACGAGCAGCAGGTCGGTGCGACCCCGGTAGTAGAGGTTCGCTGTCTCCAGCACCAGCTCCGGCGCGGAAAAGTGGATGAAGCCCTCGTCCCCCAGGCTCGCCGGCCGGTAACCGTCCGCTCCAGCCGCCCACTCGGACCGGCTCACCAAATGGYAGATCATCGCACGAACTCCGTCCCGTCCGGTCCTACCCGCTGCTTTGCTGCCCACGGCCACGCTGCCCACCGCCACACCCGAAGTCCGGCGATCCGGTGCACGAACTCCGGAGCCTGCGACCCTGGACGGTATGGACGAATCGAGACCTCCCGCGTCCAGTCGCATCATCGGGGTGGACCTGGCCCGCGGCGTGGCGCTGATCGGCATGGTGGCAACCCATGTGTACCCCGCGTTCACCGACACCGCCACGGACCATCCGGCGATCTCACCCGCGTTCACCATCGCGGCGGGGCGGGCCGCCGCGGCGTTCGCGGTGCTCGCCGGGGTGGCGCTGGTCCTGTCCACCCGTCGGCGCAGCACCGCGCAGGCCCAGCTCTCGGTGTTCCTCCGCGCGCTGGGCATCGGCGTCATCGGCCTGGCCCTCGCCTACGCGGACTCGGGCATCGCGGTCATCCTGGTCTACTACGCGCTGCTGTTCGTCCTGGCCCTGCCACTGCTGCGCGCGGACGTCCCCGTGCTGGTGACAGTGGCCGTCCTGGCGATGGTCGCGGTACCGGTGATCAGCCAGGCCGTGCGGGACGACCTGCCGGTGTCCGATCTGTCCTCGCCGACGTTCGCCGATCTGGGCCAGCCCGGCCCACTGCTGGCGAAGCTGACGCTCACCGGGGTCTACCCGGCACTGGCCTGGTTGGGCTACCTGTGCGCGGGGATGGCGGTGGCCCACGCCGATCTGCGATCTCGCGTGGTCGCCGTGCGCCTGTTCGCCGGCGGCCTCCTGCTGGCCGTCGTGGCGAGCGGGACGTCCTGGCTGCTGCTGGGGCCGCTCGGCGGCGGCGAGCACCTCGAGGACCCGGCGGCCGTCCCCGGTGTGGGCAACCTGCCCCAGGGCTGGTTCATCGACTCCGGCCTGTACGGCACCACGCCGACCGACTCCGCCTGGTGGCTGGCCGTCGACACCCCCCACTCGACCACGCCGCTGGACCTGGCCCACACCACCGGAACGGCGCTGGCGCTGCTCGGGCTGGCCCTGCTGGTGGCGCACATCCCGCTGACCCGCCCGATCACGGCCGTCGGCGCGATGACGCTCACCTTCTACACATTGCACGTCGTCGTGATGTCCACGCACGCCCTGCCCACGGACCCGACCTGGTCGTACGTGCTCCAGATCCTGGTCGCGCTCGCCGCCGCCACCGCCTGGCAGCTGACCGGGCGACGCGGGCCGGCCGAAGCCGCCGTCTCGGTGCTGCCCCGGGCCGCCCGCCTGCTGAGGAGCCCAAGAGGGTCCGGCGTCAGTCTGGGCCAGCGAACCTAGCGAACCTGGGTCAGGCCCACCCCGGCCGCAACGCCGGGCGAAACGCGCACGGCGGCGTGAATACAGCCGCCAGGACCGTTAAGGTCGCCAAGACCGCCAGATGTCTCCAACCTCTGGCAAATGCCGCGGCTGGGCGAATCCGACGCCTCGGCCAGCCCGACAAACTGGTCTCACCGGGCGCATGTGGGAGTGACGGAGCCCCATACTGGCCGAGTGGAGACCTATGGCTGGGTATCGGCCGTGCCGTTCGGAATCGTCGCGCTGTTCTTCCTCCGCCGCGCCACCGGCGACCGGCCTGTGCATGGCAAGCACGGGAAGATCTCCTCCGGCGCCCTCGCGCTCGTGTTCACCGGCGTGGCCCTCAACTCTCTCGTCGGGGCCATGGACGAAAAGCACGGCGCCGCGGGAGTGGCACTGACCCTGCTGGGCCTCGCCTGCCTCATGACGGCGATCGCGGTGTGGGTGTGGCAGGGCTGGCGGGAAGGCGCCCCCGGCTCTGCCCGACGCGCCCGGCTCCGCACGTCGGCGAGCCACAGCAACAGTCACAGCTCGAAGATCTGAGGATTTCGGTCGTCCAGGAGCCAGTAGCAGAATCTCGAGACGCGGCGGATCCGGGCCACCGGCACGGGCTTGGCGGAGCCATGGTGACGGAATGCGAAACCCCACCCGCATGGCCACTCATCGAGAACCCCGCACCGCCACTCGAGAACCCGCACCGCCACGCAGCACCGACAAATCACCGGAAAAGGGGTGAGATTTAGGCGCAGAGTCACCTGGCATCCCGCAAGAAAGAAGGATTTTGGGCATCGAAACGACCAAAATCGTTCACTCTTGCGACTCGCCAAACCGGGCCGCCGGGTTGAGCTTGGTGCTCTCGAAGTACGGGCACCTGATGCCGGACAGCGAGGGCCGGACCCGCAAGGCCGTGGACTCCGCATGGTCTCGTGTACCGGTCGTGAAACACGATCAACCTCGCCCCGCCGCCACCTGCGGAAGCGACCCCGAATCAGACGTTGAAGCGGAAGTCGACGATGTCGCCGTCGGCCATCACGTAGTCCTTGCCCTCCATCCGGACCCGGCCGGCGGCGCGGGCCGCGGCCATGGAGCCGGCGGACATGAGGTCGTCATAGGACACGATCTCGGCCTTGATGAAACCGCGCTGGAAGTCGCTGTGGATCGCGCCGGCGGCCTCCGGAGCCGTGTCACCGGCCTTGATGGTCCAGGCCCGTGACTCCTTCGGCCCGGCCGTGAGGAAGGTCTGCAGCCCGAGAGTGTGGAAGCCGATCCGGGCGAGCTGCGCCAGCCCGCTCTCCTCCTGCCCGAGCGACGCCAGCAGCTCGGTGGCGTCCTCCTCGGGCAGCTCGATCAGCTCGGCCTCGACCTTCGCGCAGAGGATCACCGCGTCGGCCGGGGCCACCAGGTCGGCGAGTTCCTTGTGCCGGCCCGGGTCGGCCAGGACGTCCTCGTCGACGTTGAAGACGTAGAGGAACGGCTTCGCCGTCAGCAGGAACAGCTCGCGCAGCTCGGCCCGGTCGATCGACGGCTCGCTCGACAGCGGGCGGCCCGCGTCGAGGACCTCCTGGGCCGCCTTCATCGCCGCCAGCAGGGGCTGCTTCGAGCGATCCAGGCGGACTTCCTTCTCCAGCTTCGGCAGCCGGGCGCCGATCGTCTGCAGGTCGGCCAGCACCAGCTCGGTGTTGATCGTCTCGATGTCGGACGCCGGGTCGACGTTCCCCTCGACATGGACCACATCGGGATCCGAGAAGACCCGGACGACCTGGCAGACAGCATCCGACTCGCGGATGTTGGCCAGAAAGCGGTTCCCCAGCCCCTGCCCCTCCGACGCGCCCCTGACCAGGCCGGCGATGTCGACGAAGCTCACCGTGGCGGGGACGACCCGCGCGCTGGAGAACATCTCGCCCAGCTTCGCGAGCCGCGAGTCCGGGACGCCGACGACACCCACATTGGGCTCGATCGTCGCGAACGGGTAGTTGGCCGCCAGGACCTCGTTACGGGTCAGGGCGTTGAACAGCGTGGACTTACCCACGTTGGGCAGCCCGACGATGCCGATCGACAGACCCATGGGCAAGGAGTCTACGGGTGATCGGGGAGCCCGGGCTCCGCAGGGCGTGCCGGTGCCGGACCGGGGGCTGGCGCACACCCGGCAACCGGCACCATCGGATCATCAGCACCAGGAGGATCCCCGCACTGTCCGCAGCCTGACAGTCATCGCTCGGTCACCTCCGCCGCAGGGCCCCCACCCGCTCGGGACAACCGCCCCGCCGGCCCGGAAACCGCCGCACTCCAGGCGAACCAAGGGCCGTGACCACGGCGGACGCGTCCACTCGACCCGGAGTCGACCATGCACCGGGGCGGCGCTGCGCCACGCATATTGGTAGCGCATCGTGCATAAAGGTATGCCCAAAGTGCGGCGACCAAGACGCGCTGGCTAGTCTGACTATCGCCCTGACGCAGCCGCAAACTTGGGGCGGTACGTTGCCCTGGTGAGTACGCCGCCCCACCGGCAGCCCGCCGGACCGCCCGGCAGGTCCGGGCGCGGCCGCGTGCCCGATGACGGCTACCCGTACAACCAACGTGAACGGGTCGGATCACCACCTCCGGCCACGGTTGTCACCGGAACCCGCCGAGGTCTGTCCGCGTTCGGCGCAGCATTGCTCGTCATCGTCGTGGGCGCTGTCGGCGCGATCATCGACTCGCTGCTCTTCGACAATCTTCGGTTTGTCTTCGGTGTCCTCTTCGTGGCCGCATGCGTCCTGGCCGTGGTGCGAGTCCACGTCGACGACCTGATCGGCGTCGTCATCATGCCGCCGCTCGCCTACGCGGTGATCACGATCATCGTCGGCTATGTCAACCCGGCCGCGGAAGGCGGGAGCAGCGGGCTGAAGGACCGGGCGATCAACGTCGGGTACGAGATGATCCTGCACGCTCCGGTCCTGCTCGCGGCAGTCATCCTTGTCGCCGTCCTCGCGGCCCTCCGCGGGCGGCGGGTGCAGGTGGCCCGGCGCGAGCGGCAGCGTTCCCTGGCCCAGTCCGCGGCGGCCCGCCGGCGCCGGCCCATCTGACACCGCCCACGGCCCACCAGGCCGTGATCCGATCACATCCGCTGACCTGATCCGGTCCGCGCCGGACGGATGAACGACGGGCGCTCGCCACGAGGTTCTGCGACACGGAGCCCTGCCGCGCGAGGCCCTGACCGCACGAGGCTCTGCCGCATCCGGCGCAGCCGCCGGTCGTGCCGCAGCCGTCGGTCGTGCCGCGGCCGCGTTCCGGGACACGGCGCCCGGAAGGTCCAGGCGTGCAGGCGGCGACCCACGACACACACCAAGGCGCCAGAAGACGCATTCATCCACATTGTTCACGGGTTAGCACTCATGGGCTTTCCTCAGGCCAGCAAGGGCACCCACCACCAATAGGCACCCGAGGGTCATCAGCGCAACAGCGGAACCGGCAGGGCCGTGGGGTACTGTTACCCCGTGGCCACCTACACGCCGAATTTCCGGGATCGCGTTCCGCGCTCCTGGTGGCGGCAGTGTCGGTGCGGCCATCTGGACGATTCGCACCGGCATTACCGTCCGGGGAGTGACTGCGGCAAATGCGTATGCCCGCGGTTCACCCGCCTGCAACGCCGTGCCGCCCGGGCGGTCGCGCCACCGCCCTAGGGCGGTGGCGTTGGCGGTGTGCTGAGGGCAGCGGCGCGGCGTCCGCATCCTGCTGTCACACCGCCGGCCGCCACGCCGAGCTCTGACCACGTCGAGGTGGAGATGTCGGCCCGCCGGCCCACTCGTGGGCTTGGCGGGCTACACAGCACACGCCGGCGTCGCGACGGCGAGGCCTTTCAACCGGCCACGCCCGCACGCCCATATCGAATCCCCAAGAACTAGATGATTGAAATTCTTTCAATGGCGACAGGCGTGCGCTTCACCTTGCCCACAAGCAACAAAGAACCGCCCATCAGCGGAGCCGCGCCGCTGACCATTCATTTTCAGCTCACCTCTTGACACAGATCTCCCTACCGTAACGGCACCGCTACTCGTGGCAATAGCCCATGCTAGATTCCGCTGGACGCCGACCGGTTACTTTCCGCGATATGGCCGACCCGTGAAGGCGGTCGGCCCGGGGACCGCTGGAGGGGCGATAGTGTCTTCCCCGCAATCCGTCACGACTACCAAGCACAAAGAATTCAAGGAAGGCCCGGAGAGAACCGAGACGGCGCGTTCCGCGCCGACGAACACCACCCGGGCACGCGGACGCGGCGGCCCACCCAACCGGCCGCGCCCCGTCCCGATCCTGCGCTACGACGTTGCCGCCGATCCGGCCGGGCACGCCCCGCGCAGATCAACCGTCACACCGGCGGTCTTCGCCCGCCACCGCCGCATGATCCAGCGAGCCCGTCGCCACTTCATGACCGTCACCGAGTACTGCTCGGCGCTGCGGTCGGCCGACGCTCCGCCGGACGCGATCGTCGTGACCTTCGACGGGGATCGGGCCGAGACGTTCGTGGCAGCCCGCGAGCTGGCCGAGCGGGGGCACGCGGCCACCGTCTTCGTGACCACGTCCCGGCTGGGGACACCCGGCATGCTCAGCGAGGCCGACATCCGCCGTCTGCATGAACTGGGCGTCGAGATCGGTGCGAGCGGCCACAGCGGGCGGCGCCTCGACGGCCTGCACCGCTCGGACGTGACCGCGGAGATCACGTTGTCCCGGCGGCGGCTGGCCGCGATCACCGGCGAGGAACCGCGGTCCTTCGCCTATCCGCGCGGTGGGTGGGATCCCCCGGCCCGCCAGCTGGTCATCGCCGCCGGCTACAGCGCTGCCTGCGCTGTGGGCGAGGCGCTGTCCCATCCGGGCGACGATCCGTTCGCGCTCACCCGCCTGACCGTCGGCGGTGGCCTCACCGACCACCGGGTTCGTGCCTGGCTCGACGGCATCGGCCGCACGCTGCCTCGCACGTTCCTCTCCGGGTCGAGGCTGCGGCTCGTCCAGCCCGGGCTCGGGGTCCGCGTGCCGACCCGCGTCAGTGGCGTGTACCACCCCCTGTTCGCGCCACGAGCTCCCCGGGCAACGCAGCTTCCACCGGCTGACCGGCCTGGGCACCCGCAGCGGTGACGACGCCGGCGGTCGGGCGGCGCGGGTTCCGGAGCACCCGGCGGGCCCGCGGTGCTGAGCTGGTCGGGAGCACCGACTGGGCCTGGCCCGCCGCGTGGACCGGAAGCAGCGACTGGCCGGACCTGGCGGGCAACCCGTCGCGGTCCGGCCCCGGGCCGCTGGCCAGGCGAAGCGGCCTTTCACAGCGGCCCGATCGATCCCGACGGCTCAGGTGGCTCAGGGCACCGCGCCGGGTCGCGGGGGTCGCGGGGGTCGCGGGGGTCGCGGGGGTCGCGCGGGCAGTCGCGGCCAGCCGCCGCCTGGGCACCGCCGCCCAGTCGGCGGGCCTGCTGCTGGCCGGGGTCTTCTGGTGCTTCGCCGCCCACCGCATGCCGGCATCAGTGCTCGCCGCCGATGCCACCGTCGCCCTGTGCCTGTGGGCCATCGTCCAGGTGGCACGGGCGGCCGTGGGCGACACCGGCCCGAGCGGTCAGCTGCGGGCGGGCGGGCTGGCCATGCTGATGGCCGTCGCGCTCACCGAGGGCGGCGGCTGGTTGATCTCGGACCTCGACTTCCTCCGGACGAAGCCCGGCTTCCTCATCCTCGTGCCGCTGGCCGCGGCCAGCGGGGCGTTGTGGCCCGGTCACCTGGGCGGGCAGCGGTCCCGAAAGCTTCCCGATCCGGGCCGCCATGCACTGATGGAGCCCGGACTGCTCATGGGACCTGGTGGGATCGGCGCGGTCGCGGTCGGGCTCATCCGGACCGGCACGCTCGTCGCGCTCGTCGCGACCGCGGTCGGGCAGGTGCACCTGGCACTGCTCGCGTGGCTGGCACCGGTAGCGCTGGCCGCCGGTCCGCGGTGTGGATGGCTGCTCTGGCACGCAACCACCGGGCCAGCGGCCGCCCCGGGACCACGCCCCACCCCACGCGGCCCGGTCCCGGTCCCGGTCCCGAGCGGGCACCCGCGGATTCCCAGGCAACGGGTTCCCGAGCGACTGGCCATCAGGCACCAGGTCCGCGGGCACCAGGTCCGCGGGCAGGGGGTCCGCGGGCAGGGGGTCCGTGGGCGAGAGGTGGCCGGGCAACGGTTCACCGGCGGCCAGCCGGCGACAGGAACGACCGCAACGGGGCGGGTGCTGTGGCCCGCGGTGGCGACCGGACTGGCCGCCATTCTGTTGAGCCAGCAGGCGGACGCGGCCTGCGCCTCCTTCGCCCTGGCCGCCTTCGCCGTCGCCGCGGCGGCCGGGCCGGTCAGCGACCGCGGGCCGGCTGTCCTGCCGGCTGTGGCTGTCGCCCTGGTCGCCGCACCGGCGCTCTGGGCCTCGTTCGGCCCCGGCTATCCGACCGAGGGCACCGCCACGCTGCGGCTGCTCCTGCTCACCCTTGCGATCGACGCGCTGCCCGCGGTTCGGGCCACCGCCACCCGGCCGGTGATCCACCGGGCGGGCACGCTGACCGGCCTACTCGCGCTGGCCGCCCTGCTCCCGCTGGCGTCCCCGGGCCACGAAGCCGAGGGATACGCCCTGGCGCTCCTGGTCGGGCGCACGGTTGCCGCGCTGTCAGCTGTCGGCTGGGCCTACCTGGTCGACAGCCATCCGGTTGGTCACCAAGGAGACACGGCGAACTACCTGCCGTAGCTTCGTAAGTGTGGACAAGCAGCCGGTCACGCGGGTCCTCGTCATCGAGCAGGGGGCGGGGCTCTGGGAATCCCAGCGTTTCGTCCTTCGAATGGCGCCGTTGCTGGAGCGGCGCGGCGTCGAGCAGATCCTGGCCACTCCGCCCGGCAGCCCGGCCGCGGCCGCCTGGCAGGCCGCGGGTCGGGAACACGCCACGCTTCCGGGGCCATTGAGCCGAACTCTGCGCCATCCGGACCGACCCCGCGACCGCGCTCTGACCGCCCGGGAGACCGGGCGGACCGTGGCCACCGCTGCCCGCGCCGCACAGCTCGCGCGGCGCCTCGACGTTGACGTCCTGCAGGCCAACAGCCACTGGTCCCACCTGGCCGCCGTCCTGGCTGCGGCCGCGTGCCGACGACCGGCCCTTCTCGTCCTCCATGAGGAGAACGACCCGGATCTGGTCGGTCGGCTACGAGGGGCGGTGGTGCGCGCCGCCGCCGGGTCCGTGGCGGTCAGCGACGCGGTCGCGTCCTCCCTGCCACCCTGGGCGGCCGGGAGGACTGTGGTCGTCCGCAGCGGTGTCGACACCGACCGGCTGCGCCCCGGTCCGGTGGACCCCGCGGTGCGGGCGAGCCTGTCCACCGACCCGACGGCGCCGTTGGTCCTGGTCGTGTCCCGGCTCGACCAGCGTTCGGGAATCAACGCGGTGATCCGCGCCGTGGCCGCGCTCCCCCAGCACCTGGCGTCGACCCGGCTGGCTGTCGCGGGCGCGCCCAGCACGGATCCGAGTTCACCGACCTCGCCTCGGCGGCTGGGTGCTGAGCTGCTCGACGGCCGTGTGGTCTTTCTGGGGCCCCGGACCGACGTCGGCGACCTGCTGCGGGCCAGTGACGTCCTGGTTCTCACGTCCAGCCTCGAAGGGCTTCCGCGCTGTGTGCTGGAGGCGCAGGCCTGCGGACGGCCCGTGGTCTGCTTCCCGTCAACGGGAGTGCCGGAGATCGTGACCGACCAGGCCACCGGGCTGATCGCCCGCCCGGACGACATCGCCGACCTCAGCGACAAGATCGCCCAGGTGCTCGACAACGGCACGCTCGCCGACCTGCTACGAGCCCGGGCCCGAGCCAACGTCGTCGCCCAGCACACCCTCGCCGCCCAGGCCGACTCGCTGACCGGGATTCTCGTCGGCCTCACCAGCCAGGCCGGTTTCCGGCACCGACGCCCGCGCGGCCACAGCCGCGCCTCAGCGCCACGACGTCAAAACCGCCACCAGCCCGCGGCGGGACTGCAGTAGCAGCAGCCAGGCAATTCGTGATCGGCGGGTGAGACGAGCCGGTCGAGGAGCCAGGTCAGGCCGGCCGGGCGAGGCTGTGCAGGGGCACCGGGGCGGGCCGCGGTGCACGGCGTGCGGCGCCGCGGCTGATGGCGCCGGTCGCCGTCGGCGAGACGGGAACCTCGTCGCGCCCCGGTGCCGTCCCCAGGACCAGGTCGGCGACCGGGCTCGTCACGCCGAGCCAGTACCCCTCGTTGCGGTAGTGGTGCAGGCGATGCCCGCGCCACACCCGCCGGTAGTAGCGGCTCGACGGCCGGATCGAGGTGTGGATCAGGAAATGCGTCCAGTCGTAGGCCAACGCGCCGAGGCCCAGGCAGACCGCCACCGTCCCGGCGGTCGGCGGGGCCAGCGCCGCGACCGCCACCGCCGCTGCCGCGCCGGCCGTCACCTCCCGCGGACGCAGGAACATCGTGTCCAGGTTGGCGGGGTCACGGTGATGCTGCTCGTGGCCGTAGCCGGCCAACTGGTAGCCGATCGAACCCAGCGCCCCGCCCGGCCGGGCGTGCAGCAGGCACCGATGAACCGCCCACTCGACGAACGGCTGCGCGCCCAGGCAGGCCGCCGCGGTGACGGCATCGCGCCGGCGCAGCGGGCCGCGCACGTACCTGACCGCCGCGACGGCGCCGACGGCACCCAGCAGCACCGGTGGGCGTGGATGCGCCAGGAACCGCCGCAGCGCCTCGGGCAACGTCGTCACGTCGGCCGCGCTCCCGTGCGGGCCGGGACGGTCGAGACGGGTCACCGCGCGGCGCACCGCGGCGGCGCCGGGTACACCGGGTAGCCGCCGGCCCGCCGCCGCGGGCGGGACGAACCGGGCGAGTGCCAGCTCAGCCATGGCGACTCATCAGAACGGAACGGTCGAGTAGGCCTGCAGCTTGGTCAGCTGGTGCTGGCTGTCGACCCGCCGGATGGTGCCGGAGCGGGACCGCATGACCAGCGACGAGGTGCTCGCGCCACCCGGGCGGTAGCGCACACCCGCGAGCAGCTCGCCGTCAGTGATTCCGGTCGCCACGAAGAAGACGTTCTCGCTGCTGACCAGGTCACGGGTGTGCAGGACCCGGCCCGGGTCGTGGCCGGCGGCGACGACCTTCGCCCGTTCGGCGTCGTCCCGCGGCCACAGGCGGCCCTGGATCACGCCCCCGACACACGTCACCGCGCAGGCCGCGATGATCCCCTCCGGGGTGCCGCCGATCCCCAGCAGCAGGTCGACGCCGGTGTCCTCGGTGGCGGCCATGACCGCGCCGGCCACGTCACCATCCGAGATGAGCTTCACCCGGGCGCCCGCTGCCCGGATCTTGTCCACGAGTTCGGTGTGCCGCGGGCGGTCGAGCACCACGACCGTCACGTCGCGCGGCAGGATGCCCTTCGCCTTCGCGACCGCGCGAATGTTGTCCTCCACCGGGGCATCGATGTCGACGACGCTGGCCGCCTCCGGCCCGGTGACGAGCTTCTCCATGTAGAAGCAGGCGCTGGCGTCGTACATCGAGCCGCGCTCGCTGACCGCCATCACCGAAACCGCGTTGTTCATGCCCTTGGAGGTCAGGGTCGTGCCGTCCACCGGGTCGACGGCGACATCACATTCCGGCCCCTCGCCGGAACCCACCTCCTCGCCGTTGTACAGCATGGGGGCCTCGTCCTTCTCCCCCTCGCCGATCACGACGACGCCGCGCATCGACACCGTCCCGACGAGCCGGCGCATGGCGTCGACAGCGGCCTGGTCGGCGCCGTTCTTGTCACCGCGCCCGACCCAGCGGGCAGCGGCCAGCGCGGCGGCCTCGGTCACCCGGACCAGCTCCAGTGCCAGGTTTCGGTCTGGCGCCTGGCCTTCGACGGCGAGGGATACAGGTACGGAAGCGGTCTCGGCAGCCACGTGATGGAGCGTAGTTCGCCGCCGCCCCGCGTGCCGCCGAGAGTTGCCTGGCTCCCATCACCACCGACGGCACGTCACCGTCACGCTCCGGTGCGGCACCCTGGTCAGCCGGACGGGTCCGGCCCGCTCAGAGGCCCGACGCCAGTGGCACGGCCCATCCATGGATCTTGGTCGGCCGCCCCGGCAAGGGATCACAGAGCGGCGACGGAGCCGCCAGAAAAAATCTTCGGAGGCCGCGCAACCTTCGGTGGACGACCCGCGTCAAACAGGTTGATACGGGTGGCCGTCACGCGGAGGGGGCGTGACGGCCACCCGCGGTCGTTTCTGGTCAATCCGCGTTTCGGGTGTGCCCCCGGAGCCGCGTGGGCCGCGGGCCGCGGGGGGGCGCCGCGGCCCACGCCGGGTTGCGGCAGGCACCGGGCCACCCGCAGAGGCACAGCGCCACCGGCACGCGCCAGGCCACGTCAGTCACTGGCCACGTCAGTCACCGGCTGCGGCAGTCACCGGCTGCGGCAGACGCCCCGGTGGGTCAGGCCGCGCCCGAGACCGCGTTGACGTCGATCGGGCGCAGCGCGGCGGCGACGGTCGCCAGATCGGCCTGTTCCGCCCCACCTGGGCCGCCGCCGTCGTCGACGATCGACGTCACGCCGCCGGTGTCAACCCGGGTCAGCGCCAGGTGGCCGTCACTGTCACGCCGTTCGTCCCAGGTCTGGCCGGCGACGTCCACCGAGCCCGTGATGGGGCGGTCGCCGAGGATGGCCTGCACCGCGTCGGGGGCGTTGCTCTGCAGGAACCGAGCGAAGGTCCGGTCATCCGGCCGGTCCACGACATAGCCGATGGTGATCCGGGTGTTGTCCCCATCACTGGTTCCGCCGGAGGGCAGCGTCACCCGGACGGTGGTGGGCTTGAAGACCTCCGGCAGACCCGCCGGCGCCGAGGCAGGGTACGGCGCCTGGCGCGCGTACGCGCTGAGCGTGGCCTCGATGTCCTCGACCACGGCGACGTCGGGTTCGTCGTCGCCGTGCGGCATCACGAAGACGAAGAAGACGGCGACCCCCGCCAGCACCACCGCGAGCGACAGCACCATGTCCCGAATTGTTTCCTGACCGCGTTGACGCGCCACGCCCTCAATCTTCCAGTTCCGACCGCCGGACCGGCGCGACCAGAGCTGACCGCGCCGGGGGCCGTCACCTGCAACCCCGCCACCTGACCCTACGGCCCGACCCGCCCCTGCCACCTCCGCCGGATCCACCCAACGTGTTACAGCCGGCACCGCCCCGGAGCCGCCACACGAGAACTCGCGCCGGCGCGCTCCGCGCGACCGCACGGAGGTCACGGTCGGAGAGGGTCACATCACCCGGAGGCACCCGACTGGCACGCTACGCTTGCACTGGGGAATCGGGTCTGGATCCAGATCAGCCGGGGTCAGATCAGCCGGGGTCAAGTCACGGAGGTGCGTCGTGACCGCAGAGAGCGTCCCGCCCGCCTGGATGCACCAGCAGATCACCGCTGAGCTGTACGACTCGCTTTCCGAGGAGCAGGCCCAGGGCATCGAGATCGTGGACGGGATGGTCGTCATGGTCCCGAGCGCGTCCCTCCAGCACAACCGGCTCGYCAAGAAGGTGGCTGTCGCGTTGGAGGCCGCCGGGGCGCCTGAGTGGTTCGCCGATCTCGACTTCGATGTTCGGCTTCACGACGTGCCGCTCACCGTCCGCCGGCCCGACATCGTCGTGTACCGAGCGAGCGCGGTCGGTGCCGCGCCGATGCGCCCGGAGCACATCCTGCTGGTGGGTGAGGTCGTGTCGCCGGGCTCGGAAACCACCGACCGCGTCTTCAAGCCGGAGCAGTACGCAGGGGCCGGCATCCCGTTCTACTGGCGGATCGAGCAGTCCGCGGCCGGTGTCCCACTCGTCCACACCTACCTGCTCGATCCGGCCGCGCGGACCTACCGGGTTGGCGATGTTCACGCGGGCGTGGTCGAAGCCGCCGCGCCCTTCCCCGTGAAGATCGACCTCACCCAGCCGTAGCAGCAGCATGGCCACCCAGTTCGAGTTCTGACGAGCGGCACCGTCTGACGAGCGGAACCGGGAGGTCAGGCGGCTCCGGCCCTCGCCGGGGCCTTCACGCCGGCCCGAGCGGGTTCGCCGCGAGTCGGGACCGGGCGCCGTCCAGCAGGCGCTGACACAGCGACGCGAGCTCCTCGCCGCGCTCCCAGAGTGTCAGCGACTCCTCCAACGAGCACCCGCCGGCCTCCAGCCTGCGGACCACTTCCTCCAGCTCCGCGCGCGCCGCCTCGTAGGTGACCTCGGAACCACCGTCGTGCGACGCACGCGCGGTGGGCCGGCCGGCGCCGGGCTGACCGGCATCGGCCGCGCCCGCTGTCGGCGTCGGTTCAAGATCAGTCATCGTGGTCTCCATGTCCCTGCCCCGTGCCGGCGGATCCCCCGCTGGTTGTCTGGGTACTCACACCGCCTACGCCGACCACGCGCGCCCGCGTGGCCTCCGCGTCATCCACAGCGGCGGCATCCGGATCGACGTCATCCACAGTGGCGGGTGCGGCGGCGACGGCCGGTGTGGCGGCCACGCTGGCGGCGAAGGTACCGCCCGCGACCCTGACCACCAGCCGCTCGCCGCCGGTCACCTCGGCCGGTGACCGGACGACGAGGCCGTCGGCCCGCTGGACCAGGGCGTAGCCGCGGTCCAGCGTCGCGGCCGGCGACAGCGCGCGCATCCGGGCCGCGGCGTGTGCCAGGTCACGCTCGGCGACCTCCACCGCGTGCAGAACGCAGCGTCGCGACCGCGAGCGCAGGGTTTCGACTGCCTGCTCCCGGTGCTCGATCTCGCGCAGCGGCRCCGCCAGCACGGGACGACCCCGCAGGTCGGCGAGGCGGCGGGCCTCGATGTCGAGCCGGTGGGTGAGAACGCGGCGGGCCCGCCCACGCAGCGCGTCCACTCCGGCGGCCTGCTCGACGACGTCGGGGACCACCCGCTTGGCCGCGTCCGTCGGGGTGGAGGCCCGGACATCGGCCACGAAGTCGAGCAGAGGTGTGTCCTGCTCGTGTCCGATTGCCGACACCACCGGTGTCCGGGCCGCGACAACGGCACGAAGGAGGGCCTCGTCCGAGAACGGTAGAAGATCTTCCAGGGAGCCGCCGCCGCGGGCGATGACGATCACCTCGACGGCGCCGTCGGCGTCCAGTTCGGCCAGTGCGTCGATGATCTGGCTCACCGCCAGCGGCCCCTGGACGGCCACCTCGCGTAGCTCGATGCGCACGGCCGGCCACCGGCGGCGCGCGTTCTCGACGACGTCCCGCTCGGCCGCGGATGCACGGCCGGTAATCAGCCCGACGACTCCGGGCAGGAACGGCGGCCGCTTCTTGCGGCTCGCCGCGAACAGCCCCTCGGCCGCCAGCGTCGCCTTCAGCCGCTCCAGCCGGGCCAGCAGGGCGCCCGCACCGAGTGGCCGAATCTCCGTGACCGCAAGGGCCAACGTGCCCCTACCCGCATGGAAGGACGGCTTGGCCCACACCACGACCCGGGCACCGTCGACCAGCCCCGGACCGACCGCGTCGCACACCGCGCGGGGGCAGGTGACCCGCAGGGAGACGTCCGCCACGGAGTCACGCAGAGTCATGAAAACGGTCCCCATGCCGGGCCGGCGGGAGATCTCCGTGACCTGACCTTCAACCCAGACCCGCCCCAACCGGGAGATCCAGTCACCCATCGCCCGGGAGATCGTCCGCACCGGGAGCGGTTCGTCGGGCGTCGACGTCAGGGCCATCCACGCACCGTACGACCCACCGGGCCGGCAAGGTCATCATGGCTCGGACGATGTTCGCATCCGGTGATGCTCCGCTCGGCGGCCCTTGGCGCCGAGCGGCACCCGCGTAGACTGCTGCGACATGGGGCGGGTCCTGTTGGCCAAGCCGCGCGGCTACTGCGCGGGTGTCGATCGCGCGGTCCAGACCGTCGAGAAGGCACTCGATCTGTACGGGTCGCCGGTGTATGTACGCAAGCAGATCGTGCACAACGCCCACGTCGTCAAGACGCTGGAAGCTAAGGGCGCGATCTTCGTTGAAGAGACCGACGAGGTGCCGGTAGGCGCCACGGTGGTGTTCTCGGCGCACGGCGTGGCACCGACGGTCCACGAGGAGGCAGCCTCGCGTCAGCTCCGCACCATCGACGCGACGTGCCCCCTTGTCACCAAGGTGCACTCCGAGGCTCGCCGGTTCGCCAAGGAGGATCTTGACATCCTCCTGATCGGTCATGAGGGCCACGAGGAGGTGGTGGGCACCACTGGCCAGGCGCCGGACCGCATTCATCTCGTGGACGGTCCGGAGGACGCGGCTGCGGTGAAGGTCCGGGACCCGAAGCGGGTCGCGTTCCTCTCGCAGACGACACTGTCCGTCGACGAGACCATGACCACGGTGAACGCTCTGCGCGAGCGCTTCCCGCATCTGCAGGGTCCACCGAACTCCGACATCTGCTATGCCACCCAGAACCGTCAGGTGGCAGTCAAGGAGATCGCCGAGAAGGTCGACCTCCTGATCGTCGTCGGCTCGCCGAACTCGTCGAACTCGGTCCGGCTCGTCGAGGTCGCCCTGGACGCGGGGGCACCGAAGTCCTTCCTGGTGGACGACTCCACCGAGGTGGACGAGAGCTGGCTCGACGACGTCGAGACGGTCGGGGTGACGAGCGGGGCGTCGGTGCCCGAGGAGCTGGTCACGGGCGTCATGGCGTGGCTGGCGGAGCGCGGGTTCAACGACGTCGAGGAGGTCACCTCCGCCGACGAGCACCTGCTGTTCGCTCTCCCGCCGGAGCTCCGGCGGGACATCCGGGCCAAGGAGCGGGCCGCGGGCTGAGGCCCGCAGTAACCCGAAGCCCACACGGGCCGAGGGATATCCCGAACCGGCGCTCGGAGCATCGGTTCGAAACTTCGCGCCGGGTTCGGCGCGACCGCACAAGTCGTTGCGGTCGCGCCGAACCCGGCGCCTCTCTTTTGCGGGCCCGACGCCCACGAACGTGCCACCAGTCCCACCGGCGCGGCCGGCGCGGCACGCTGCACCGCCGGGCATGACCACGCTGCGCCGCCGGGTGTGGCGGGGCACCGTCCGGCCTGCCCAGCGCCCCGTACGGCGGGTGTGACGAGCATCCGCCATGACCTCGGCCCCGGCGACGGAAGCTCCTCATGTCCTAGGGTCGGCAGTGAGCCTTCTCCATCTCACGGTCCACGGCCGGGGGCTGCCGCAGGTACGGGTCGACGACGGAAAAGGCTCAGTAGCTGGCCAGCGCCGCGGATGTCCTTCGCGGGTGGTCGCGCCGGCGACCGGCCAGGTCAATGTTGACGACATCTCGGGAGATCGGCGCATGAGCGAGCAGGAATACCGCATCGAGCACGACAGCATGGGTGACGTGCGGGTGCCGGCCTCGGCGAAATGGCGTGCGCAGACGCAGCGGGCAGTCGAGAACTTCCCCGTCTCCGGCCAGCGGATCTCCCGCGCCCACATCGCGGCGCTCGCCCGGATCAAGGCGGCGGCCGCGACCGTGAACGCCAAGCTCGGAGTACTCGACGGCGACGTGGCCGCGGCGATCGCCGAAGCCGCCGGCGAGGTGGCCCGCGGTGACTGGGACGACCAGTTCCCGCTCGACGTCTTCCAGACCGGCAGCGGCACCTCCTCCAACATGAACACCAACGAGGTGCTGGCGTCACTGGCCTCGGACCGGCTCGGGCGGCCCGTCCACCCGAACGACCACGTGAACGCCTCGCAGTCGTCCAACGACGTCTTCCCGTCGTCGATCCACGTGGCAGCCACGCAGGGCATCGTGCACGAGCTGATTCCCGCGCTCGACCACCTCGCGGTCTCGCTGGAGCGCAAGGCGGAGGCGTTCGCCGGCGTGGTCAAGTCCGGGCGCACCCACCTGATGGACGCGACGCCGGTGACCCTCGGCCAGGAGTTCGGCGGCTACGCGGCGGCGGTCCGCCTCGGCATCGAGCGGCTGAACGCCGCGCTGCCCCGGGTCGGCGAGCTCCCACTGGGCGGCACCGCGGTCGGCACCGGAATCAACACGCCGCCCGGCTTCTCCGCCGCGGTCATCGCGGAGCTCGCGGCGACGACGGGGCTGCCGCTGACCGAGGCCCGTAACCACTTCGAGGCGCAGGCCTCGCGGGACGGGCTCGTCGAGGCGTCCGGTGTGCTGCGGGTGATCGCGATCTCGCTTTACAAGATCTCGAACGACCTGCGCTGGGCCTCCTCGGGCCCGCGGGCCGGGCTGGGCGAGATCCGGCTGCCCGACCTGCAGCCCGGTTCGTCGATCATGCCGGGCAAGGTCAACCCGGTCATCCCGGAGGCGGTC
Organism: Frankia sp. CcI49; assembly: GCF_001983215.1. Classification (NCBI taxonomy): domain Bacteria; kingdom Bacillati; phylum Actinomycetota; class Actinomycetes; order Frankiales; family Frankiaceae; genus Frankia; species Frankia sp. CcI49. The sequence goes on from NZ_MOWP01000027.1 coordinate 52,025, forward strand.
TGCCAGGTGGTCGCGCAGGTCGTCGGCAACGACGCCGCGGTGGCCTTCGGCGGCTCGGCAGGCAACTTCGAGCTGAACGTGATGCTGCCGGTCATCGCGCGCAACGTGCTGGAGTCGATCCACATCCTGTCGACGATCAGCCGGCTGTTCGCGGACCGGTGCATCGACGGCATCGCGGCGGACGAGGAGCGCTGCCGGCGGTACGCCGAGTCCTCGCCGTCGATCGTGACGCCGCTGAACAAGTACATCGGCTACGAGGAGGCCGCGAAGGTCGCCAAGCAGTCCCTGGCGGAGGAGAAGACCATCCGCGAGGTCGTGCTGGAGCGCGGCTACATCCAGGCGGGCAAGCTGACCGAGGCCGAACTCGACGCGGCCCTCGACGTGCTGTCGATGACGCACCCGTGACGCATCCGTAACCGGGTTCGGGTGGACCCGGCTCCCTGGACCACCAGGCGAGCCGGGTCCCTCATGCCGTACCCGCCCCCCTGACGGTTCGGCACCCCGCCGCGGAAGCCGTGGAAGACCCCCCAGCCAGCCTCCACGACTCCCGCGACCCCCTGCGACAGGTCCAACGAGGCACCGGAACTTTCGTTACGGCCCCCGCGTCAGGAATTTTCCACGGGGCATCGCAGCCCGGTGGGCCGCCGCCGCTGCAGGTGCGCAGGCCGGCTGCCCCGCAGCCGCAGCCGCAGCCGTGGCCGTGGCCGTGGCCGTGGCCGTGGCAGCCGCAGCCGTAGCTGCCGCGCAGCCGGGAGCCAGCAGCCGGGGCACTCACCCGGGTGGGCACCGGCGGACCAACCGCATCCACCTTGTGGCTGTATGTGTCCATCGACACGGACGTCCGACCCGGCGTCGCAGATGTGACGATGCGAGGAAGTGACCGGGAAAAAGACGTAACAACACCGAGTAGTGGGTGTTCCCGGTCGATCTGGCGGATAGCCTCGGCGTGACACGATAAATGACAGGGGGAAACGACGTGCATGAGGTCGATGTCCTTGTCATCGGTTCCGGGCCCGGCGGGCAGAAGGCCGCCATCGCCGCGGCCAAGCTCGGGCGCAGCGTCGCGGTCGTCGACAAGCGGGACATGATCGGCGGCGTCTGCATCAACACGGGCACCATCCCGTCCAAGACCCTGCGCGAAGCGGTCATGTACCTGACCGGGCTGGCTCAGCGCGAGGTGTACGGGCAGAGCTACCGACTCAAGGACGAGATCACCGTCTCGGACCTCTCCGCGCGGACGCAGCATGTGATCGGCCGTGAGATCGATGTGATCCGCAGCCAGCTCACCCGCAACCGGGTCCAGGTCCTCTCGGGTCTCGCGACCTTCATCGACCCCCACACCGTCAGCGTCCGCAGCCCGGGCGGGGTCGAGGAGCGGCAGGTCCGCGCAACGAAGATCATCATTGCGACCGGGACGAGGCCGGCGCGGCCCGACTCGGTCGACTTCGACGGCCGCACGGTCGTCGACAGCGACCAGATCCTCGATCTCGACCGCATTCCCGGCTCGATGGTCGTGGTCGGCGCAGGTGTGATCGGCATCGAGTACGCCTCGATGTTCGCCGCCCTGGGCACCAAGGTCACGGTGGTCGAGCGGCGCGACCGGATGCTCGACTTCTGCGACCTTGAGATCATCGAGGCGCTGAAGTACCAGCTGCGTGATCTCGCGGTGACCTTTCGGTTCCGGGAATCCGTGGTGTCCGTCGAGCGCCACAACGGCGGCACGCTCACCCTGCTGGAAAGCGGCAAGAAGATCCCGGCCGACACGGTCATGTACTCCGCCGGCCGGCAGGGCCTCACCGAGGTTCTCCAGCTGCGCAACGCCGGGCTCTCCGCGGACAACCGCGGCCGCATCCTGGTCGGCCCGGACTTCCGGACCGAGGTCGACCACATCTACGCGGTCGGTGACGTCATCGGCTTCCCGGCCCTGGCGGCGACGTCCATGGAGCAGGGCCGGCTCGCCGCCTACGCGGCCTGCGGCGAGCCGACCACCGGGATGCGGGCCGAGCTGATGCCGATCGGCATCTACACGATCCCCGAGATCTCCTACGTGGGGAGCACCGAGGACGAGCTGACCGAACGTGCGGTGCCGTTCGAGGTGGGCATCGCCCGATACCGCGAGCTCGCCCGCGGCGCGATCCTCGGCGACTCCTACGGGATGCTGAAGCTCCTGGTCAGCCCGGAGGACGGCCGGCTGCTTGGGATCCACGTGTTCGGTACGCACGCCACCGAGCTGGTCCACATCGGGCAGGCCGTGATGGGGTGCGGCGGGACGGTCAACTACCTCGTCGACACCGTGTTCAACTACCCGACCCTCGCGGAGTCGTACAAGGTCGCGGCGCTCGACGCGATGAACAAGATGCGGGCGGTGGCTCGCATCTCGGGGCGGTAGCCGGCCCGTCGGCCGCCTGCCGCCGGTTCAGCGGCAGGCGGCCGGGAGCGGAAGGATGTCCGCGAGGATCTCGTGGCGGTGCTGTCTGCGGTGCGCGGCGGGGCTGTCGTAGACGACGAGCACGGCATGCCGCCCGAAGCCGGCGGGATCCGGCATCAGCGTGATGCCCTCGGCGTGGTCCACACCGTCGCCGTAGGGGACGTCGAGCACCTTCTCGATCGCCCCGTCACGCACCACGACGGACGTCTCGGCCCGCGCGGCGCCGCGCCAGGCGTGGATCCGGACGGGGCCGTCGAGGTCCATCGTCGGGCCGGCCAGGAGCAGGAGATCCTCGCCGTCCGCCATCAGGTCGCGCACACCGAGGCCGCCGAGGTCGAGGAAATGCTTGCGATAGACGGCACCGTCGTCGAACGGGGCGAGCACCAGGTTCTGGCCGTCGGCCCCGGCGGCCCTCAGCTCCAGGACGACCGCCCAGCCGCGCAGCACCGGACCCCGCAGCCCCAGGTAGATCCGCTCGCCGACGACGGCAAGGCCTTCGATGTCCAGGCCGTTGTCCTTGCTCGGGATCCGTAGGAAGGGGCCCAGGTGCGGGTCCTCCCGCAGCTCGCGGGTGAGCCGGGTGCTCTTGCTCAGGCCCAGGGCGGCCGCGGTCAGCATCTCGCCGGGGTGGGCCGGGTCCGGCGCCGATGCGACCAGCACCGGCCCGTCCGGTGTACTCATGACCGGAATTCGTCCGACGATATGACGGTTGCCGTTGTTGCTGATCTTGGCGAGCCGGGCGAGGGCGGCTTCGGTAGCGTGGTCCGCCCGTACTCTCTTGCGGGTTCTGGCATGCGATCCGGTGAACCACAGGTACCCGCCGGCGAGATCCAGGCCCTCGATGTCGATCTCCGGCACGACACCGTCCTCGTCGGCCGGCTCGGGCAGCGGCAGGAAGTCGCCGACCGGGAAGCTCACGTGCTCCTCGAAGGCATCGCCGGCCGCGGCGAGGGTGACGCGCTCGATCGTCACGGTCTCGTCGCCGCCGAGCCACAGGTGCCGCCCGTCGGAGCGCACCGTTGACAGCGACTCCGCAATGTCGATCACCAGGTGATCGTCGACGAATCGGATCGGAATCGTGTCCACTGAGCCTCCGTCAGACGCGGGAGCGGGCCGCCTCCGACCTGAGTTTGTCACCCAGCTTGCCTCGCACGTCGGCGATGCTCACCCACCGCCGGGAGCTCTGCCGGGAGGCGGGCTGTTCCAGAGCTCCGTCGGCGGCACGCAGCAGGAATGTGGCCTCGTAGTGAACATGTTCCGGCTCGTCCCGGGTCGGCACCGCATCGACGGGGTGCGGCGTGACATCGACCGGCAGCACGCTTGCCGGGATCAGCCCGTTCGCCTCGACCTCGGCCTGGGCCGCCAGGTGGCGCAGCGCGGCGCCGAGCAGCGACTGGTCCGCCCCGTCGACGTGACCACCGGGCAGCTTCCAGGACCTCCCGCCGGCTCTGGTGTGCAGCACCCGGCCGTCGGCGGAGACGAGGGCCACGCTGCAGGTCACATGGGCCGGGGTGGTGGTGGCAGTGACGATCGGCGGCCCGTGCAACGCCAGCACGATCAAGGAGCGCAGCAGGTCACGCTCCTGCGGATTCGCCTCGATGTACTTCAGAGCCATACCGATCACCGCGTTGTTCGTGACCGTCACAAAAGGAACGTACAGCCACAAGACACCCCGGATGACGGCGCATCGCCGGGGCGCACCCGCGGATCCGTCCACGCGTAGCCGCCGCCACCACGCGTCAACAATGAGCGCACATCAGGACATATCAGAGCAAAAAGCGATGACCGACCGGCCTGCCGATCAGTGACCCTTTTCCATTTCCGCGGCCCACGGTCAGGGGCGCCACAGATCCAGTCGGCGACGGAAGGGGCGCGGCCCCGACCGCGCGCCCCCCGATGCCGCCGATGCCGACCGGAGGCCACTGAATGCCGTGAGTGGTCGCATTGGTGACAGGCCGGGAGAAGCCACGACGATGCCCCGTTAGGGTGTCCTTCGGCCGATCTTGTGCACAGCGGGCCGCGCCGACAGGTCGCGGCCAACACCACGTGCCGATCGTGAGAGGGGGCGACCGGGCATGCACCACTTCACCCGCACCCGGGTCCGGCGAGTCGTCGGGCCCGTGGACGGCGATGGATCGGGCGACCGGACCACGGAGCGGGGCCGCCGCGGCACCCGGCTGCTCGCCGCGGGAGCTGCCGCTGCCGCCGCCGTCGCGCTCGCCGGCTGTGGCGGCGGCGACGGCCTCGACGACCTACCCACTCCGTCGGTGCCGGCCTCGCTGCCCGACGGCGCGCCGTCCGGCCTGCCCACGGCCCTGCCGACCGGCCTGGCCTCGCTGCTGCCGTCCGGCATCCCGACGGGAGTCCCGACGTCGCTGCCCGGCGTCGGGACCGTGGACACCGCGACCGGGGCGGACGCGCTGAAGGGCACGAACGTCCCGCCGGGCTTCCCGGTCCCGCCCAAGGCCACGGTCGAGGTCGGGGCCACCGCCGGCAGCCACTCCACTGTGACGATGCGGGGCGTGGACCAGGACGAGGTCCGCACGTTCTACCGCCAGGCACTGCCGGCCGCCGGTTATGAGATCACCTCGGACACCGAGGTCCGTGGCATCGCCAACACGATGGCTTTCAAGGGGCATGGGGTGACCGGCACCATCGCGGCCGCCTCTCTCGGCTCCGCGAACACGATCACTGTTCTCTTCGAGAAGCAGTAACCGAACCAGCCGACCGGCCGACTGGCCGCGACCAGCCGGCCGCGACCTGCCGATCTGGCCACCGCGCGGCCGGCTGGCGGATCAGCTGGCCGATCGGTCAGCCGCGGCCGGCTGGTCACCCGGCTGGCCGTTCATCCGGTCCACGGGTGGCCCGGCGGCCCGGCCCGTGGGCCGGGTGGCGAGGGCTCGAGGTGACGGCAGGTCGAAGTGCTCACGGATCTCCGCCTGCACCTCCAGCACCGATCGCCGGGCATCCACGACGGCGACATGCTCCTTGCGCTGGAAGATGTCCATCACCGGCCGGGTCTTCGCGTGGTACTCCGAGAGCCGGACGGCCAACGCCTCCGGGTTGTCGTCGGAGCGGGTCACCAGCGCTCCCCCGCAGACGTCACAGGTGTCCTCGACCTGCGGGCGGCTCGCGATCAGGTTGTAGTCGAGCCCGCACCGTGAGCACAGCCGGCGCGCCAGCACCCGGCGAACGACCTCCTCGTCGGGGAGGTCGAGGTAGATGACCCCGTCTATGTCGTAGCTCTCCAGGAAGAACTCGGCCTGCCGGGCGTTGCGCGGAAAGCCGTCGATGATGAACCCGTAGTTCCAGTCATGCTCGGTCAGTCGCGCCCGGACCACCGACTCGACGAGGTCGTCGCCCACCAGGTGCCCGCTGGCCACGATCCGCCTGACCTGCGCACCGATCTTCGTATGGTGCTGCACGTTCCAGCGGAAGACATCGCCGACGCTGATGTGCACCAGGTCGAGCTCGTCCGCCATCAGCTTCGCCTGGGTGCCCTTGCCGCTTCCCTGGACACCCATGATCACAAACTTGCGCACGGTGCCTCCCAGCGTGCTCGACGGCGCTGTCCCCAGGCACGCACCCCTGGAGGAATGATGCCGGACGCGCTTGCGCGACCGCGTGATCGGCGGGCACGTTCGGTTGGGTATCCGGCCGCCCGGCGACGCGACGTCCGCCACCCTCCCAGCGGCTGCCGCCGGCCGCCATCGGCGCACGCCATCACCGGGGGCCGGGGGTACCCGGATGGCCGCCCCCACCCAGGTGCCCCCGGGGGTGACAGGCCGATGACATCGGCCTGACTACTGGGAGTGCGCGGGACCGTACCGCGTAACGGTGCCTACCAGGACGACAGCTCCCATCGTGGGGAGCCGGCTGCGACCGAGGGCAACGTACCCGTCAGGATGGAGGCGCGCGGGATTGCGCGACGATTCGGGACGAGTGGGACATGGCCGCGGCCGCGGTGGGGACTCCCGGATCACACGGAGGGGAATCGGGTGTCTGGGCAACTTCGCCGGCTGTTCGGTGGCGGCCTGGCCGTCGCCATGCTTGCCGTCACATTCGCGGCCTGCGGTTCCGACGACAAGGACGCCGCCCCGCCGGCCGAGGTCGTGCTTGAACGCGCAGCCGAGACGACCGTCCCGTTCAGCGTCGCGACCGCCGGCGAGGTCGTGCTGGATATCACCACCGAGGCGCCCGGGGTCTCCTGGGGAACCGTCGGCTCCGAGTCCGCGGTCGTCTCCATGTTCGTGGACGGCAACTACACGACGGACCTGGTGATCCCCGCATCGTTCGCGATCAGGCGCAGTCTGGCGCTGGGCAGTCTCACCGCCGGTGAGCACGCACTGCGCCTGCAGTTCGCCGCGGACCGCTCGCCCCAGGGCTCCACCCAGGCCAAGCTGTCCAAGTTCGCCTTCCGGACGATCACCCCCGGTGACTCCCACTACGCCGCGGCCCGCAACGCCCCGGTGCTGTACGGGCGCACGACACCGAACCCGGCGCTGCTCGCGGGCACACCCGCGACCGGCCCCTACCAGAACGCGCTGACCGACTCGCCGCTCGTCGCCTTCTACTCGGCGGCGGAGACAGCGATCTCCGGGCACCGGCTGCTGACCTACTCCATGATCTGGAGCAATGAGGACGGCGGGACGTCGACGCCCGCGCTGATGGCCCAGTGGGGACGCACCACGGACATCGAGTGGACCTACCGGGTCGAGGTCGACGCCGCGGGCAACGCCGTGCCCGGCAGTGCGACCGTGCAGGGCCCCGACCACGTGGACACGCCGTTCACGGGCAAGGTCGAGGGCACCCATCCGGTGCTGCAGACCTGCACGCTGAACAACAACATCTGCAACCAGACGGACGGGCAGATGCGGTTCTCCCTCGCCGTCGGCGACCCGCTCGACCCGGTCAACCAGGCCCGCGAACACGTCATGGACGAGAACCCGTGGACGTACTGGGTGATGGCCCAGGAGGTCAACCGCGAGGGCAAGGTCACCGAGGCGCCCGAGGCGTCGTCCACCGAGCAGATCGCCGACCCGCGCACCTACCTGTACCTGGTTCTCCGTAAGACCACCAGCAAGCCGAACACCGACAACGCCTGGATCGGGGTCTCGGTCGGGGTGCGGCTGTCCGGCAACCCGACCACCTTCCGGTCGAACCAGGTGTACCCCGCGTGGTCCCTTGAGCAGGACTCTCCCGCCCAGACCGCGATCGCGCTCCCGCCGGGAACGGTCGCCGAGGACATCGCCTCCATCCAGGCGACCCGGGTCGTCGGCAAGGGCTACGACACCGGTGCCAGCGTCCAGATCGACTCCATCGAGCAGGCGTTCTTCCTCGACCCGGACGGGCTGCCGCAGGAGTCCTTCCTGTTCACTCCGGCGAAGGCGACCCTGACCGCGGGATCCCCGACCGCCACGCTGTTCCGCCGTACGGGCGGCGCCTCCTGACGCCGGGCGTCCCTATCGCCCGCACTGCAGCGCACGCAGCAGGTCGGCCTCGCCGAAGGCGGTGAGGCCGCCGCCGCGTGGACCGGGATCGGCCGGATCGAGCCGGCCCCACAGCGCGAGCAGGACGGGCCCGGCAGGTCCGCGCAGCGCCGCGTCACCCTTCGCATGCTCGGTCGTCACCGCCGCGGCCGGGCCGGCGAACCGCACCAGCCACTCACCGGGGATGTCGGTGAGGTGGACGTGGGCCGTGCCCTCGCCAGGGGGCGAGATCCCGACCACCCGGGCCGCCGGCAACAGCAACGTCAGCACCTCGTCGACCGCGTCCGCGGCCTGCTCGGGCACGAACTCGGGAGGCTCACCGAAGGCGCTGGCCGCGTCCCAGGCGTGCACGAGGGTCTCGTTGGCCAGCCGGCGCGGCCAGAAGGAGGCGAGACCGGGGGTGATGTGGGCGGTGAACGTCCAGGCCGGCGTGGCCGGATCGACGTCCCGCATGGCGGCCAGGACGTCCGCGACGGCCTTGCGGTAGTAGGCCGTGAGCTCGGTGTCGTCTCGTGGCGGCGCCGGCACCCGCTCGGGTTCCGCGGTCGTGCCCCGTGGGAGGTGCCTCGCGGTGACGGTGTACAGCCTGCTGACATGGGAAACCAGCCGGCGGCAGTCCCAGCCGGGGCAGCCGGGGACGGCGGCGTTCAGATCACGCAGCGCCGAGTCGAGCAGGGCGTCCGCATGGGATTCCAGCCTCGCCAGGTAATCCATTGCACGGAGTCTCGCAGCATCCGCCGCCGCAGTCGCGGACTGTCACCCGCCCGAGGCCGGCTGGACAGTCTGCGCGGGCTGCCCCAGGTCGGCCGCGAGCCTGGTCCAGGTGCCGTCCGCGGTGTCGAGCGCCGCGGTCGTCCGCCCCAGCAGGGAGGTGACCGACTCCTTCGTGCCGTCGAACAGGTTGCCGCAGACCGCCGCCGCGCTGGTGTAGGCGGCGGCGCCATCCGACCAGGCCTGGTGCGCGGCCTGGGCGGGCGCGGCCGTCACCGCCGCCGCCCGCTGTGCCGCCTCCCCGAGGGTGACGCACGCCGGCTGCAACGAAAGCCCGTCGTTGGCAGTGATGAAGGCCCGGACGTCCGTGGCCGCCCTGGCGATGGCGGCACGTTCGGTGGCCGTCGACTCGTACCAGGCATCGAGCTCGGCACTGACGTCGACGGTCGGCGGTGCCGCCGCGCCGGTTTCGGCACCGACGCTGGTCTCATCGCCGACCAGGAGCCAGACCGCGACGACGGCGACGACGCCGATCGCGGCGAGCACCGTCAGGCCGGTTCTCCGCTCCTGGCGGCTGAGCTGGTCCCACGTCCGGAAATCGCTACCGCGTGTGCGGTAGCCGATACCACTTGCATGGAGGTCGTAACTACGGCGAGCCAACTTTTTCTCCCACGCGCCGAGGTGTGCAGGCACAAGACAGACGCGCAGGCAGCCGCGGACGTTGCGGACCCCTCGAAGCGCCCGACCGCGAAGCCTGTCGTACCCAACCCCTACCGTAGTCGCACACAGGAACAACGCGGGCACCAGTACACACACGGAACACCGGGCGAGAACACACCGGAAACGGGGGAAGTGAACATGCGGTTGAAGGACCTCCCCGTCCATGAAAGGCCACGTGAACGGGTGCTTGCGCGCGGCGTCGAGGCGTTGGCCGATCGTGAGCTGCTCGCGATCCTCCTGGGCTCCGGCACTCCCGGAAGCGATGCCGTGGAGCTCGCCGCCCGGCTCATCGCCCGGCACGGCGGCCTCCACGACCTGTCCCGGGCCGACCCGCAGGAGCTGACCTGCCAGCCGGGGGTCGGGCCGGCCAAAGCGGCGCGGATCTGCGCCGCCTTCCACCTCGGCCAGCGGGCCCGCGCACCGGGCGGGGCGGTGGCGGCGGTAGGCAGCACCGCCGCCCTGGCCGCCGCGGCGGCACCGCTGCTGCGCGGTCTGCGCGGCGAGCGCGTCGTCGTGGTCGTGTGCGACGGCAACGGCGCGGTGCTGCGGGCCAGCCCGCTCAGCCAGGGGACGTCCACGGCCAGTGCGCTGAGTGTCCGTGAGCTGCTCACGCAGGTGCTGCGCTGCGGCGGCTCCGCCTTCGGCCTGGCCCACAACCACCCGGGCGGCAACCCGGAGCCGAGCCTCGCCGACCGCCAGGTGACCCACCGGATCCAGGAGGCAGCCGAGGTGCTCGGCCTGCGATTCCTCGACCATGTGATCATCACGGACGAGACCTGGCGCCGGGTCGAGCCCACCGCCGGGTCATGAGGCGCATCCGGCCGCGCGCCGGAAGATCACCAGTTGGGAGGTCCGCGCGTGGCTCACGACCACTGCGTGTTCTGCGCGATCACGCGGGGCGAGGTTGAGGCAAGCCTGGTTTACGAGGACGACGACATCGTGGCCTTCACCGACCACGCGCCCGTGACTCCAGGCCACCTTCTGGTCGTACCACGCAGGCACGCCACCGGGCTGGAGGACCTGACCGATGAGGACGGCGCCCGGGTGTGGAGGGTCGCACACCTCCTAGGACGGGCATTGCGCCGTTCCCCACTGCGCTGCGAAGGCGTCAACTTCTTCCTCGCCGACGGCGAGGCCGCCTTTCAGGAGGTGTTCCACGTGCACCTCCATGTCTTTCCGCGCTTCGCCGGCGACACCTTCCGGATAAGTGCCGACTGGCGGATCCGCCCACGGGCGGAGCTCGACGACTCCGCGGCCGCCGTCCGCGCCGGCCTGGCCGCACTGGCACCCAAGCGGTACCCCTGAGTAACTGAGCGTAGGCCGGGCCGGCGCCCGGGCAGGGCCAGCCCCGGCCGGCCAGCACCTGAGGTGAGCCTGGCCTGCCCGGCCGGCAGGCTCGATGCGGGTTACCGAACCGCCGTATCCGACCACGCGGATACGGCGGCCCCCGCGACTGCCTCGGGTCAGGACAGCTTGATCCAGTAGCTGCCACACACCCGCAGATAAGGAACGCTCTTGACGACCTGGCGGACCTTTCCGAGCCAGATCTCGGTTGTGGTCACCGTCTTGTACAGCGCCGAGATCGGCGCCGTTCCCGTGACCAGGAGCCCGTTCGCACGGAACTGACCGCGGTAGACGCCGTCGAACCAGAAGTTCACGTTGGTCACACCACCGACGATCACTCCGCGGAACTGTGCGGAGTGCCGACGGTCGACCCCCAGGTAGCTGGCGGTCGAAGATACGGGCAACTGGCGATCCGTGCAGGTGGTGGTGGCCGCCGCCGCGGTCCCCTGCCCGAAGCCAAGGGTCGCCACGACCGCCGCGACGACAAGCGCCATTGCCGCCACCCGCGTGGGCAGCTGTCGAACAACAAACATTGAGTTTCCCCCTGCGCACGCCGCTTTCGAGACCCATCCCCCGATGGGTCCATTCGGCCTGCTCGCGCAGAGAGTACCAATACGGACAGTCAGCCCCTCGGCGCACCAGCATGTCGACGCCGACGAAGACCGTCGGCGCCGGACGCAGTCAGCGCTGGTCGGCCAGTGATTCCGTCGGGCCGGTGGACGCGACGCCTACCGGGCAGGACAGGCCGGTGCCGCCGAGGCCGCAGTAGCCGTGCGGGTTCTTGCTGCCCGAGAGGTACTGCTGGTGGTACTCCTCGGCGTAGTAGAACGGCCCGGCCGGGGCGATCTCGGTGGTGATCTGCGGGTAGCCGGCGGCGTCGAGCACACGCTGGAAGGCGTCCCTGCTGGCGAGCGCGGCGGCGGCCTGCTCGTCGCTGGTCGTGTAGATCGCCGAACGGTACTGGGTGCCCACGTCGTTGCCCTGGCGCATGCCCTGCGTCGGGTCGTGGCTCTCCCAGAACACACGCAGCAACTCGTCGTAGCCGACCTTCGCCGGGTCGTAGACGACGAGCACCGCCTCCGTGTGACCGGTGAGCCCGGAGCAGGTCTCCTCGTAGGTCGGGTTCGGCGTGTGGCCGCCCGCGTAGCCGACCGCGGTCGTGTGCACACCGGGGACCTGCCAGAACTTCCGCTCGGCACCCCAGAAACAGCCGAGCCCGAACACCGCCGTCTGCAGGCCCGCGGGGAAGGGGCCGAGCAGGGACGTCCCGAGAACGGTGTGGCGGCCAGGGTTGGTGAGGATCGGTGCGGCGCGGCCGGGCAGCGCCTGCTCGGCCGTCGGGATGGTCGTCTTGTGGCGACCGAAGAACATCACGAACCACCTCCGTGCTTCCACCCACACAACCACGGCGACGCGTCAGTAGTTCCCGCCGGAGCGCTCCCGGTGGGTGCCGAGGTCCGGCCTCGTCGCCTGCCACTACCAGCGACGAGGCCATCGCGGTGCGCCGTTCGCGCGGTTAGGCCAAACTGGGCAAGTTCGGCCGTTCTGGTCGACTCAGAGGACGAGGTCCTCAAGCATGGTCGTCACCAGCGCGGCGATCGGCGAGCGCTCGGAACGGGTGAGGGTGACGTGCGCGAACAGGGGGTGGCCCTTGAGCGTCTCGATCACCGAGGCGACTCCGTCGTGCCGACCCACCCGCAGGTTGTCACGTTGCGCGACGTCGTGGGTGAGCACGACCCGCGAGCCCTGGCCGAGCCGGGACAGCACGGTCAGCAGCACGCCGCGCTCCAGCGACTGGGCCTCGTCCACGATGACGAAGGCGTCGTGCAGCGAGCGGCCGCGGATGTGCGTGAGCGGGAGGACCTCCAGCATGCCCCGGTCGACGATCTCCTCGATGACCTCGGGCGACACGAGCGCGCCGAGAGTGTCGAAGACGGCCTGCGCCCAGGGCGCCATCTTCTCGTTCTCGCTGCCGGGCAGGTAGCCGAGATCCTGGCCGCCGACGGCGTAGAGCGGGCGGAAGACGACGACCCGGCGGTGCAGGCGGCGTTCCATGACCGCCTCCAGGCCGGCGCAAAGCGCCAGCGCGGACTTGCCCGTTCCGGCCCGGCCCCCCAGGGAGACGATGCCGACCTCGTTGTCGAGCAGGAGGTCGAGGGCGACCCGCTGCTCGGCGGAACGGCCGTGCAGGCCGAAGGCGTCCCGATCACCGCGCACGATCTGGATGGACTTGTCGGCGGTGACCCGGCCGAGCGCGGAGGCGCTCCCGCCCGTCGTGGTCAGCACCAGCCCGGTGTGGCAGGGCAGGTCGGCCGCCTCGGGGATCTCCACCAGCTCCTTGGCGTAGAGCCGGTCCAGATCGTCCTGGCTGACCATGAGCTCCGCCATCCCGCTCCAGCCACTGTCCACCGGCGACAGCGCCTGGTACTCCTCGGCGGCGAGCCCGACAACGGACGCCTTCACCCGCAGCGGGAGATCCTTCGTGACCAGCACGACGTCGGCGCCTTCGCCGGCGAGGTTGAGGGCCACGGAGAGGATCCGGGAGTCGTTGTCGTCCACGCGGAACCCCGGTGGAAGCACGGACGAGTCGGTGTGGTTAAGTTCGACCCGTAGTGTTCCCCCGGATTCCAACGGCAGCGGCTGATCCAGCCGGCCGTGCCGGATCCGGAGGTCGTCCAGGATGCGCAGAGCCTCCCGGGCGAACCAACCCAGCTCCGGGTGGTTCCGCTTGGCTTCCAGCTCCCCTATGACGACAAGGGGGAGCACGACATTGTGCTCCGCGAACCGCAGCAGCGCGCCAGGATCAGAGAGCAGCACGCTTGTGTCGACGACATGCGTTCGTGGCACACGCCCACCCGCCTACTCGGAGGTATCCGGGACCGGGCCCCCTGGCAGAGGCCGGGTACCGGCCTCCTGGCGTTGTCGCATTTGCGGCACCGAGGGGCCTCCCGAGTGGCCGACCCGATGCCGGCCACGACTTGAGACGCTAGGGCTCTCACGTTAGCCGTCACCCCGCAAGATGGCGACCAACTTCTTACAACACGCTTCGCTTGTCTTTGTGTGCCCTTCGTGGTCTATGCTCGGCGATGGCCGGGTACTAGTCACCTTCTGCGGCTAATCTCACGGTACGAAACCGACTGGTTCTTCTCAGATGCGGTAGTCGCGAGGATCCGGGCGTCACTCTCCGGTGAGATTCCTGCCACCCCGCAACCGGGAACCTCCGCGGGCACGCCTGGGCGGCCCGGGAACGAGTCGACTGGTTCGAGGGCTCCGTCGCATTCCACGGGCGCCACGGGCCAGGTCCGGCCTTGGTCCCGGCCCCTCCGACGGCACGGCGACACCATGTTCAGACCGCGGGGTCGCGGCCCGGCCGCGGACGGCCCAGGCCGGGACCGCGCCCGGACCGGCTCTCGGCGGCCGGTCATCCGCATGCGACCGGCCGGCCGCCTGGAAGCCGAGGCCACCGGCACGCACAAAGACGGACCGGCGCCCACGAAATGATCGTGGGCGCCGGTCCGTCGAATGTTTCGGTGTGATCTCCGTGTGGTGACGCGGGCGCCGGTCCGCGAGCCGGCGTCTCAGAGCCGCGTCAGCCGGCCTCGGCCCGGGCCGGCCGGCCAGCCGGGGAGCCCGGCCAGCCAGCTACCCGGCCCGCGCGGCCGTCAGCCGTTGAGACGCTTGATCAGCGCCTCGTGCTCGGCCCACAGCTCCTCCGGCAGTCGGTCACCGAAGGTGTTGTAGTGCTCGGGGATCAGCTCGGCCTCCTGCCGCCACACTTCGGTGTCGACCGTCAGCAGCGTCTCCAGGTCCTCCGCGGAGACGTCGAGGCCGTCGGTCGGCAGCTCGCCCGGCGCGGGCAGGATGCCCAGCGGCGTCTCCACACCCTTCGCGGCGCCGTCGAGACGGCTCGCGATCCAGGCCAGCACGCGGCTGTTCTCGCCGAACCCTGGCCACAGGTAGCGCCCCTCGGGGCTCTTCCGGAACCAGTTGACGTAGTAGATCCGCGGCAGCTTGTCCGCGTCGGAGCTCTTGCCGATCTTCAGCCAGTGCGCGAAGTAGTCGGCCATGTTGTAGCCGCAGAAGGGCAGCATGGCGAACGGGTCACGCCGCAGCTTCCCGATCGCGCCCGCCTGGGCCGCCGTGGTCTCCGACGCGACGATCGAGCCGAAGAAGACTCCGCGCTGCCAGTCCGGCGCCTCGGTCACCAGCGGAACCGCCGTCGCGCGGCGCCCGCCGAACAGGATCGCCGAGATCGGGACACCGGACGGGTCCTCCCACTCCGGCGCCATCGTCGGGCACTGGCTGGCCGGCACGGTGAACCGGGCGTTCGGGTGCGCCGCCGGCTCGGCCGACTCGGGGGTCCAGTCCCGGCCCTTCCAGTCGATCAGGTGCGCGGGCTTGTCCGGGGTGAGGCCCTCCCACCAGACGTCGCCGTCGTCGGTGCGGGCGACGTTCGTGAAGACCGCGTTGCCCCACAGCGTCTTGACGGCGTTGGGGTTGGTCTCCTCACCAGTACCCGGTGCGACGCCGAACAGGCCTGCCTCCGGGTTCACGGCGTAGAGGCGGCCGTCCTCGCCGAAGCGCATCCAGGCGATGTCGTCACCGACGGTCTCGGCCTTCCAGCCGGGCAGCGTCGGGATCAGCATGGCGAGGTTGGTCTTGCCGCACGCCGACGGGAAGGCGGCGGCCACGAAGTGGACCTTCCCCTCGGGCGAGGTCAGCTTGAGGATCAGCATGTGYTCGGCGAGCCACCCCTGGTCACGAGCCATGACCGAGGCGATACGCAGTGCGTAGCACTTCTTGCCGAGCAGGGCGTTGCCGCCGTACCCCGACCCGTAGGACCAGATCTCGCGGCTCTCCGGGAAGTGGGTGATGTACTTGGTCGAATTACACGGCCACGGGACGTCGGCCTGACCCGGCTCCAGCGGTGCGCCCAGTGAATGCACCGCAGGGACGAAGAAACCATCCTCGCCGAGCTGCTCCAGAGCCGGCGCACCCATACGGGTCATCGTGCGCATGGAGATGACCACATACGGCGAGTCGGTGATTTCGACACCAAGAGCGGAAATATGGGATCCGAGTGGGCCCATGCAGAAGGGGACGACATACATCGTCCGCCCGCGCATGCACCCGGCGAAAAGCTCACCCAGCTTCGTGCGCATTTCCGCCGGGTCCAACCAGTTATTGGTCGGGCCGGCGTCCTCGGCCTTTTCTGAACAGATGTAGGTCCGGTCTTCCACCCGCGCGACGTCGCTCGGATCCGACGCAGCGTAGAAGCTGTTCGGGCGTTTGTCGTCGGCAAGCCGGACCAGGGTGCCCTTCTCGATGAGGAGCGTTGTCAGTCGATCGAACTCGGACTCCGAGCCGTCGCACCATTCAATACGGTCCGGCTGGGTGAGTTCGGCGATCTCACGCACCCAGGCGATCAACCTGGCGTGCTTGGTGGGGGCGGCATCCAGCCCGGGAATCTGTGCCGCAGTCGTCACAGCTCACACCTCCGGTCGAGTTGACCTGTCGCGTTCTCGTCCCGTGTGCGAGTGCCCTCAGTCAGGTGCCTCGTTCGCACCCGAACACCACCAGACACCCAGGTACAAACATGCGGGAAACGGGGCAGTTCGAGGCCGCGTTCAGGATCATTAGACTGTACCGCGCTTTCGGTGCAGAGTCGCGCGGTAGGCAGTACGCGGAAACGTAGGATCCATCACGATCCGGAGCGAACCGACCGACGCCGAGCCACTCCGCTTCGTGACCTGGATGCGGACCGGATATCGTGCTGTGCCGTGGCCTCCCTCGCTCGGCAGACCCTGAGCATCGACGACACAGCCCGGAACGCACATCCACGTGACCTGGTGCGACCACGCATGCGGGGCTGGCTACACGCCGGAGCATTCCCCGTGAGCCTCGCACTAGGCGTCATTGCGGTGGCACTCGCGACCACGCTGAGGGCCCGCCTGGGGATGACCGTTTACGCGCTGAGCATTGCAGCGCTGTTCGGAACCAGTGCCCTCTATCACCGAAAAATGTGGTCGACCTCACGCGCTCGCGAGCTCATGAAGCGCCTCGACCACTCCATGATCTTTGTCTTCATCGCCGGCACCTACACGCCATTCGCACTCATCGCCATGCCCCCGCACACAGCCCGCATCGTGCTGGGCGTGGTGTGGGGCGGCGCGGCGCTGGGTGTCGCGCTGCGCATGCTCTGGCTGCACTCTCCGCGCTTCCTGATCGTGCCGCTCTACATCGCGCTCGGCTGGGTGGCCGTCTTCGTCATCCCCGAGCTGATGCATCAGGCCGGGGTGGCCGCGACGGTGCTGCTCCTGGTGGGCGGCGCCTGCTACAGCCTCGGCGCCCTGGTGTACGCATCGCGACGACCCAACCCCGCACCGAGCACGTTCGGCTACCACGAGGTGTTCCATGCGTTCACGCTCGTCGCCGCCTGTTGCCACTACATCGCGCTGATGATCGCAATGCTCGGCTAGCAGGGACCGGGAAGCGACGGTCACCGGCTCCGGAGTCACCCGTTCCGGAGCCGCCCGAGGCCACCGAGGCCACCCGCTTCAGGTGCCCCGCACGGCGCTGCGCCCCACGGCGGGTGACGCGAGCGTGCCGTTGCGCGACCGGGCCCGCGTCGATCCGGTTACCGGCTCGCGGCGTTCCGGTTACCGGGCCACGGCGATCCAGTGACAACACCGGGGCGATCCGATGACAGATCCGGGGCATTCCGGTGACAGCGGGGGCACATCGCCGCGCCTTTGACAAGACGTCGAAACGCACAGATCACAAGGCTCTCGCCGACCTGCCCACATCCACACGATGCCACTCTCGGTGACGACGAGCCGGTCCGGGGCGAGGCGCCAGAAGCAGGCCGGGAAACCCATTCACCGGACTTCACCCGACACCGGGTAGAGCACCCGGCGGACAGCCGGTTTCGCCTTGCCGACCGGCTCCCTGCCGGCGGGAAGAATCGGCCGCATCCGCGGGGAGCGACTAAATTCCCGGACCTTCGGCCCGGATCTGCTCGACCTTTTCCATCGCTTCTCGCAGGCGGGCCAGCCACGCATCCGCGTTCTCCCCCACCAGCCGGACGCACCAGGCAAGGGCCTCACTACGGCTGCGCGCAACACCTGAATCCACCAGCGTGTCCAGGACCTGCCGTTCCGGCTGGCGAAGCCGGGTCATCACCGGGACGGACAGGGCTGTGAACAGCTCGGTCGCGCCGCCGAACGAGACACCCCAGGCCACCTTGCGCCCGAACCGCTGCTCAGCCTCCCGTGCCAGCACGATCCGGCCGTCCCTCGTCTCCTCGCGGAAGCGCCGGATCCAGCCGGCCGCCTCGGCCGCGGCGGCGGGCCCGCTCGTGGCCGCATCAGACCCCGCGGCAGACTCCGCGGCCGACCCACCCGGGGCTGAACCGGCCGGGTCAGGCTGCACCAGCGCGCCGACAACCGTGATCTCGTCCCGGTCGATCGTCACCCGGGGCGGCCCGGTGAACCAGCCCGCGGGAACCCTGGCTGCGAACCACGCGGCGATCTCGTCCGCGGGAACGGGTTCGTCCCGTTCGGCTCCCCGCCCAGGCCCTCGCCCTCGAAGACCGGCCATGACAGTCCCCTCCACTGAGCCTTTGAGTGAGCCTTTGAGCCTTCTCCATCGTCGACCCGGGCCGGCGGCATCCCTGACCGTGCGAAGTTGAGATGGCGAAGGCTCACTGCTCCGACGACCTCACTGCTCCGACGACGCACCGGCCGGGCTGGAACGCGACCCGATCCATGATTACACGCTTACAGCATTATGCGCACGCGTGGAGTCGTCGGAAACCAGCCGGCCTCGGTGCGGCGTCCAAGCTGATCGACGAGCGGCCGGCAGGCCGGGGTCAGGTGGGGAGCCGGACGCCGAGCTTGGCCCGGACCTCCTCGGCGGTGGTCACCGGCAGCTCGCAGACGAAGTCACGGCACACGTACACAGCCGGATCGGCGCGCCCGGCGGTGAGCGGACCAGCGGTGACGACGACAGCGCCGGGTGCGGTGCCGAGCCGTGCCAGCCGCTCCAGGTCCGGACGACCGACCACCGCGACCTCGGCCGGGCCGGCCAGGACCGCCTCGGCCACCGCGCCAGCCCAGCCCGCGTACCGGGCGTCCTTGGCAAGCAGTGGCATCGCCAGCCCGACCGTCGCGACCGCCGCGTCGCGGTGCTCGGCCGAGCCGGTCAGCGCGGCGAAGGTCAGCAACGCGCCGGCCACGGCGGCCTGCCCGGACGGTGTCGCCGAGTCGGACGACTCCCGCGGCCGCCGCAGCAGTGCCTCGGCGTCGTCCGCGGTGTCGAAGAAACCGCCGTCCGGGGCCGCGAACCGCGCGCGCACCACATCCAGCAGCTCACCGGCGAGCGTGAGCCACCGCGGGTCGGCGGTGACCTGGTGCAGCGCGAGGTACCCGTCGGCGACGCACCCGTAGTCCTCCAGCACGCCGGCGTTCGGCCCCCGGCGGCCGTCGCGGCTGGTCCGCCACAGCCGGCCGTCGTGCAGGTGGACGTCCCGCAGCAGCTCGGCGGCCCGGGTGGCGGCGGCGATCCAGGCCGGCTCGGCCAGCAGCGCGCCCGCCTCGGCGAGCGCCGCGATCGCCAGCCCGTTCCAGGCGGCCACGATCTTGTCGTCGCGGGCGGGCTGCGGCCGGCGCGACCGCGCCGCGGCGAGCGCCGCCCGGACCCGGGCGAACCGGGCCGGGTCGTCCGGGTCCGCGGGCAGCATCAGCACGGAGGTGCCGTGCTCGAAGGTCCCGGCCTCGGTGACACCGAGAACCCCGGCCGCCCAGGCACCGTCCTGGGGACCGAGGACGTCGGCGAGCTGGGCGGGCGTCCAGGAATAGCTGGCGCCCTCCTCCGGGTGCGCGTTCGGCTGCCCGGCGGGCACCGCGTCAGCGTCCAGCGCGGACGCGAAGCCGCCCTCGGGCGTCCGCAGGTCGGTGAGCAGGAACTCGGCTGTCTCCCGCACCACCCGCTCGGCCAGCGCGGAGCCGGTGGCCCGCCACAGGTGCAGGTAGACGCGCAGCAGCTGGGCGTTGTCGTAGAGCATCTTCTCGAAGTGCGGGACGGTCCAGGTGGCGTCGACGCTGTACCGGGCGAAGCCGCCCGCGAGCTGGTCGTAGATACCGCCGCGGGCCATCCGCTCGCAGGTCACACGCACCATCTCGAGCGCCTTGTCGTCGCCGGTGCGGGCCCAGTGCCGGAGCAGGAGCTCGGCGACCATGGACGGCGGGAACTTCGGCTTCGGGCCGAACCCGCCGTGGCGCGCGTCGAAGCGGCCGGCGAGCCCGGCGACCGCGCCGTCGAGCAGCTCGGCGCTGAGCTGGGGACCGCCGTCCCCACCGGCGGTGCCGCCGGGCAGCGCGACGACCTCCGCCAGCCGGCGGGCGATGTCCGCCCCGGCTTCCTCGATCTCCTCCCGGCGCTGGGTCCAGGCGTCCGCGACCGCCGTCATCACCTGCGGGAAGGACGTCTGGCCCTGGCGCGGGCGGGGTGGGAAGTAGGTGCCGGCGAAGAAGGGCTCGGCCGCCGGGGTGAGGAACACCGTCATCGGCCAGCCGCCGTGACCGGTGAGGGCGACCGTCACATCCATGTAGACCGAGTCGACGTCGGGACGCTCCTCCCGGTCGACCTTGATATTGACGAAGTGCTCGTTCATGTACGCGGCGATCTGCGCGTCCTCGAACGACTCGTGGGCCATGACATGGCACCAGTGGCAGGATGCATAGCCGACCGAGAGCAGCACCGGCACGCCACGGGCCTTGGCCTCGGCGAACGCCTCGGGCCCCCACGGCCACCAGTCGACCGGGTTGTCCGCGTGCTGCAGAAGGTAGGGGGAAGTCTGCTCCGCGAGCTTGTTGGGCACCGCACCACCATGCCATCGCGGCGGCCCGATCCCCGCGATCGCCGGCGCCGGCCGCCCGCATCCCGCCCGCCCACGGGCCGCCGCGATCGCAGACAGCGGCCGCCACCGGCGATCGCGGCGGCCCGGATAGGCTGGACGCCAGGAGTGATCCACGCCGTTCCCGCGCCCCGGTCCACGACCACCATCGCCACCGCCACCATCCCGGCGGGCCATCGGCCATCCGTCGTCGGCCGGGGGAGCGCGAGCGGACACGGGTCAACAGTGATCGATGTCTTGGGATGCGACCTGCGATGAACGAGCCCACCGAGAGCGACACCACCGCGGACGCCGCAGTCACCGCGGGCGGCGACGCCGACCTGCCCCACCGCTACGACTCGCGGCTCGCCGCGGAGATCGAACAGCGCTGGCAGCAGCGGTGGCTCAAGGACGGCACGTTCGAGTCGCCGAACCCGACCGGGCCGCTTTCCACCGGCTTCGAGGCCGTCCAGGGCCGCGATCCGTTCTACGTGCTGGACATGTTCCCCTACCCGAGCGGGACGGGCCTGCATGTGGGCCACCCGCTCGGCTACATCGGTTCGGACGTCTTCGCCCGCTTCCTGCGGATGACCGGACGACACGTGCTGCACACCTTCGGCTATGACGCCTTCGGGCTGCCCGCCGAGCAGTACGCCATCAACACCGGCCAGCATCCGCGGGTGACGACCGAGGCGAACATCGCGAACATGCGGCGCCAGCTCTCCCGGCTGGGCCTGGGTCATGACACGCGCCGCGAGATCGCGACCACCGACACCACGTACTACCGCTGGACCCAGTGGGTCTTCCTCCAGATCTTCAACAGCTGGTACGACGACGAGGCCGGCCGGGCCCGGCCGATCAGCGAGCTGGTCGAGGAGTTCGAGAGCGGGCGCCGGTCGGCCGCCGGGGCGAGCTCCGGCGAGGCCAACCCCCGCCAGGCCGAGTGGTCCGAGCTGACGGCGAGCGAACGGCGTCGCGTCGTCGACGCCCACCGCCTCACCTACATCTCCGAGGAGCTGGTGAACTGGTGCCCGGGCCTGGGCACGGTGCTGGCCAACGAGGAGGTCACGCCCGAGGGGCGCAGCGACATCGGCAACTATCCGGTCTACCGGCGCCCGCTGCGCCAGTGGATGATGCGGATCACCGCCTATGCCGACCGGCTGATGTCGGATCTCGACCTGGTCGACTGGCCCGACTCCATCAAGCAGATGCAGCGCAACTGGATCGGGCCGAGTGACGGCGCCGCCGTCCGGTTCACCACGACGACCGGTGCCAGCGCCGGAACCGACGCCGGTGACGATGCCGGCGCGCCGGTCGACATCGAGGTCTACACGACCCGTCCCGACACGCTGCCCGGCGCGAGCTTCCTGGTGCTGGCTCCGGAACACCCGCTCGTCGACGCGCTGATCGCCACCGACTGGCCGGCCGACACCCCGGCCAGCTGGCGGTTCGCGCAGGGTCGGCCCGCCGGCCCGCTCGAGGAGGACTGGACCCCACAGGCCGCCGTCGACGCCTATCGGGCCTTCGCCGCCCGGCGCAGCGACCGCCAGCGCGGTGGCGCGGAGATCGACCGCACCGGCGTGTTCACCGGGACGTACGTGACCAACCCGGTCGGCGGCGGTGTGATCCCCGTCTTCCTGGCCGACTACGTCCTGCTCGGCTACGGCACCGGGGCGATCATGGCGGTGCCGGCGCACGACGACCGGGACTTCTCCTTCGCCCGCGAGTTCGACCTGCCGGTACAGGCCGTGCTGGAGCCGGATGAGGCCTGGCACTCCGAGCACGGCGTACCCGCGGGGGCGCCCGCGTCCGCCTGGCCCGCGCCGTTCGCCGGTGAGGGCACGTATCTGCCCGGCCCGCCGAACCGCCCGGGCCTCGTCGGCCTGTCGAAGGCCGAGGCCATCAAGACCACGGTCGGCTGGCTGGAGGGTGCCGGTCGCGGCCGGGCCACCCGCTCCTACCGGCTGCGCGACTGGCTGTTCTCCCGCCAGCGGTACTGGGGCGAGCCGTTCCCGATCGTCTTCGACGACGAGGGGCTGCCGATCGCGGTGCCCGAGGACCAGCTGCCGGTCGAGCTGCCCGAGATGACCGACTTCCGGCCGCGCGCGATGGCCGACGACGACGAGAGCGAGCCCGTCCCGCCGCTGGCAAGGGCCACGGAGTGGGCCACGGTCACCCTCGACCTCGGCGACGGCCCGCGCGAGTACCGGCGCGAGCTGAACACCATGCCGCAGTGGGCCGGCTCCTGCTGGTACTACCTGCGCTACCTCGACCCGACGAACTCCGAGCGGTTCGTGGATCCGACCGTCGAGCGCTACTGGATGCACTCCGAGCGCGGGCCCGCCGGCGACGGCGGCGTCGACCTGTACGTGGGTGGCGTCGAGCACGCCGTCCTGCACCTGCTCTACGCCCGCTTCTGGCACAAGGTGCTCTACGACCTGGGCCTGGTCTCGACCCGGGAGCCGTTCAAGCGCCTCTACAACCAGGGCTACATCCAGGCCGACGCGTTCACCGACGAGCGCGGGATGTACGTCGCCGCCGCCGAGGTCGTCCGCGGCGCGGACGGGACGTTCACCCACGACGGGGCCCCGGTGAACCGGCGCTCCGGCAAGATGGGCAAGAGCCTCAAGAACAGCGTCAGCCCCGACGAGATGTACGACAGCTACGGGGCTGACACGCTGCGCGTCTACGAGATGGCGATGGGGCCGCTGGACGCGCACCGCCCATGGCGCACCGACGACATCGTCGGCTCGTACCGGTTCCTGCAGCGGCTCTGGCGCAACATCATCGACGAGGAGTCCGGTGAGCCGCGGGTGCGTGACGCCGCGCTCGGCGACATCGAGTCGAGCGAAGAGGTCACCCGGGCGCTGCACCGGACGATCCTGGCCGTCCGGACGGACTACGCCGAGCTGCGTTTCAACACCGCGGTCGCCCGGCTGATCGAGCTGACCAACCTGGCCAGCAAGCACTTCGGCGCCGGGCTCGCCGGGCCGCCGCGGGAGCTGGCCGAGGCCATGGTGCTGATGGTGGCGCCGCTGGCACCGCACCTCGCCGAGGAGCTGTGGACGCGACTGGGGCACGCCGGCTCGGTCTCGACCGTCCCGTTCCCCGAGGGGGACGAGTCGCTGGCCGCGGCCTCGACGGTCCGCCTGCCGGTGCAGGTCAACGGCAAGGTGCGGTTCACGATCGATGTCGCGCCCGACGCGGACGAGGCCGCGGTGCGGCAGGCGCTGGAGGCACACGAGGACTACCCCCGCTACACCGCCGGCAAGACCGTCAAGCGCCTCATCGTGGTCCCCGGCCGGATCGTCAACATCGCCCTGGGCTGACGACACAGCCAGCCTGACGGCACAGCCTGCCTGGTGGCACAGCCAGCCTGACGGCACAGCCAGGCTGGCTGCACAACAGACAAAGGCGTCGCGGGCGGATCAGGCCCGAAATGCCCGCGACGACCGAGCCGTCGCCCTGGGACGATGGCGGGGTGCTGCCGAGCGTTCTGATGATCCGGCCGGGATTCGCGATCCCGGCCGGCGAGCTCACGTGGCGCTACTCGCGATCCGCGGGGCCGGGTGGGCAGTCGGTGAACACCTCGGACAGCCGCGTGGAGCTTTCGTTCGATCTCGCCCGCGCACCGTCCGTGCCCGAGCGGATGCGAGCCAGGGCGCTGGCGCGGCTGGAGGGTCGCCTGGTCGGCGGGGTCCTGACCCTGGCCGCGTCCGAGCATCGCTCGCAGCTACGGAACCGTGAGGCCGCGGCGGCACGGCTGGCCGACGTCCTGCGGGAGGCCACGGCACCTCCACCGCGGCCACGGCGGCCGACCAGCCCCACCCGTGGTTCGGTCGAGCGGCGGCTGGCCGGCAAGAAGCGCCGCAGCGAGATCAAAAAGGATCGAGGCGGGGGCCGGCGCGGGCCGGACGAATGATCGGCCAGATTCCGAGCTCCGGGCTGTGGGCGTGCCTGCTACCGGGCAGCAGTTGATCCTCAACTCCTGCGGGTGGCCAAGCGACCCTGCGCAGGGCGCTCGGCTCAGGCCGAGCCGGATCCGGTGTCCTCCGCTGCCCCCTGCCTGCCTCGCTGGCGGGGAAGCTTCTCCTTGGCTCCCTTCGCCCCCTTGGCCGGCGCAGCCGCGCTCACACTCGCGGCCGCGGCCTCCTCGGCGCCGCGCTCGGCGGTGGCCAGAGTGCCCGCCGCCGGGTCACCGGCCGCCTCGCCGCGGTTCGTCAGATCCCCGCGCGGCCGGCCGAACTCGCCGTTCTCCACGTTCGCCCGCATCCTGCGCAGGCTCTTCGAGAGGAGCACGAAGAGCCCTGCTGACGCGAGGATCAGCACGAAGACCACGAGGGCGCCGCTGGTGCCCGTGCCTATCTCGGCGGCGAGCCGCACCCCGCCGGATGTGTCATCCACTGACCAGCACCTCCTGTAGTCAAGAGTCTTTCAGCTGACGGTCCGCGGCCAGCGATGCCGCGGTGCCGAGACAACGGCGGAAAAGGCTCTCAGCGGATTCCGTTGAACAGATCGTCTTCGGGTAGTACGCCCACCTCGATCAGGGACCGGGCGAGCTGGTAGTCCTCGGTGGGCCAGGCGTCGCGCTGCAGGGTGAGCGGCACCCGGAACCACGGCCCGTCCGGGTCGACCTGGGTCGCATGCGCGAGCAGGGCGCGGTCCCGGACCTCGAACCAGTCCTCGCAGCGAACCCGGGTGGTCAACCGGCCGGTGTCCTCCGCCCGGTCGATCCACTCGTCCAGCCGCTTCCCGTAGGGCGACTCCAGGCCCGCGGCGCGCATCCCCTCGTGCAGGGCGAGGATGCGGTCCTTGTGGAAGGTCAGGTGGTAGTAGAGCTTCAGCGGCTGCCACGGCGCAAGGCCGAGCTCGACGCCCACCTCGGGATAGCGGGAGGGGTCACCGGCGGCCTCGAACGCCTCCACGCTGATCTGGTGGGTCATGATGTGATCCGGATGCGGGTAGCCGCCGTTCTCGTCGTAGGTCGTGACGACCTGCGGGCGGAACTGGCGGATCAGGCGCACCAGCGGGCGGGCGGCGTCCGCGAGGGGCTGCGTGGCGAAGGTCCCCTCGGGCAGTGGCGGCAGCGGGTCACCTTCGGGCAGGCCCGAGTCGATGAACCCCAGCCACTCCTGCTGCACTCCGAGTATCTTCCGTGCCCGTTCCATCTCCTCGCGCCGGACCTCTGGCATCCGCGCGAGGACCTCGGGTGAATCCATTGCCGGATTGAGGATGCTGCCCGCCTCACCGCCGGTACACGTGACCACCAGCACCTCGACGCCCTCGTGGGCATAGCGGGCCATCGTCGCCGCGCCCTTGCTGGACTCGTCATCGGGATGCGCGTGGACGGCCATGAGCCGCAGACCACGCTCCTGTTCGGCCGGGAGCATGCAGCCCATTGTGGCTGACGTCCGGAGCGGGCCGGGCCGGCCGGCGCCCGCGCGGCGGCCACCTGGGCCGCCGCAGCGCAGCCCTCGGGGGCCCTCAACCGCCTGGCTCCGCACCAACCGGGGCGGTCGACCGCCCCGGGAACGAGGGACAGGCCGGCACAAACGAGACCCAGCTCACTCTTGATCTGGAAAAGTCACCGAGCGGCGTGGCACAATACACCGTCCGCACACGCTCCAAAGACGCCGGTTCACCGGTCTGCGGGCGGACGGTCTCTGGCAGGTGGCGTCGTCTGCAAACCGACATCGTCGTCGGGCCCACCTTTGAGGGATCATCGGCCCGTGACCACGGCGGGAAGTCGTCATGACGACCTCGCACTGTGGGAACCGACGTCGAGGGCGGCCCGGACCACCCGCTCGCACTGAAGCGGCAACAGCGAAGCAGCAACAGCACTGAAGCAGCGACCAGCACTGAACTGAACCAGCAACAGCCCCGTGGCGCCTGCCGTGAGCGGGCCCCACCCGGGCGCGCCGCCGGGAGCCTCGGCTCCCTCCGATAGACTCAGAACTTTGGTATTCCTCGAGGAGCGTGACGCGTGACGCAGCAGACCTGGCTCACCCAGGAGGCCTACGACCGACTTCGCTCCGAGCTCGAGTACCTCACGGGCACCTGGCGTACGGAGATCGCCACGAAGATCGAGGCCGCCCGTGAGGAAGGCGACCTGAAGGAGAACGGTGGCTATCACGCGGCCAAGGAGGAGCAGGGCAAGCAGGAGGCCCGGATCCGCCAGTTGATGGACCTGCTCCGCGACGCACGGGTCGGCGACACCTCGCGCGGCGTGTCCGGTGAGGCCGGGCCCGGGATGATCGTCGAGATCCGGTTCCCCGGTGAGAAGGAGACCGAGAAGTTCCTCATCGGCTCACGCGAGGATCACAGCACGAGCATCGAGGTGTTCTCTCCCGCGTCTCCCCTCGGCGGCGCCGTCACCGGCCACAAGGCCGGCGAGACGGTGAACTACACGTTGCCGAACGGCCGTTCGGCCGCGGTGGAGATCGTCGCGGTGTCGCCGTACGCGGGCTGAGCAGCCCAGCGGGGCCGCACCCGCGGCGCCCTGCCTGCGGTGACGCACCTGCCATGGGGTGACGCACCTGCCATGGGGTGCGGTCGACCGACGGGAACGGACCGGCGGGGCGGCGCGACTACGCCATAAGCGGACGACATCCCATGCCGCTGCGCGCGGGCCGGTGTGGACGTACCGTCAGCTGGTGGCAGATCCGCCGGCTCCGCACAGTCCGTCCACACCTCCCACGAAGCACATCGCCGCCCCCGCGGCGGCACCGACGGCGAGCGCCCCCTCGGCATCCGGGCCTCCGCCAGCCGCTATCACCCTTGCTGACCTGCGCCTTTCCGGCCATCGTCACCGGTCGGTGCGGGCCGAGCTGCGGGAGAACCTGCTTGCGCGGATGCGGTCGGACGAGCCCCGGTTCCCGGGCATCGTCGGCTTCGACGACACCGTTCTCCCGCAGGTCGAGCGGGCCCTGCTCGCCGGGCACGACATCGTGTTCCTGGGCGAGCGCGGCCAGGGCAAGACCCGTCTGATCCGGACGCTCGTCGGCCTGCTCGACGAGTGGTCGCCCGCCGTCGCCGGCTGCGAGATCAACGATCACCCCTACGCTCCGGTCTGCGGCCGGTGCCGCCTGCTGCTCGCCGAGGTCGGCGAGCAGCTGCCCGTGACCTGGCGGCACCGCTCCGAGCGGTTCGGGGAGAAGCTGGCGACCCCCGACACCAGCGTCGGTGACCTGATCGGCGACGTCGACCCGGTCAAGGTCGCCGAGGGCCGCACCCTCGGCGACCCCGAAACCGTGCACTACGGGCTGGTGCCGCGTACCAACCGCGGCATCTTCAGCGTGAACGAGCTGCCCGACCTCGCCGAGCGCATCCAGGTGGCGCTGCTCAACGTGCTGGAGGAGCGCGACATCCAGGTCCGCGGCTACATGCTGCGGCTACCGCTGGACCTGCTGCTGGTCGCCTCCGCGAACCCGGAGGACTACACCAACCGCGGCCGCATCATCACCCCGCTCAAGGACCGTTTCGGTGCCGAGGTCCGCACCCACTACCCGCTGCGGCTGGACGACGAGCTGAGCCTCATCCGCCAGGAGGCCGTGATCTCCTGGGCCGACGCGCCGCTGGGCACCCCCGAGCTTCCCGACCATCTCATCGAGGTGGTGGCCCGCTTCACCCGGCTTGTCCGCGACGCGCCGCAGGTCGACCAGCGCTCCGGTGTCTCGGCCCGGCTCGCGGTCGCGGCGGCCGAGACGGTGGCCGCCTCCGCCGTTCGGCGGGCGGCGCTGACCGGCGAGGACAGCGCGACCGCGCGGGTCGTCGACCTCGCCGCGATCGTGCCGGCGGTCCGCGGCAAGGTCGAGTTCGATCAGCTGGAGGAGGGCCGGGAGGACGAGGTCCTGGCGCTGATGTTGCGCCGGGCCATCGCGGAGACCTTCCGCGCGAAGCTCGCCGGGACCGACCTCTCCGGCCTGCAGGACCGCTTCGAGCGCGACGGTGCCGTGGAGACCGGCGATCTCGTCCCGGCCGCCGAGCTGCTGCGCCGGATCGGGCCGGTACCAGGCCTGTCAGCGATCCTCACCCGCCTGGACGTCGACGGAGCGGAGTCGCCGGGCCTGGCCGCCGCGGCGCTGGAGCTCGCGATGGAGGGCCTGCACCTCAACCGGCGCCTCGCCAAGGAGGAACTGCCCGGGCGGACGGTGTACGGCGGCTGACCGTCGGCACGGTTCGTCCGGTCGGGCGGTTCGTCCCGTCGGGCGGTTCGCCCGGCCACGCGCGACTCGCCCGACCACAAACAGAATCACGCGGCAGGCCACCAGGAGGCACCGGTGAGCTCCGGACAGTTCCGATACGGCCCCTGGGACGGCGGGCCCGACCCGCTGGCGTCCCCCTTCTCCGCAACCGACGCCGTCGACGAGATGTCCCACCAGATCCTGGAGGGACGTACGCCGCGGGAGGCCCTGGACACCCTGTTGCGCCGGGGCATGCCGGGCCGCCGCGGCCTGGACGACCTGCGCCGCGCGATCGAGCGCCGCCGCCGCGAGGCCCGTTCCCGCGGCCGGCTCGACGGCACCCTCGACGAGGTCCGCCGTCTGCTCGACACGGCCATCGGCCAGGAGCGGGCCGCGTTGTTCCCCGACCCCGGCGACGAGGCGCGGCTGCGGGAGGCGGAGCTGGACGCGCTGCCGTCCGATCCCGCCCGCGCGGTGCGGGAGCTCGCCGACTACGACTGGCGCTCGCAGCAGGCCCGCGAGACCTACGACCAGATCTCCGACCTGTTGCGCCGCGAGGTGCTCGACGCGCAGTTCCGCGGGATGAAGCAGGCGTTGCAGGGCGCCACCCCGGATGACCTGGCCCGCGTGCGCGAGATGGTCCGCGATCTCAACGACCTGTTGGAGGCGGACGCCCGGGGCGAGGAGACCGGGGCCCGCTTCGAGGAGTTCATGCGCAGGCACGGCGAGTTCTTCCCGGAGAACCCCCGCGACCTCGAGGAGCTTGTCGACTCGCTGGCCCGGCGGGCCGCCGCGGCCCAGCGGCTGCTGGCCGGCCTCACCCCGGCGCAACGCCAGGAGCTGGCCGATCTGATGGCGACCGCGATGGAGGACCTGGGCCTGTCCGGCGAGATGTCCCGGCTGTCGCGGGCGCTGCAGTCAGCCCGCCCGGACCTGGACTGGGGTGGGCGGGGACGCGGCCGCGGGCGGGCTCGTGGGCGCTTCCCGGAGGCGATGACCGGGGACGAGCCGCTCGGCTTCGGGGACGCCACGAGCGCGCTGGAGGAGCTCGCCGAACTCGACGAGCTCGCGGCGGCGCTCAGCCAGGACTACCCGGGTGCCTCCCTAGAGGACGTCGACCCGGAAGCCGTCGAGCGGGCGCTGGGCCGCACCGCCGTCGATGACCTGCGCCAGCTCCAGCAGATCGAGCGTGAGCTGGAGCGACAGGGCTTCATCACCCGCCGCGCGGGCACGCTGGAGCTCACGCCGCGGGCGGTGCGGCGCATCGGCGACGCGGCGCTGGCCCGCATCTTCCGCGACGTCGCCGCGCGCGGGCGCGGTGATCACACGAACACCGACGCCGGTTCCGCCGGTGATCTGCTCGGTACCTCCCGGCGCTGGCAGTTCGGCGACACCCAGCCGATCGACGTGGTCCGCACCGTCCGCAACGCGGTGCTGCGGGCGGGGCCGCCCGGCCCGGGCCGCCGGGTGCGGCTTTCCGTCGACGACTTCGAGGTCGCCGAGACCGAGCGGCGCACCAGCGCGGCGGTCTGCCTGCTGGTGGACCTGTCGTACTCGATGGCCCTGCGCGGCACCTGGGGGGTGGCGAAGTCGACGGCACTCGCGCTGCACTCGCTTGTCACCACCCGTTTCCCCCAGGACAAGGTGCACATCATCGGCTTCTCCGACTACGCGCGGGAGCTTCGCCCCGTAGAGCTGGCGGGGCTGGACTCGGAGATGGTGCAGGGCACCAACCTGCAGCACGCGCTGCTGATCGCGGGCCGGCTGCTGCGCCGGTATCCGGAGGCCGAGCCGGTGATCATGGTGGTCACGGACGGCGAGCCCACCGCCCACCTGCAGCGGGACGGTTCGTCCTCGTTCTCCTGGCCACCCATGCCCGAGACCCTGGAGCTGACGCTCGCCGAGGTCGAGCGGCTGACCCGCCGCGGCGTGACGATCAACGTCTTCATGCTGGACGACGAGCCCCGGCTGGTCCGGTTCGTCGAGGAGATGGCCCAGCGCAACGGCGGTCGGGTGCTCTCACCGGACCCGGCCACCCTCGGCAGTTACGTCATCCGGGACTACCTGCGTGCCCGGGGGGCCCGCCGGGTGGCTCGCTGAGAGACCGACCGCCAACTGCAGGCACTGTCAGTTAACTAGCTGCTACCGTGCGCCGTCGTGGTGACAGAGTGCGAGCGCGACGAGGACCACGACGGAGGCCACGAACAAGGCCGCGAACAGGGCCACGGAGCCGATCGGCACCGACCGTCGACGGACCGGCCACGGCGGACGAACCGGTTGCGGTGGACGAGCCGGCTGCGGCGGACGAACCAGCCACGGTCGGCAGATCCAGCCCGGGCGACAGGCCGACCGGCGTCGCGGTGGCGTGGACGACGGCACCTCGCCGGAGCCGTGGCCGCGGCCGCCGCGCTCTGCGCCCTCATACCGGGCACTCTCCTGCCGGCGCTTCCGACGCTGGCCTCCGCGGCGACGGGTGGCGACCACAGCCCGGTGCAGTCACTGCGGTCCGCCCTCAGCCGGGAGCTGCCTGGGCCGTTCGCGGGCCCCTACTCCGAACCGCTGAGCCGCCCGTACGCGAAGCCGATGTCTGCTCCCGTCGCCCGGACCGATCTCGAGCAGGCGCGGATCTCCGCGTACTGGTCGGCGCAGCGGCGCAGCCGCGCCCAGGTCGCGGACGCGGCCGGTCGGGACGGCCGACCAGTGCCGAAGCGGCTCGACGGGCCCACCGGGACCGATCAGACCCTCGAGGCCACCAGCCCACCGCCGCCGAGCACCGGGTCTCCGTACGCCTACGGCGGACTGGTGACGAAGACCGTCGGCCGCCTGTTCACCACGATCAACGACGTCGACTACGCCTGCTCGGCCACGGTCGTGACGAGCACGGGACGCGACCTCGCGGTGACCGCCGGGCACTGCCTGCACGAGGGCAGCGGCGGTGCCTTCGCGACCAACGTGGCCTTCATGCCCGGCTACTCCGACGGCTCCCTGCCCTTCGGGCTCTGGGCCGCCCGGCTGATCACCGTGACGCCGGGCTGGGGCCTGCGGGGCGACTTCGACTACGACACCGGCTTCATCCTGTTCAACACGCGCGCCGGGCAGCACATCGAGGATGTCGTCGGCGGCGAGAAGATCGCCTTCAACCAGCCCCGGACGCTCGCCCAGTACGCCTTCGGCTACCCCCGGCTCGGGAAGTACACCGGCGAGGAGCTGATCTACTGTGCCGGGCCGTCCAGCGACGACCCCTATGGCACCACCTCGATGGGCCTGGCCTGTGACATGACCGGCGGGGCCAGCGGTGGCCCGCTGTTCACCGGGCTCGGCCGGGCCGGGCCCGGCGCCGGCTGGGTCGACAGCGTCGTCAGCTACGCCTACGCCTCGGACCCGGAGACCATCTACGGCACCTACTTCGGCCGCGCGATCGAGCTGCTCTACTACCAGTCGAACGACCTTTGACACCGGCCTTTGACACCGACCTCCGCCACCGACTGCTGTCACCAGCCGAACGGCCGGTCGGGACTACCAGTCGAGCCACCGCCGGCGCGGCGCCGCCCGGTGGACCGGCCGGCCGCGGCCGCCCGATACGGTCTGGCCATGCCGCATTCAGGCAGCTACGGACTCTTCCTGACCCTGCACGTACTCTCCGCGTTCCTCCTGGTCGGCCCGCTCTGCATGACGACCGCGACGGCGCCCTGGCTGGTCCACGCCGGCCCGGCCGGCCTGTCCAGGCTGCGGGCGGCCGCCCGCACCACCTGGTACCTCCCGCCCGCGACCATTCTGGTCGCCCTGTTCGGGCTGGTGATCATTCACCGGGGACCGTTCGGCAGCCTTCGCCGGATCAGTGATCCGTGGCTGCTGACATCCGGCCTGCTGTGGATCACAGCCGTCGTGATCAGCATGGCCGTGATCTCCAGGGGCCTGCGGCGGGCCGTCCACGACATCGAGCGTGGCGGCGACGCGCGCCGCCAGCTCCCGGCGATCACGATCGGCGCCGCCGCCACGGTCACCTGCTGGGTCGTGATCATCTGCCTCATGGTGATGAAGCCGGGTTACTGAGCCCTTTCCGCCGCTGACTCGGCGCACGGCATACCTGACCGTGGGCGGTGAGCGGGAAAGGGCTCACTGCACCGCCGCACGCAGGGACTCGCCGTGGTGGGTGACGTCGTCGACCCGGTCGAGAAGCCGCGCCCAGATCTCGCGGGGCAGATCATGTGCCATCCCGTCGATCTCCAGGAGCTCCGCGGACGGAACGGTGGCCGCCGTGAGCCGCCCGCCGCGCACCGGGATCAGCGGATCGTGCGTTCCGTGCACCACGAGCGTCGGCACCCGCAGGCCGCGCAGCGCCGCGGAGCGGTCCGCCGCGACCAGGATCGCGGCCAGCTGACGCGCCACCCCGGCGGGGTTCTGCCGACGTTCCCAGAGCTGCTTCGACCGGCTGTGCAGCCACGGGACGTCGACCGCGAACTCCGGCGAGCCGATCACCCGCGCGGACTCCTCCGCCCTGGCGATGAACTCGTCCAGGCTGGTCGGGCTTGGCCGTAGCAGCAGCTCGACGGCCTCGTCCGACGGCTTGACACTGTGATCGCCGGGGTGGGACATCACGGAGGTGAGGCTGCGCACCCGGTCCGGGCTGTTCAGCGCCAGCAGCTGCGCGACCATCCCGCCGAGCGAGACGCCGAACACGTGGGCGGACTCGACGCCGAGGGCGTCCAGCAGCCCGATGGTGTCGGCGGCCATGTCCTCGAGGCCGTAGGGCGCGAGCGCGGCCTGGCCGGACACGATCCCCAGCAGGTCGGGCGGGCCGTGCCAGTCCAGATGGGTGGAATGCCCGACATCGCGGTTGTCGAAGGTGATCACGTGGTAACCACGCCGGACCATGCTCGCCACGAGGTCGGGATGCCAGCCGACGAGATGCTGCCCGAGCCCGCCCACCAGCAGCAGCGGGAGGCCGTCCGGATCACCGTGCGTCTCGACGGCCAGCTCGATGCCGTTGGCCGGAACGATTCTCATGACCCGGGACGGTAGCGACAGTCCCACCCGTTCGTCAGTACACGGCTACGCATTCGGTTCCAGCTCACCGTCGCACCGGCGGCGGTGTGTACAGGCGGCGGTGTGTACAGGCGGCGGTGTACGTCCGCCGGTGCGGGGCCTGACCGGGTTCGTCCCGGCCATCTTGTGCGGTACCAGCCCACCCGCGTGTGTCCAGGCCCGTCGAGCGGCGCATCCGCCGCACTTCAACTACGTTCTGTAGTGAATCTTTTCCTTTCCGTAGCAGACGCCGGACGGTTACGCGTGGTATTTCCTACGATCGAGTTCGCCGCGTTCCTGGTGATCGTCATGGCCGTCTCCTGGCTGCTCATGCCGGTTCCGGCGCTGTGGAAACCGTTCATCCTGGCCGCCTCGTACTTCTTCTATTCCTATGCGGACGCCCGCTTCGTCCTGTTGATCGTTTCCTCGACGCTGATCAACCAGCTCGCCGCCGTGGCGATCGGGCGCTGGCGCGACCGACGGATCCTGATCGCCGCGATCGTCTGCGATCTCGGACTGCTGGGCTGGTTCAAGTACTACGGCTTCTTCGCGCTGTCCGTGGACCGGGCCCTGCAGGACGTCGGCCTGCCCGCGCCGCTGCCGCTGCTACAGGTGGCGCTGCCCATCGGCATCTCCTTCTTCACGTTCCAGGCCCTCTCCTACGTGATCGACGTCTGGCGCGGCGACATCCGGCCCGTCTCGCTGATCGACTTCGCCGTGTACGAGGCCTTCTTCCCCCACCTGGTCGCCGGGCCGATCGTGCGCGCGAGCGAGTTCACCCCCCAGCTCGCCACCCCACGCGACCCGAGCCAGGTCCAGGTGACCCGGGCGATCTTCCTCATCGGCGGCGGCCTGGTGAAGAAGGTCGTCCTGGCCGACCTGCTGGCCACCCGGATCGTGGACCCGGTCTTCGACGCCCCGGGCCAGCATTCGTCCGGCGAGATCGCGGTGGCCGTCTACGGGTACGCCGTGCAGATCTACTGCGACTTCTCCGCGTACTCCGACATCGCGATCGGCGTCGCCCTGCTGCTGGGCTTCCGGTTCCCCGACAACTTCGACCGCCCCTACGCTGCCGTCAGCCTGCAGGACTTCTGGCGCCGCTGGCACATGACCCTGTCCCGCTGGCTGCGCGACTACGTCTACCTGCCACTCGGCGGCAACCGCCGCGGGCGCCGCCGGACCTACCTCAACCTGATGATCACCATGGTTCTCGGCGGTCTGTGGCACGGCGCGGCGTGGACGTTCGTCATCTGGGGCGCGCTGCACGGCGGCGTCCTCGCCGGCGAGCGCGCCTGGCGCGCGCACCGCGGAGGGCCGGGCGGACGTCCCGGGCGCGGGCCCACCGGGACCACCGGGCCCAGGCACCGCGCTGGCGGAACGGGCGGTGCCGGCGGAACGGTGGTGCTGCCGCGGCCCAAGCAGCCCGAGCTGGCAGACCCCGGCTTTGCGCCGTCACACAACCCCGGCTTTGCGCCGTCACACCCCCTGCCCGCGCCGACGCCGTCGCGGGAGGAGCTACCGGGAACAGGCATGGCCCCGACCGGACCCCGCGAACCCGGGCTGGCCGCAGGGGCGGCCGTGCTCGCGACGGCGGCCCCGCCGATCGCGGCGACGACCCCGATGCGCGGCCCGACGAACCTCCCCCGGGTCTGGCTCGGACGGATCGTCGTCTTTCACTTCGTCTGCGCGGCCTGGGTCCTGTTCCGGTCCCCCGACCTCGGCACCGCGGCCGAGATCTTCGGCCGGCTGTTCACCGCCGGCGGGCCCTCTCCCCTGGTGACGACGACCGTGCTGGTCGCGATCGCGGCGGGGCTGGGCGCCGCCGCGGTGCCCGGCTGGTGGTGGGTGCGCGCCCAGGGCCTGTTCGCCGCCCGACGCCTCGGCACCCAGATCATCCTGGTGGTCACCTTCCTGCTGGTGATCTACGCCTTCGTCGGCCAGCAGGACGTCGCCCCGTTCATCTACTTCCGGTTCTGAGCAGCTCGGCGAGTGGACGGGCGAACCGGGCCATCGGCGAGGATGGCCCGGTTGCCGGCTGGCCTGGGTCAGTGGCCCAGCTGCGGGTCGCTGATCGAGGACGAGCCGTCCTCCAGGTGCCCCGCGAACCCGCGCACCCAGGTGGTGCCCGGCACGGTGACGGTCAGGTCGTACCAGCCGCCACTGCCACGGGTGTCGATCGTGATCTTCTTGTTGCCCTTCGCCTGGGAAACCCGGCCCTGGTAGGCGCTCTCCACCTCGACGTTGACGCCCTTCGGCGCGTCGATGGACAGCTGCAGCGTCTTCGAGCGTCCCGAGCGTGCCACGGTGACGGTGACGGTGTCCGACCCGGCCGTGCCGGCGTACCGCCGGAAGAATCCGTTCGGGCCATGCAGGTGGATGTCGTAGTCGCCGCTGACCGGCCACTCCGCGCGCAGACGGTCCCCGGCGCCGACGGTGTAGCTGTGCGGCGCACCGACGGGGGCGAGCAGCCGGGCCTGGAAGTGCGCACCGAGCGACCCACGGTTGTCGAGCTCGACGGAGATCACCGGCTTCTTCGCCGTGCTCTTCTCCGTGGCGTCGAGGTAGTACGGCGTCGGGCGGGCCGGCCGGGTGCCGGACTCCTGCTTCGGCATCTGGCCCACCGCCGGCACGGTCGGGCGGTAGGTGGGGTGGCGCAGCCGGTCGGCCGGCGCCCACGCGGTGGTGTCGGGCAGCCGAGGGTTACCGGCATCACGGGAGAAGTCGAATGCCGAGGTGAGGTCGCCGCACACCGCCCGCCGCCACGGCGTGATGTTGGGCTCCTTGATCCGGAAGCGCTTCTCCAGGAACTGGATGATCGAGGTGTGGTCGAACGTCTCCGAGGAGACCCAGCCACCGACGCTCCACGGCGAGACCGCGAAGAACGGCACCCGGGGCCCGAGCCCGTAATGGCCGTCACCGAGCGGTCCGGTGTAGAACTCGTTGTCCGTCCGGACTGTGCTCGCACCCGGGATCAGCGGGTTGTTGACGTGCGGCGGGACAAGGTGGTCGAAGAAGCCGTCGTTCTCGTCGTAGGTGATGAGCAGGACGGTCTTGCTCCACACCTCCGGGTTGGCGGTCAGCGCGTCGAGAACCTTGGCGATGTACCAGGCGCCGTAGTTCGTCGGCCAGTTCGAGTGCTCGCTGAACGTCTCGGGTGCGACGACCCAGCTGACACTCGGCAGCTGGTTCTTCGCGACGTCGGCGCGAAGCAGCTCGAAGTAGTCCTGGCCATCCCGGTTCTTCGTGCCCCGGCGAGCCTTCTCGTACAGCGCGTCGCCCGGCACCGCGTTGCGGTAGCTGTTGAAGTAGAGCAGCGAGTTGTCGCCGTAGTTGCCGATGTACGGGTCGCTGGTCCAGCCCCAGGAACCGGCGTCGTCAAGCCCGGTTCCCTCGTCCTGGTAGATCTTCCAGCTGACGCCCGCGGCCTCGAGCCGCTCCGGATACGTCTTCCAGTCGTAGCCGAGCTCGTCGTTGTAGAGGACGGGCCCGCCGCCCTTGCCGTCGTTGCCTGTCCAGCCCGACCACATGTAGTAGCGGTTGGGGTCGGTGTTGCCGATGAACGAGCAGTAGTAGGCGTCGCAGACCGTGAAGGCATCCGCCAGGGCGTAGTGGAAGGACGCGTCCTGCCGCTGGAGGTAGGCCATGGTGGCGGTGCCCTTGGCCGGCACCCACTGGTCGTAGACGCCCTTGTTGAGCGCCTTCTGGCCGTCGGTCCAGCTGTGCGGAAGCCCGGTGAGGAAGGCCGCGCCGAGGTCGGCGGCGTCAGGGTGGAAGGGCAGGAGCTCGCCGGTGCCGTTCGGCTGGCTCCAGACATCCTTGCCGCTGGGAAGGATGGCCGGATGCGGGTCACCGAAGCCCCGGACGCCGCGCAGCGCGCCGAAGTAGTGGTCGAAGGAGCGGTTCTCCTGCATGAGGACGACGACATGCTCGACGTCCCGGATGGTCCCGGTCCGGCGATTCGCGGGGATCGCGGCGGCGCGCGCGATGCTCTGGTCGAGCGCGGTCAGTGCGGCGGCGCCGCCGGCCAGGGTCACAAACCGGCGACGATCGAGGTCGACCATGGGGCTCCTTGCCCGAGAAAGTGTGATCCGAGGAGTGCGGGTCGGCCAAGATTTGCGCACCGTCACAACCGGCGGGCGTCTCGCATGTGACCAGCGAGCGAAGCCTTTTCGCCCACCGGATACCAGAAGGTCAGCTGGCGGACCTCCCACCCGTTTCCGCGCGCCCGAGTTCAGACCGGGGCTACCGCCAGGCCTTCGACAGCTCCTTTCCAAGCCCCCCGGACGGAGCGTGGGCCAAACGGCAGAACCAGCGATCATCACTTAAGGTAAGCATCCGAATACATATGCCGTTGATCGCGGGGAGTGCTCATGACGCAGCGCGACGAGCCGACGGCCTCGACGCCATCCGCGCCTGCCCCACGCCGCAACCCGGATCGGACGGCACCCACCCCACCCGGCCCGGGAGCGACCGCCCCTCGCGCCAACAGCGCACCGGCCACCGCGACACCTGCGGCCTCGGCTACCCAGGCGGCTTCGGCTACCCAGGCGGCTTCGGCAAACCCGGAAGCGCCAGCAAACCCGGCGGCGTCAGCAAACCCAGCGGCGTCAGCAAACCCAGCGGCACCCGCAGCCCCGGCACCGGCACCGGCAGCCCCGGCACCCGCAGCCCCAGCGGCGTCGGCAACCCCGGCGGCACTCGGAGCCCCGGCGACCGCCAGCCGGCTTCCGGCCAGTCCGGCCACCGCGGGCCCGGCGGCGCCACGACCGCCGGCCACTGAACCGCCGGCGGCCGGGCCCGAGCCGTCGGCGCCATCGGTGCCCACCATGTCCGCGCGCCGGGCGCTGCTGCTGGTGGCAGCGTGCCTCGGGCTGCTTGCCGTGCTGCGGTCCGCGGCGATGGTGCACGCCGGCGAGGGGATGCCCCCGGGCACCACCCGAGAGCTCGTCCTCGGAGTCGCCCGCCCGCTGGACCGGATCACCGCCACGCTCAGGCTCAACCAGCCCGACCGGCTCCTGACGACCGCGTTCGGGCACCCCGACCCGACCGGCGCGAAGGCGGACAGTTCCGAGCTCGCCTCAGCCGCCGCGCTGGCCGAGCCGGGGGCGACCGGCGGCCAGGACCGGGCTCCCCGGCGCCGGGAGAACGTCGTCGCGGCGGCGCCCCTGCGGACGCCGACCGCGACCAACCCGCTGCGGGTCCTGGTCACGGGCGATTCGCTGACCGAGTCGCTGGGCCCGACCATCACCAACACCGAGCCGGCGACGATCCACGCCGAGACCGACACCCGCTTCGGCACCGGGCTGGTACGACCGGACTTCTTCGACTGGGCGACCCACGCCCGGCTCCAGATCACCGGGCGCAACCCGGAGGCGATCGTCGTGATCATGGGTGGCAACGACGGCCAGGGCATCACCCAGCCCGACGGCACGATCCTGCCCGCGGGCTCGGACGAGTGGGCGGCCGAGTACCGCCGCCGGGCGATCGTCCTGATGCGGATCTGGTCGGACGGCGGCAGCAGGCGCGTCTTCTGGCTGAGCCTGCCGCCGGCCCGGTCCGGCACCCTCAACGGATATTTCGCCCGCATGAACGAGGCGACCCAGGCCGCCGCCGAACGGGTTCCCGGTGCACGCTTCCTGGACCTTCGCCCGATGCTTTCCAACGCCGGCCAGTACACCGACTACCTGACCGACAGCAGCGGGCGTTCCGTGCTCATCCGCACCAGAGACGGGGTGCACCTGACGCTCGACGGAGCCCGCCTGGCCGCCGCTCCGGTGCTTCAGACCCTGACCCAGGAGTGGCACCTGCACTGACTCTGCCGGCTGGTCGGATGGTCGGCCGGCAGAGTCAGCCGGTCGGCACTGCCGGTGAACCGGTCAGCTCGGGCGGAACCCGAAGCCGGGCCCGTCGAGATCGCCCCTGGCCGCGGTCACCACCGCGAGCGCCCGTGCGGTCAGCTCCAGAACACCCTGTCCGGGCCCGGCCGGGCCCGGAACCGCCGTCGGCGCCGCCGCGGCGGCCAGGAAGTCGTCCACCAGCACAATCAGCTGGTCGGGCAGCGCATGGTCAGCGACGCGGGGTGGGCGGGCCCCGGGAGGCGCACCGCTGCCCGCCTGCCGGCCGAGCAGCGCGAGCTCGTCGATCAGGGAACGGAGCCGGTCGGCTCTCGTCTCACCGCTGGTGATCCGCACATCCCAGGCGGAACCCGTCCAGCCCCGCGCCCTGGAGACCAGGAGGCTGGCCTGCCGGTTGACCTCGCGGAGCGAATCCGACATCCGAGCAGGATACCTGCCGAGGCACTCGCCACGTCTTGCCCGAGCGAACGGCGAGGCGCACGCTCGGCACATGTACCGCTGACACACCGCAAGTCCTCTGGAGGCGCGCATGTCGCTGTATCGCTCCCCGCTGTACCGCTCCCCGCAGACACACCGGGGTCTCATCGACCGCATGCCCAAGGCCACCGGCCATGATCTCCGGCACTGGCTGGCCTGCCTCAACGAAGGGCCGGGTCTGCTGCGCTTCTCGGAACGCGTGGGCTGGTTGAGGGACATCCACGGCGTGCCGCACCGGTACGCGGCCGCCGTGGTGCACGAGGCAGATCTGCGTAGGCACGCGATCCAGGTCTGAAGCGAGAATGATCCGGTGGACCTTGACGCCGCCCGCGCCTTCATCCGCGATCATCACCGTGCCGTACTGGCCACGACCCGCCGCGACGGCACTCCCCAGCTGTCCCCGGTCCTCGTCGGTGTCGACACCGACGGGGCCCTGGTGATCAGCACCCGGACAACGGCGCTGAAGACGGCGAACATCGAACGCGATCCCCGGGTGTACCTCTGCGTCCTGGCCGATGGTTTCTTCGGGCCATGGGTGCAGATCGGCGGCACCGCGCAGATCATCCGGCTGCCCGAGGCCCACGACGCTCTGGTCTCCTACTACCGACAGATCTCCGGTGAGCACCCGGACTGGGCGGACTACCGCGCCGCGATGGAGCGGGAGCAGCGCTGCGTGATCAAGGTGACGCCCGCCGCGGCCGGCCCGCAACGCTCCGGGTGACAGCCGAGACGCCCGCGGCCCGCCCTGCCGTCAGCCGCGGACGTCTCCCCGCCGGTCCGTCCCGCACCTGCACGCTGCTCCCCCGCCGGTGTCGACCCGCGTCGGTGTCGCTACTGGCGGAGCTTGGAGAGCAGCCGCAGCAGCTCCAGGTACACCCACACGAAGCCGACGAGCAGGCCGAAGGCTGCACGCCAGGCCTCCTCGCGCGGCGCACCGCTGGCGACAGCCCGCTCGATGTAGTCGAAGTCCAGGATGAACTGCAGGCTGGCCACCGCCAGCACCACGATGCTGAACAGGATGCCCAGCGGCGACGGGTCGTTGATCACGGGAAGGTGGCTGCCGGTGAAGAGCCGGATGCCGAGGTCGACAAGCCCCAGCAGCACGACGGCGAGCAGCGTGCCCGTGACGATCCTGGCCATCCTCGGGGTGGCCCGCAGACGGCGGCTGCGGTAGGCGACCAGCATGACGACGAACACCAACGCCGTGCCGAGCAGAGCCTGCAGGACGATTCCGGAGAAGGCCGTCTCGTAGTACCGCGAGACGATGCCGACGGCCAGACCCTCCAGCCCGGCGAACACGACCACCAGCGGCGGGCTGATCCGCTCCCGCATGGAGATCACGAAGCTCAGGGCGAGGGCGGCGACGAAGGCACCGATCGCGAGGCCCGGCGAGTCGGGTGCGACGTACCAGCCGAGGCCCGCGAGGACCAACATGACCGCGAACACGCCGAGCGTGTGCATGATCACGTCGTCGTAGGTCAGCCTCTCCCGCACGGGAGCCGGCGGTGGGTAGCCGGGCTGGCCGGGGGCCGGTGGCCACCCGCCAGGCTGCCAGGAGCCCTCCGGAGGCGCCGGTGGGCGGCCCTGCCCGAACCCTGTTCGGGTGAACGCCGGGTTGGACGAACGTAGCTCTGCCATCGGCTTGGACCTCCCCAGCCTGCCCGCGCGGACAGGTCGCCACACGACGATCACACAGTACAACGCCCACGGGGGCCGGCCGGGTTCCGCGCTTGCGGCAATGAGTGACATCCGTGCTGCGGCGAGCAATCCAGGAGAGGTGCCGCCGGGCAGCGGGGCCGGACTAGACATTTGGGGCAGAAGAGGACGCGGCCAAGCCGGCCGAGAGATCAGCTCGGCGAGATCAGCTCGACCGCAATCCAGATCCAGAGCTTCGCTGTTCAGACAAAGGTCTCTCGGGCACTGCCCGTACCCGTTCGACCGCCGACCTCAGGGGCAATACGAGGCGGCCGGTCGACATTGAAAGGTGCCGGTGGTCGGAGTCGAACCGACACTCGAGCTGTTTTTAGGACAGCCTCCTCTACCTGTTGGGATACACCGGCTCGTGCACATCGCTGATGTTTCTACCACGCTACGTAGGGTCTGGGAATAACGCATCGCAGGAAAAGTCGCCCGGACCGGCCGACCCGGACGAATTCGTGACTCCTGGTGACGACCAAGGCACGCGTACCGCCATCCCACGGCAAGGGGTCACATCCCGGTTCGGATCCGGAATGATCCGCTACCAGGACGCGTCAGGAGGACCGGCCTTGATCACCTATAGCCGATCACCAGCGAAGACAAGATCAAGAATACCGAAGAGTCCGAAGCGCCCGACGTCCGCCTCGCGCAATGTCGCCAGCGCAACATCACGGGTGCCGCGGCCTGCCTGCCGGCCCGGATCCGTCGACGCCGCACCGGCGGCGGCCGCCCACGGGCAGCACCCGTCGGCCCTGGGCCGCCCTCGGCAGCAGCCCCGGCAACCGTCGGGCCAGCCAGGCGGTCGACCTGCCGAAGCGGGGCGGCGGTGCCGCGCAGCAGCGGCGGCCCGGCCGGAGGCGGCGGCGCCTCGCTGACCGGGCAGCGGCGGCGGCAGACACGGAACGTCACGAGCCATGCCGCGGCAGCCATGCGGCCTGACGGGTCGCAACGGCGCAGTGTCCGCCACTGCGTCCCGGCGATCGCGCGGAAAGCGCACCCGACCCCGACCAGAAATCGGCAGGCTGCCCACCATGGCCGTCCAACACCCGCCGCAACCCACATTGCGCACGTTCTCGGCCAGCGATCCGCAGCACACTGAAACCCCGATTTCCACGGCGGCGGCGCGGCCAGAACGAAGACGGCGGTCAGCTCACATTGCATTTGTTCCGCCAGGCCTTCCGGCACCGACCGGAACTCCTGACGGACGCCTCCGGCGGGACTGCGGAATCGGGCTGGAAATTCGGCCCGAAAGCCCCACGCCGACACGCCGCACCGTTCCCCGCGGGCGCGGCCCCGAAGAACCGCCGCGACACCGCGACCCGCCTGCCGCCCGCTCGACGCCGTCCGCTCGGCGGCATGGCCCCCCGCCACAACCGACTGAAACCCGCCGGCTGTGAACGAACGAGCAACGGAGCAGCAACGCCTTCCGCCCGGACTGCCGGCCGGAAGGCCGCACGGCCCGGCGCCCGAGAGCATCCGGCCGCACGGGCGACCCCCGCGAGTTCACCTGCTGTTATCTGTCACAACAA
This sequence comes from Frankia sp. CcI49, assembly GCF_001983215.1. NCBI lineage: Bacteria > Bacillati > Actinomycetota > Actinomycetes > Frankiales > Frankiaceae > Frankia > Frankia sp. CcI49. The sequence goes on from NZ_MOWP01000027.1 coordinate 95,379, forward strand.
TCGGATCGATCGTGGCTCGATCTCCCCACGGAGAGAATTCCGCTCTGCGGTAGGAGAAGCGTCGTTGCGAAACTGCAGCCGTGACCGCGGGCACCCCGGGGCCCCGCGAGGCGAGGTCGCCGTCGTTTCGCGCCGCGCGACACCGCGAAAAGTGATCTGCCCCACTGTTTCGCATGGCAGGAAGGTACCGGCAACCGACAAATGATCGGACGATTCCCGTGACACCGGGAAGCCCACAGCGAGGTCCCCGATGGCCGGACACAGCACAGCGCGGCACGAAACCATACCCGCCGCTGTGATTTCAGGGGGCGTCGCGAACACCGGCGATGTGCTCCACCGCCTGCGAGAAGACCACGTCGAGCATCGGAGCCGTCACTCTGCCGGTGAAGGTGTTCTGCTGGCTGGGGTGGTAGCACCCGAAGATCCGCAACTCGGCCAGGTTCACGGTCACACCGTGGCCGAAGGGCGTCCGGCGAGGTGGAAGGGGGTAGCCGGCCGCGCGCAGCGCCGGCCACAGCGCGGTCCAGGCGAATCCGCCGAGCACCACGATCGACCGCAGCGTCGGTCGCAGGAGTTGCAGGTCCCGGACCAGCCAGGGGCGACAGGTGTTCCGTTCGTCCGGGGTCGGCTTGTTCGCCGGCGGCGCGCAGCGGACCGCGGCCACCACCCTGCTGTCGATCATCTCCTGGCCGTCTCCCACCGCGACCGAGGTCGGCTGCCGAGCCAGGCCCGCCCGGTGCAGCGCGGCGAACAGCCAGTCCCCGCTGCGGTCACCGGTGAAGATCCGACCGGTGCGGTTCCCGCCGTGCGCGGCCGGCGCCAGCCCCACGATCAGCAGCCGCGCGTCGGGCGGACCGAACGAGGGCACCGGCCGGCCCCAGTACTGCTGGTCGGCGAACGCCGCCCGCCTGACGGTCGCGACCTCCTCCCGCCACTGCACCAGTCGGGGACAGGCGCGGCAGACCGAGACCCGGGCGTCAAGCTCGGCGCAGTCCGCCGCCGTCGTCGCGAGCTCGACGACGCCGGTCGCCGTGGCGGCCACCGGTGTGGCCGCCGTGGCGGGGTCATTCGGCCACCCCGCCCCCGGGGCGGCCGGTTCGGCACCCGTACCAGCCGCCCGGTCGTCCGGTCCGGCGTCGACGGCCATGGTCCCAGCCTGCCGGCTGGGACCGGTCACCGTGCGCCCGACTCGACCACGCCACCGAGAGAAAGCGCGATGCCGTCCAGAATGTCCCGCTCGCTCGCGATCACGGCGGAGGTACCGGACCGCTCGAGGAGCGTCCGCAGCACCAGCGCACCTGCCGCGATGACGTCGACCCGACCCGGGTGCATCACGGGCAGCACCGCCCGTTCGGCATGGGTCATCGCGACCAGGCGTTCCGTCACGGCCGCCACGTCGGCCGCCGAGGTGACCATCAGGTGGATGCGATCGGCGTCGTAGRCCGGCAGGTCGGCCGCGAGCGCCGCGACCGTGGTCACCGTGCCCGCCACACCGACGAGGGTCGCCGCGCTGGTGATCGGCACCACCCGCTCGGCGACGTCGAAAGCCGCGTTCACGTCCGCGACGATCGCGGCGACCTGTGCGGGGGTCGGTGGGTCGTCGTGCAGGTGGCGCTCGGCCATCCGGACGCAGCCCACGTTCACCGAGATGGACTCGCGTGCCCCGCTCGCGTCACCCAGCACCAGCTCGGTGGAACCACCGCCGATGTCGGCGAGCAGGATCGGTGTGTCGACAGCGTCGAGGTCCCCGATCGCGCCGGTGAAGGAAAGCGCCGCCTCCTCGCCACCGGTGATCACCTCCGGATCGACCCCGAGGATCGAACGGACGCCGGTTACCAGCTCAGCACGGTTGCGGGCATCCCGGGTGGCACTGGTCGCGACCATGCGGACCCGCGTCGCGCCCAGCCGGTCGATCTCGTCCGCGTAGTCGCGCAGCGCGGCGAAGGTCCTGGCCAGCGCGTCCGGTGCCAGTTCACCGGTGCGGTCGACGCCGGCTCCGAGACGGACGATCTCCATCCTGCGGGTGAGCTCACGCAGCCGCGCTCCGGAACCCCCGGACTGTTCGTCGACCTCCGCCACCAGCAGGCGGATGGAGTTGGTGCCACAGTCGATCGCTGCGACGCGACTCATCCGGCGGTCCCCTTTCGTCCCTGGCCACCGCCCGCCGCACCACCGGGCGAGCTCGCAGGTTCCTCCGCACAGGATGCGCGCTCGAGGTCCACACAGGGCCCGCGGGCCCCCCAGTCAGCCAGTGCGGCGAGAGCCTCGTCACCGAACGGATTGACGCCGGGACCGACGGCCAGGCTGTGCGCGACCAGCACATGCAGGCATTTGACCCGGTCCGGCATCCCACCGGCGCTCGGGTTCCCCACGAGCACGCCGTGGGYATCGCGGCGGGCCAGGTAGTCGCGGTGCGCGGCACTGTAGGCGCGCGCGAGGTCCGGGTCGGTGGCCAGCCGGGCGGTCATCTCCCGCATGACACCGGAGCCTTCCAGGCGGGAGATCGCCGCCGCGGCCCGCGGACAGGTCAGGTAGAACAGGGTCGGGAAGGGCGTTCCATCCTCGAGGCGCGGCGCCGTCTCGAGGACGTCTGGCAGCCCGCACGTGCAGCGGTGGGCCACACCGAGCACCGCACGTGGCACCCGCCCGAGCTGACGGTGCACGATCTCGGTCTCGGCCCCGAGCCCCGCGGCCGGAGYGGACCCCGACGCCGCCCCGTTCCCCGACGCGCCGCTTCCCGCCGTGTCACTTCCCGCCGTGTCACTTCCCACTGAGCCGCTCACCGCTGCGCCGCCGGGGTCGGCGTAGCCGGCTCGGCAAGCTGCGACCAGAGCTGGTTGTACCAGGACTGGCCGCCCCTGCCGCCATCGGCGCCCGCGTCGGGCTCCGGTGTCGGCTGGGGGCTCGTCTGCATCAGGTACGTCTTCTCTCCGGGCAGGACGTAGTGCAACCGGCGGCGCGCCTCGTCCTTCACCCATTCCGGATCGTTGTAGCGCGCGACCTCCTCACGCAGGTCGTCGACCCTCGTCTGGCGCTGTGCGTTCGTGCGCGTCAGCTCGGAGATCTTCGCCTGCTGCTGCAGGTACAGCCGCAGTGGGTAGGCCAGGGTCAGGACCAGGACGCAGATGACGATGGCCAGCAGGGTGGCCCTTGTCGTCAGCGCCCTCCGCCGGAAGGGCATTCGGCTCAGCGGGCGGTCGTCGCCCGCCGCGGGAACGCGCCGGCGCCCGCGTACCGTGCCGCGTCGTCGAGCTCCTCCTCGATCCGCAGCAGCTGGTTGTATTTCGCCACCCGCTCGCTGCGTGCGGGGGCACCCGTCTTGATCTGGCCGCAGTCGACCGCGACCGCGAGGTCGGCGATCGTGGTGTCCTCGGTCTCGCCGGAGCGGTGCGACATCATGCAGCGGTAGCCGTTGCGGTGGGCCAGGCTGACGGCGTCCAACGTCTCCGTCAGGGTGCCGATCTGGTTCACCTTCACCAGCAGCGCGTTGGCCGCGCCCTCGGCGATGCCGCGGGCAAGCCGCTCCGGGTTGGTGACGAACAGGTCGTCGCCGACGAGCTGCACCCGCGAGCCCAGCCGGGTGGTGATGCTCGCCCAGCCGGCCCAGTCGTCCTCGGCGAGCGGGTCCTCGATGGACACGATCGGGTACGAGTCGACCAGATCCGCGTAGTAGTCGATCATCTGGTCGGCCGACCGGCCGGTGCCTTCGAAGGTGTAGGAGCCCTTCTCGAAGAACTCCGTCGACGCGACGTCGAGCGCCAGCGCGATGTCGTCACCCAGGCTGAAGCCCGCCTTGTCGACGGCCTCGGCGATCAGGTCGAGCGCCTCCCGGTTCGTCGGCAGGCTCGGCGCGAAACCGCCCTCGTCGCCGACGCCGGTCGCCAGGCCCCGGACCTTCAGCACGCTCTTCAGCGCCTGGTAGATCTCCGCGCCCCAGCGCAGCGACTCCGCGAAGGTGCCGGCGCCGATCGGCGCGATCATGAACTCCTGGATGTCGACGTTGGTGTCGGCATGCGCGCCACCATTGAGGATGTTCATCATCGGCACAGGCAGCAGATGGGCGTTGGGCCCGCCGATGTAGCGGAAGAGCGGCAGCCCGCTCGCGGCCGCGGCGGCCCTGGCGACGGCCAGGCTCACACCGAGGATCGCGTTCGCGCCCAGCTGCGACTTGTCGGGCGTCCCGTCCAGCTCGATGAGGCGCGCGTCGAGCAGCCGCTGCTCGGTGGCCTCCATCTCGATGATCGCCGGACCGATCCGGGAGATGACGGCGTCGACCGCCTTCGTGACGCCCTTGCCGCCGTACCGGTCGCCCCCGTCGCGCAGCTCGACGGCCTCGAAGGCGCCGGTGCTGGCTCCGCTGGGGACAGCGGCCCGGCCGGGCGTGCCGTCTTCCAGAACGACCTCGACCTCGACGGTGGGATTGCCTCGCGAGTCGAGAATCTCGCGAGCTCCGACAGCCTCGATGGACGGCACGAGCACACCTTTCGATGGGACGCTACCGGGGCACCGGCGCGGGACGGATCCTGCTTGCGGCACTGAATCTTTACTGAGACTGCTGGTTGCGATCTTTACGGAGACTGCTGGTTGCGAAGACTGCTGGTTGCGGAGCACCCGGGGACGAGCGACGCCGTCCGGACGAACCGGTCGGTGCGAGACTACCGCCGCGGCGCGTCGGCGCGTCGCCTCCCGGTCGCGCCACGCTGACGCGGACGCCGTGTCCGTCGCCGGTCGGCCGCGTCAGGAATCCGCCCGGCGTCGCACACATCACCTCGGTGGGCAGCCCCGATGGGGGGTGGCCCAGGCCTGACCGGAGCTCGACCTGTGCGGAGAATTCGGCGGCGGTCCCGAAGCCGCGGCTTGAGGATCTGCGGATCTTCGTCGTTCCAGAGGCTCTCCCGGATTGGCGCCGGTCGAGATCTCTGGTCGGTGGACGGGACGGTTCGCACTCCACGAACGCGCCCGGACCTCCGCGTGCCCGAGAGGCCAGCGACCCGGCGGCCCGGCGGCCCGGCGGCCCGGTTTGACGAGTCGCAAGAGTGAACGATTCTGGTCGTTCCGACGACCGAAATCCTTCTTTCTTGCGGGCCACCAGGCGACTATGAACCCTTTTTGCCCCGCTTAAGAGCGAATTTGCCGGCGCTGCGCGGGAGGTGCGGGATCCTCGATGAGTGCCGTGCGGGTGGGTGGGGTTCGCCCTCCGCCAGCGCGGCTCCGCCAAGCCCATGCCGGTGCCCCGGATCCGCCGCGTCTCGGGATTCCGCCGCGGTCCCTGGAAGGACCAGAAATCCCCAGGCCTTGCCTGGCAGCAGCGGCAACTCGGAGCCCCGGCCTGGTCACACGCGCCGGGTCGACGAAGATCCCCGGATCTTCCTGCTCGTCCCATCGGAGCTAGCGGACGAGCCCCACGGGAGGCATCAGCAGCGGCCCGTGGACGGGCAGCCCCGCCCGCGCGGCGAGCGGCGCGAGCGCGCCCCAGCCGCCGGCGAACCCGTCGGAGCCCACTGACAGACCACCATGGGCGCCACCGACCGCGCCGAGCCCTGCAAGCGCGCCGAGCCCTCCGAACACGTCGAACGCGGTGAGAACACCGAGAACTCCCCGGATGCCGGGGACCCCGAAGCTCGCCGCGGTGCGGGCGGCCGCCGCGCCCGGCTCCTCGCTGGACTTCGGGGTGCGCAGCCGGTCCAGCACCGACGGTTTCGGGGTGAGCCGCACCCGTGGGGTCTCCTCGGCCGGCAGGCCGGCCCGGGCCCAGGCCAGGTCGATCGCGTGGGCCAGCCCGCCCAGCTCGTCGACGAGGCCGTGGCGATGGGCGTCGGCGCCCGTCCAGACCCGCCCGCGGGCCAGCTCGTGCGCCTCGGCGGGCGACATCCGCCGGGCCTGCGCGACCTTGGCCACAAAGTCGGCGTACACCCGGTCGAGGAACTCCTCCAGCTTCGCCCGCTCGGCCTCGGTGAACGACTGCCGCGGGGACATCATGAGCGCGTTCTCGCCGGCGGCGACCGCACCGAAGCCGATCCCGACCTTGCCGAGCAGGTCGCGGACGACCTGCTTGCCGCCGAAAACTCCGATGGAGCCGGTCAGCGTCCCCGGGTTGGCAACGATCAGATCACCGCCGAGCGCGACGAAGTAGCCACCGGAAGCCGCGACGGCACCCATCGAGACGATCACTGGACGCCCGGTGGCACGAAACCGTTCGATCTCTCGACGGACCACATCCGAGGCCACATACGAACCGCCGGGGCTGTCGACGCGGAAGACCGCGGCGGCCACGGAGGAGTCCCGGGCCGCCGCCCGGAAGGCCGCCGTGACCGCGTCCGCCGCGAGGACCGGCCCCCCGAACGGCAGCGCCGCGGACCCCAGCACCACCGGGCCGGTGCCGTGCACGAGTGCGACCACCGACGTCCGCGGATCGATCTCCGGTGGGACCACATTCGGATCACCGCCGGCCGCCGCCCCCGCTCCGCCGTCCGCCGCCGCGGCGGCTGCTGCCTTTTCCGCCACCGCCACCGCCTCCGGCGTCGCTGCGGCCGGCGTCGCGGCCGGCCCGGTACCCGACCGCCACCGCGGCCGATCGCTACCGGACTGCCCCGGCAGCACCGGCAACGGAAGAGCCGCGGCAAGGCCCCGGGCCCTGCGCACCGGGGAGGCCTCCCGGCGCACCTCGGCACGCCGGTACGCCCAGACGTACATCAACGTCGGTTCCACGCCGCCGTCACCGTCGGCATCGGATCCGACGCCGGACGTCCCGGCGAGCTCACGCGCCCGCGTGCGCACCTGGTCATAGGCCTCGTCCCGGTAGCCGATCCGGTCGACCAGGCCCGCCTCCAAGGCGGCCCGCCCGGACATCGGGGCGTCATCGATCATTCTTCTGACCTGGTCAGGCGACAGCCCTCGACGTGCCGAGACCTCCGCCACCACCTGTTCCGCGCACGAGTCGACGATCCGCCCGAGCGCCTCGCGGTGCGCCGGGGTGAAGTCCCGCTCCACCAGCGTGTTGACCGCGTTCTTGTACTCGTGGCGCTGGCCGATCTCGACACTCACCCCGAGCCGGTCCAGCGCCTCCCGCAGGAAGGGGGTCTCCATCGCGACGCCGGTCAGGCCCAGGTCTCCGGGTGGCGCGAGCCAGATCTCGTCGAAGGCGCACGCCAGGTAGTAGGCCACCGTGCCGCCACCGAACTCGCCGAAGGTGTCGGCGTAGGCGAAGGTGACCCCGCCGGAGGCGCGGAACTCGGCGACCGCGTCGCGGACCTCCTGCACCCGGGCCAGCGGCATCCCGCCAGCTGCGATGTGTGCGACGAGCACCTTCGCCCGGTCGTCCCGCGCGGCGCGACGCAGCCCGTCGACCACCTCGCGCAGGGACGGCCGCCGGTGGGCGACCGCGGCGGTCAGCGGGTCCGCGGGCACGCCTTCCACCAGGTCGGAGGTCAGGTCGAGCTCAAGAATGATCGGGGCGGCGCGCCGCCGCGCGAAGCGCTGGATATCGGCCACTGCCTGCCTGGGCGTTCCAACCATGGTTCGAGGCTAGTGCGATGCCTGCGAACCGGGGATCTCCCGCGGCCGGAGCGTTCAGGATCCCTCGTACGAAAGGCTGTTCAGGATCCGGCGGCGGAAGGCTCCGTGGTCGCCGACGGCGCGGAGGCCGCTGTCGGCGCGGAGGCCGTCGTCGGCGCGGTGGCCGCCGATCGCCACAGCGCACTCCAGCCAGCCGCGTCCAGCCCACGCGGCTCGACACCGCGTTCCAGCGCCGCGTGTTCCGCCCGGGCCAGGTTGTCCCGAAACGACCGGGCACGCCCGCGCAGCGCGGATTCGGCGTCGACGTCGAGAGCGGCCGCCAACGCCACGGCGGCGAACAGGAGGTCGCCGATCGACCGCTCGGCGACGGCAGGTCCCGCGCCCGGATCGGCGTCGAGGCCCCGCGCCAGCTCGGCGACGACCGCGGTGAGCCCCGCCGAACCGGGTGCGGCCACCGGGGCCACCGGAGCAGCCGGAGCAGCCGGAGCTCCCGGAGCTGGCGAAACAGCGGGAAGGGCCAGGTCGAGCGGGAGGCCCAGCTTGCCCGCACGCCGCAGCAGCTTGGCCGTCAGGGACAGCGCGGGCGCGGACAGGGGCACCCCCTCCGTCACCGACTTCCGGTTCTTCTCCGTCGCCTTGATCGCGTCCCAGTTGGTGACGACCTCGTCCGCGCCGGAGACGGCGACGTCGGCGAAGACATGGGGATGGCGCCGGATCAGCTTGGCGGACAGCCCTGCCGCGACATCGTCGACGTCCCAGCCGCCCGGACCGGCCTCGGCCGCCACCCGCGCGTGGAAGAGCACCTGCATCAGGACGTCCCCCAGCTCCTCGCGGAGCTCGGTGAGATCGCCGTCCTCGATGGCCTGGTACGCCTCGTACGCCTCCTCCAGCAGGTAGGGCGCCAGCGAGGTGTGGGTCTGTTCGGCGTCCCAGGGACATCCGCCGGGCGAGCGCAGCCGGTCCATGACGGCGACCGCGTCCAGCAGCGCCGATCCGGGCAGCTCACGGGTCGCGACGAGATCGTCGACCCGGGCGGGCTGGTCAACCCGGGCGCCGCCGACGGCCTCGGTGCCGCCGACGGCCTCGGTGCCGCCGACCGCCGCGAGCAGGGCCCGGTCGACGGCGTTCGGCGACACCGGATCCAGCAGCCACGCGACCCGGCCGGACGTCCCGGCAGCGGCCAGCAGCCCGGCAAGGGGGCCGGCGCCGCCGGCCGGGGCCTCGGCCTGGCCGGCGGCGCAGCTCTCGATCTCGCCCTCCACCAGCACCGACACCTCGACACCGGCCTCGCGCAGCGCCGGAGCCTGCGGGTGGTCGGGGCAGGCCGTCCAGACCGCGGCCGAGCGGAGCAGATCCCAGGCCGCGGCCGTGAGCAGGCCCGGCGCGACCCGGGCGCTGGTCGAGACCAGCGTGATGTGTGCGGTCATGTCGGACGCCTGCGCCCTACAGCGTCAGCTCGGCCGTCGAGGCGACCGGCTCCTCCGTGGTGGCGATGGTGCCCGGCGCCTCGTCCACGACCGATTCCTTGGCGTTCCATTCCCCGAAGCGGGGGTTCACCGAGACGCCCAGCCGGTTCGCGGTGTCGGTCAGCACCGGCTGGATCTTCGCGTTGCGCTCGTCGGAGGCCAGGAACCGCTGCAGGTACGGCCGGGCCGCCTCATAGGTCAGCGGCAGCTTGCCGTACTGCTGGACGAGGCCGTCGTACTGCGCGCGGGCGTAGTCCGGCGAGGCGAGGGTGGTCGGCGCGACCTTGTCGGCGATGGCGAACTCCAGCGCACCGACCCGCATCGCCGTCAGGAGATCCTCCTTGGCGTAGCCGAGCGCGGCGGCGTTGGTCTCGAACTCCTTGACACCGCCGTAGCCCAGCACCGCGCTCGCCTGGTAGAAGGCGTTGAGGTCCTGGTCGCTCACCGTGACCCCGAGGCTCTTCGCCGCCGACTCACGCACCTTGAGGTCCACCAGCATGGTGATCGTGCGGCGCTGGAGCGCCGTACGGGTGAGGGTCTGCGCGGTCTGGGCGGTCTCGGCCGCGGCCAGGCCGCGGTCGACGATGCCGCGCACGGTCGAGGTCTCGATCGTGCTCGACCCGACCTGGGCGGCCGCACCGGCGTGGGACGTGCATGCGGTACCTGCGAGGCCGGTGAGCACGGCGAGCCCGAGCCCGGCCAGAAGACGCGGAAACTTCACAGCAGTGACCGTATCCGCTCCTCGGCCCAGAAGTGTATGTGGCTGCCTTCGGCCGCACCGGACGTCCGCCCGGGACCGCCTCGGACGACCTACCGGCTGGCCGCCGCGGCGATCGAGTCCCCGGCGACGGCGTCGAGCAGCTGGCCGACCCAGGCCAGCAGGGCCCGGTCGCGCAGCGGGCGGGACCCGATCCGGCCGGTCTCGGTCGGTGCCGGGACCAGCACCGTCTTCACCGCCGGCTTGACGACGGAGCCCTTGTAGAGCCGGTTCAGGCGCAGCGTCTGGCTCTCCCGCAGCTCCAGCGGGGCGATCCGGATCTGGCGCCCCGCGACGGTGATCTCGTTGACGCCGTACCGGCGGGCGAGCACCCGCAGGGAGGCGACCGCCAGCAGGTTCTCCACCGGCTCGGGCAGCGGGCCGAACCGGTCCGTCAGCTCGCCGCGGACCTCGTCGATGTCCGCGGCGGTGACAGCCGCGGCGAGCCGGCGGTAGGCGTCGAGCCGCAGCCGCTCACTGGGCACGTAGTCGTGCGGCAGGTTCGCGTCGACGGGCAGCTCGACCTTGACCTCGATCGGCTCCTCGACCTCGCCCTTGTACTCGGCGACGGCCTCCCCGACCATCCGGACGTACAGGTCGAAGCCGACCGAGGCGATGTGCCCCGACTGCTCGCCGCCGAGCAGGTTGCCCGCGCCGCGGATCTCCAGGTCCTTCATCGCCACCGCCATGCCGGCGCCGAGGTCGTTGTGCTGCGCGATGGTCGCGAGCCGGTCGTGCGCGGTCTCCGACAGCGGCCGGTCCGGCGGGTAGAGGAAGTAGGCGTAGGCGCGCTCGCGGCCACGGCCGACCCGGCCGCGCAGCTGGTGCAGCTGGGAGAGCCCGAAGTTGTCGGCCCGCTCGACGATCAGCGTGTTCGCGTTCGAGATGTCCAGGCCCGACTCGACGATCGTGGTGCAGACCAGGACGTCGAACTTCTTCTCCCAGAAGGAGACCATCACGCCTTCGAGGGTGTCCTCGTTCATCTGGCCGTGGGCGGTGGCGATGCGGGCCTCGGGGATCAGCTCACGCAGCCGCGCGGCCGCCCGGTCGATGCTCTCGACCCGGTTGTGGATGTAGAAGACCTGCCCCTCGCGCAGCAGCTCCCGGCGGATCGCCGCCCCCACCTGGCTCGGGTCGTAGGCGGCGACCGAGGTGAGCACCGGATGGCGCTCCTCCGGCGGGGTGTCGATGGTCGAGAGCTCCCGGATGCCGGTGATCGACATCTCCAGGGTTCGCGGGATCGGGGTCGCGCTCATGGTGAGCACGTCGACCGCGGTCCGCATCTTCTTCAGGTGTTCCTTGTGCTCGACCCCGAACCGCTGCTCCTCGTCGACGATCACCAGGCCGAGGTCGGAGAACTTCGTCTCACTGGAGAACAGGCGATGGGTGCCGATGACGACGTCCACCGTGCCGTTCGCGAGGCCGTCGAGCACCGCCCGCTGCTCGGCGGCGGAGTTGAACCGGCTCATCGCCTTGACCACGACCGGGAACGGGGCGTACCGCTCGGCGAAGGTCTGGTAGTGCTGCTGGACGAGCAGCGTGGTCGGGACGAGGACGGCGACCTGCTTGCCGTCCCCCACCGCCTTGAAGGCCGCCCGCACCGCGATCTCGGTCTTGCCGTAGCCGACGTCGCCGCAGATCACCCGGTCCATCGGGACGGGCTTCTCCATGTCGGCCTTGACCTCGTCGATGGCCGAGAGCTGGTCGGGGGTCTCCCGGAACGGGAAGGCGTCCTCCAGCTCACGCTGCCAGGGCGTGTCGGGGCCGAAGGCATGGCCGGGCGCCGCCATCCGCGCGCTGTAGAGACGGATCAGCTCCCCGGCGATCTCCTTGACCGCCTTGCGGGCCCGGGTCTTGCGCTTGGCCCAGTCCGCGCCGCCGATGCGGTCCAGGCTCGGGCCCTCACCGCCGACGTAGCGGCTGACCTGCTCAAGCTGGTCGGTGGGGACGTAGAGYCGGTCGCCGCGGGCGTACTCCAGCAGCAGGTACTCGCGCTTCGCCCCGGCCACCGTGCGGGTGACCATCTCGACGTAGCGGCCGACCCCGTGGGCGTCGTGCACGACCAGGTCGCCGGCGGTCAGCGCGAGCGGGTCGATGCCCTTGCGGCGGCGGCTCGGCATCCGCCGCATGTCCTTGGTGGTGACTCCGCGGGCGCCGGCCAGGTCGGTCTCGGTGAGCACGGCGAGGCGCAGCGTCGGGCTGATGAAGCCCTGGCCGAGCTGGGCCTGCGTCACGATGGCCACACCGGGCACGACCTCGCCGTCGGCGGCGAGGCGGGCACCGAGATCGGCTTCCCGCATCATCTCGACGAGCCGCTGGGCCGGCCCGTGCCCCTCGGTGACGAGCAGCACCCGCCACGAGTCGGCCAGCCAGCCCTTGATGTCCGCGGTGGCCCGGGCGGTGTCCCCGAGGTAGGTCGGCGCGGGACGCAGGCTGGCGACGACCGTGTCGTCGCCGTAGATGTCGTCGTCGCCGGCCGCCTCCGAGGCGAACGGGCTGACCGACCACCAGGGAATGCCCAGCTCGCCCGCGCGCTCGCGGGCCTCGGCGACCGACCGGTAGGTGGCCGCGCCGAGGTCGATCGGCGCCCCGCCGCCCAGCGCCGCGACGCTCCAGGAGGCGTCCAGGAACTCCTGGCTGGTACGCACCAGCTCGGTGGCTCTGCTCCGCACCCGCTCCGGGTCGCAGACGAGGACCCGGGAGCCCTGCGGGAGCTCGTCCAGCAGCAGGGTCATCTCGTCGACCAGGACCGGGGAGAGTGCCTCCATGCCCTCGACCGGGATGCCCTGCGCGATCTTGTCGAGCATGTCGACGAGCTGGGGATGCTCCTGTGCGAGCGCGGCGGCCCGGGCCCGGACGTCGTCGGTGAGGAGCAGCTCCCGGCACGGCGGGGCGAACAGCAGCGGCGCCGGCCTCGGCCCGGCACCGCCCTGCTCGGAGGCACTGCCCTGCCCGGTGGAACTGCCCTGCCCGGGGGAACTGCCCTGCCCGGGGGCACTGCCCTGCTCTGGCAGCGCGCGCTGGTCGGCGACGGAGAAGTGGCGGATGTCCTCCACCTCGTCCCCGAAGAACTCGATTCGCAGCGGATGTTCCTCGGTGGGCGGGAAGACGTCGAGGATGCCACCGCGGACGGCGATCTCACCGCGCCGTTCCACGAGGTCGACCCGGTGGTAGGCGATGCCCACGAGACGGGCGGTCACCTCTTCCAGGTCGGCGCTGTCCCCCTTCGCCAACGCCACCGGTGCGAGGTCACCGAGCCGGGCGACCTGCGGCTGCAGCACTGAGCGGATCGGTGCGACCACAACTGCCAGCGGCTCGGCCCCGTCCACCCCCGGATGCGCGAGCCGCCGCAGCACGGCCAGTCGGCGCCCGACGGTGTCGGCACGGGGGGAGAGCCGCTCGTGTGGCAGCGTCTCCCAGCTCGGATACACGGCCACCCGCCCCGCGCCGAGCAGGCTCCCCAACGCCTCGGTCAGGTCGTCGGCCTCCCGCTCGGTGGCGGTCACCACCAGCACGGTGCGGCCGGCGCCGGCGAGCGCCGCGGCGGCGAACGGCCGCAGCGCGGCGGGACCCGCCAGGTCCAGCACGGGCTCGTCCAGCGAGGCCAGCGCGCGGGTCAGCGCCGGGTCGCCACCTGGGCGGGCTACCAGCGCGTCAAGCAGCGGCGCGAGGGTCATGTGATCCGTCCCGTGCCTCTCGGAGTGAGTCGATTTCCAGTCTCAACGAATCCGGCGCCAGCGGACCGGGTCGCCGAGCGACAATCCGTGCGACCGCGGCTCAGTGCGGCCTGGCACACGCTGACTGCTACAACAGCCCCCCGCCGGGCGATATTGCCGCCGCGGGCGACAACCGCCTCTCCGGGCGGGAGACGGGACATGGGCCACCGTCACGGGGTGCGACCGGCAGCCACCGACAATCCGGCCGGTGTGACAACCCGGCCGGTGTGACCGCGGCCGATGAGACCTGGCCACCCCACGTACCGGGCCCCCGTACTCCGGAACCTGTTACCCAGACACCTGTACCCAGATCTGAGGCGCCCTCCGGACGACACCGACACCGACCTGCATCCCGGGCAGCGGGATCGTTACGACCAGCTTACGGCAGGGTGCTCGGGCGAGTTGCGGGCGCCGAACCACGGATGGACGTACAGTCATCTGACGCCCGGTTTGCCACCGGCGGCAAATACTGACGTAAGGGTCGACTTGTCCACCACGCGGCGTCGCGACGTCCACCAGATCGGGGATGTCGCCGAGCGAGTCGGGCTGTCGCTGCGCACCGTGCGGTACTACGAGGAAGCCGGCCTCCTCCTCCCGGTCGGCCGCACCGTGGGGGGTTTCCGCCTCTACGACAAGGATGCCGTCGACCGCCTCCTCCTGATCAAGAAGATGAAGCCGCTCGGCTTCACCCTGGAGGAGATGCGCTCACTGCTGGTCCTGCGGGACGAGCTCGCGCAGCCGGACCTGCCGGCCCAGCAGCGGGCCGAGCTGCAGGCGAGGCTCGCGACCTGGGTGGCGCTCGCCGAGGAGAAGCTGATCACACTGCGCCAGCAGGTGCAGGTGGCGGAGGCCTTCGTGGGCGGGCTGCACGACGACGCGGAGCGTTCCTCCGGCGCGACCTGAGTCGCCCGGAGCCCCGGCTCCGGCGGCCGGCGAGCTGGACGCCGCCGGCCGCATTGGCATTGCCAGCGGCTGTCGGTGCTACCAGAGGCTGTTGTACATGGACGCCGAGGCCGGATGCATATTGGGGTTGACCAGCGACGAGTGGACATCCCCACTGTCGCCTTCGTTGAAGTAGGCCTCATACGCGAGCGAACCGGCGTACTGCTGGAAAACGGAGTACATCTGCTGGATATAAAGCGGGTTGTCACCACCCGCGGCTCCGCGCCCGCCGGCAACGGTGTTCAGGGCCACGACACCCCACTCGGGCACCGAGAAGAGCTTGCCGTGCTGCTGCGCGAAGCGGATGACGTCGCACAGGCCCTGGGGAGCGTTGCACTGGTCGGTGAAGTCCTTGACCGTGTGGCTGGGAGGGTACTGGTCGTAGCTGTCGATGCCGATCACGTCGACGTAGCTGTTACCCGGGTAGACGCTGTAGGCGTCGTAGTCCGGGCCGTGCGCGTTGAGGTTCCAGTCGATGCGCGCCGCCGGGGCCGCCGATTTGATCGACGACGAGGCGTTCTGGAAGCACTTCACGTAGGCCGTGGGATTCGCGCCGGCGTACCAGCCGAACCATTTGCCGTTGAACTCCCACCCGAGCCGGACGAACGAGTCACCTCGGCCCTGGTTGACCAGCCACCGGCCGAACTGGCGCCATTTGGCGTTGTAGTCGCCGGCGGCGCAGGAGGTCATGTTGCCCACATCCGGAAAGAGCGGAACGCTAACCACGAGTGTGCCGGGATATGAGGCGAACACGCGCCCCATCCAGGGGTTCACAACATCGTCCCAGTCGGCGCGGTCGGTGTAGGTGACAACGACGTCCACCGGGCGATCCCGGAACTGCGCCCAGGCGTTGACCTCGGCCATCGTGTGCGCGGCCAGACCGCTCGGGAAGAGCCCGTCCGTCGCCGCCCGCGCCACCGGCCCGGTGGCGGGCGCCGCGACAGCGGTTCCGGTCGGGGCCGTGCCCGGAGCGGCACCTGGCGCCGAGGCAGCCACCGACCCCGCCGTGGGTGCCGGTGTCTGCGTTTGTGTCTGCGCCGTCAGATTGGTGGCCGAGACGTTTTCCTGCTTGTGCTGGGCGGGGCCCAGAATCCAGGCGACGAGGGCGAGTACCACCGCGACGACGACCAGAACCACGGGAATGTAGGGATGATTTCCCGACCTCGCACCCCAGTGTTCGATGATCCAGTCGGTGATCCGGTTCGGCAGGGCCTGGTCGGCAGCCGGCTCGGCGAACGCTCCGGCGCGAGCCTCCCGGCCCCGGTCACCGCCACGCTCGGCGGAAGAGGCCACGGGAAGGATCCCGTCCAGCGAATCGTCGGCCGTCCTTCCACCCCGGGCCGAATCTGTGCCGCGCCGGCGTCCGGTCGCCTTCGACGTGTCGGCGGCGGGCCTGGCTTCCGGCGTGGGATTCGACCGCACCGGCGGCATGATCATGGTCGCTCGGCCGGACTCCTCGCGGCCCGGATCCGGCTGGGAGACCGAGCCCTGCTCACCGCGGAACGGCCGCGGCAGCTCACCACGAACAAGGCGCTGGGTGCCCGTGTCGGGGCCGACGGCGTGGTCCGCGCCGCGGGCCGGCAGGCGGTCCACCGGCCGTGTCCCGCGGTCCACCGGCCGCGGACGGGCTGCCCGCCCTTCGGCGCCCGCAGACCGCTCGTCCCCGGTCCGCCGGTCGGCACTGAGACGCCGGTCGGAGGCGCCACGTCGCCGGTCGGACCGGTCAGGTCCGTCCGCGGCGACCTCGCCAGACCGGAACCCGTCTGCCTGGCCACGTAGGCCACCGGCACGACGCCTGTCATTCCCGTTCCGGCGATCGCCTGCCCGCCGGCGGTCGTCGGAGTCCTGTCGATCCGCTTCGGTGCCAGCCCGGCCCGCGGTGCCGTCGCCGCCGGGGGCATCGGGGTAGGGGGCGACCGGCGACGTCCGTGGCCGTCGCCGTGCCGAACCACCCCGGGCGGCCAGCAGATCCGGGTCGAACCCGGCATCCGAGCGCTTGTTCTCACGGGCCGAGGCCCGGCGCGGCGACTCGTTGCCGCGACGCGACCCGTTGGATGACCGGTCCACCGAGGGCCGCCCAGCGGCGGAACCACCGCCGCGTGGCACCCGACCCGCGGACGCACTGTCGTCGGCGGCAACGGGCAGGTCCCGGGCCGACGCGGGACGCGGGCCACCGACCGGTCGCGCCCCGTGGTCGTACCGCTCGTCAGACGGCACGGAATCCACCCCCACGAGCAGCAGCGCACCGGACCCGCAGCCACAGCAGGTCAGTCCGTTTACCGAACGTAAATAGTTCGACCGGAAGCACGGATCTTACCTCCCGGCCGACGTAAGAAGATGAAGGTATAGCCCCGGGCACTCTCCGCAGCAGGGTGCCCGCAACACGACGGCAGGGGGCGCGGTGCGGCCTTCCTCCCGGGACATCCGACAAACCGTAACAAGTCCTCAGGCGCCCCGGGGCAAAGGGATCCTGGAACCGGCCTTACAACAAGGTCCACAACAACGCTGACGTGAAGGTCGACAACGCCGGCGTCACCCGGCCGACGCACCGGCCGGCACCCGCTGGCCGCGCTTCGCCGTTCTTGTCCAGGGTCCACGGACCCGCGGACCAGTACTGAAGGCCCGTGGACCAGCACTGAAGGGGCGGTACGGTACCGTTGCCGCGTCGCGCCCGCATGTTGACGATCGAGGACCGCTCCCAACCAGGCGACGACACGATCACACGCGCGACCGAACACGCGAACTGAACACGTGAAAGACAGTGGGCCAGGAAACACCGCGGACCAAATGGAAGCCGCCGCATCCCGACCCACCGAGTGACGGGCCACCGAGTGACGGGCCACCGCCATCCGCGCTCCTCACACCTCCGGTGGGCTACGTGAGCGCGACGACCTTCCCAGCGGCACAGGACAGTCCTTCCCTGCACCGGGTGGGGCTGGTCGGGGGCAGCGGACCTCCTCGCGCAGGGACGTCACGCCAGGCGCAGGGGGCTCGCCGGGCCCGGCCGCGGACTGGTGAGCCATCCATCCCCGTGCCCGCCGGGGCACTGACACGGGAGACGCGACAGCCTTGACGACCGACACGACCCGACCCGCCGCCGCGGCCGACTCCGCGGGCCTCGACCCACGTGACATTCCTGTCGTCATCCTCTGTGGCGGCATGGGCACCCGGCTGCGCGAAGCCAGCGAGAAGCTTCCCAAGCCCCTCGTCGACATCGGCGGGAAGCCCGTGCTGTGGCACATCATGAAGACGTACGAACACTACGGATTCCGCAAGTTCGTTCTGTGCCTCGGCTACAAGAGCGACCTGATCAAGAACTACTTCCTGGCCTATCGCCAGCAGGTCGCGGACTTCACGCTGAAGCTCTCCGACGATCACACACCGCAGTTCCACAACACCGCCGGCGACGAGGACTGGGAGGTCACCTTCGCCGAGACCGGGCTGCTGACCGGGACGGGTGCCCGGCTGCGGCGGGTGGCCCAGTACCTGACCGCCCCCCGCTTCATGATCACCTATGGTGACGGGGTCGGCGCCATCAACGTGGCCGACGTCCTCGCCGACCACGTCCGCTCCGGCCGGATCGGCACCGTGACCGGCGTGCGGCCCTCCAGCCGTTACGGCGAGCTCGTCACCGAGGGCAACGCGGTGACCCAGTTCGCCGAGAAGCCCCCGGCGACCGGGTGGGTCAGCGGCGGCTACTTCGTCTTCGAGCGCGAGTTCGTCGACAAGTACCTCGACGACGATCCGTCCACCATGCTCGAGCGCCACCCGCTGCAGCAGCTCGCCCGCGACAACCAGCTCACCCTGCACACCCACGAGGGGTTCTGGATGGGCATGGACACCTTCCGCGACTGGACCGAGCTCAACCAGCTGTGGGACGCGGGTGCCGCGCCGTGGCGGGTCTGGGCCGACTGAGCAGGCCGAGCCGACTGGGCCGGCCGAGCCCACCGATCGATCAGAAGCCGGACGCCGAAGGAACCGGACACCGAAGGAAGCGGGCAGCGAAGCCATGAGCACCACCGAGAGCGACGTGGTGGGCCACCGCCTGTACGACCTCGTCGCAGCCCTGATGCCACCGATGCGCTCGATCACCGGCAACGGGGTCCGGGCGACGCTGGACCTGGTGCGGGCGGCGCTGCCGGCCCAGGTCCCGCTCACCGTGCACGAGGTACCGACAGGCACGCCCGTCCTCGACTGGACGATCCCGCGGGAGTGGAACGTCGCGGGTGCCCGGCTCATCGGGCCGGACGGCCGGGTCGTCCTGGACGCCGCCGACAACCCCCTGCACCTGCTCGGCTACAGCATCCCGATGCGGGCCAGGATGCCCCTGGACGAGCTGCGCCACCACCTCTACTCGATGCCGGACCGGCCGGACTGGGTCCCCTACCGGACCTCGTACTACAACGACGCCTGGGGGTTCTGCCTCACCGACCGCCAGCTCGCGTCGCTGCCCGACGGCGAGTACCAGGTGGAGATCGACACCTCGCTCACCGAGGGCTCGCTGACCTACGGCGAGATCGTCCTGCCGGGCACCAGTGACGAGGAGTTCCTCGTCACCACGCACCTGTGCCACCCCGCGATGGCCAACGACAACTCGTCCGGCATCGCGGTGGCGATCGAGCTGGCCGCCGCGCTGGCCGCCCGGACACGCCGGTACACCTACCGGCTGCTGTTCATCCCCGGGACGATCGGTTCCATCACCTGGCTGGCCCGCAACCCGGGCGTGATCGGGCGGATCCGGCACGGCCTGGTGCTCACCGGCCTGGGCGACCGCGGTGCTCCGACCTACAAGCGCAGCCGGCGCGGCAACGCGATCATCGACCGGGCCACGGCACGCGCGCTCGCCGAGACGGGACGTCCGCACCGGGTCGTGGACTTCTCGCCGTACGGGTACGACGAGCGCCAGTTCTGCTCGCCGGGCTTCGACCTGCCGGTCGGCCGGTTCGGTCGCAGCCAGCACGGCGAGTACCCGGAGTACCACACCTCGGCCGACAACCTCGAGTTCGTGACGCCGGAGTCGCTGGCCGACTCGTTCTCGATCCTGCGGCGCACGATCGAGATCTGCGAGGCCGACCGGGTCTGGCGCAACACCTCCCCCTACGGCGAGCCGCAGCTCGGCCGGCGTGGGCTCTACCGCTCGATCGGCGCGACGATGAACCGCGCGTCGATCGASATGGGGTTGCTGTGGGTGCTCAACCTGGCCGACGGCACCCGCGGCCTGCTCGACATCGCCGAGCGCGCCGACCTTCCCTTCGACGCGGTCGCGAACGCGGCGGACGCACTGGCCGGCGTGGGCCTGCTGGTCGAGGAGCCGTCGGTGGCAGGGGCGTCCGCGTCCCTGGCAGCGGCATCCCTGGCGGGCGCGTCCGCGGCCTCGGTCGTGATCGGTTGAGCATGGACGTCGTCAGCCCGACCACGGGACGGGCCGGGTCAGCGGATCCGTCCGGGTCAGCCTGGGCGATCGTGCTGGCGGCCGGCGGCGGCACCCGGTTCGGTGGCCCGAAGCAGTTCGCCGACCTCGGTGGCCGGCCACTCGTCGCCCACCCGGTGCGCGCCGCCGGCCTCGCCTGTGACGGAGTCGTCGTCGTGCTTCCCCAGCATCTGCTGGAGCGGTGGACACCGCCGGCCGGTGTCCTGGCGGTGCCCGGCGGCGCGATGCGCGCCGACTCGGTGCGGGCGGGGCTGGCGGCCGTCCCCGCCGACGCCGAGGTCATCGTGGTGACGGACGCCGCGCACCCGCTCGCCACCCCGGCGCTGTACCGCGCGGTGGTCGCGGCGGTGCGCGCCGGCGCCGACGGCGCCGTCCCCGGGCTGCCGCTGACGGAGGTCGTCAAGGAGGTCGTCCCGCAGGCCCGGGCGGACGGCGGGACCGATCTGGTCACGGGTGCCTCGCTGCCGCGGGAGACCCACCGGCTGGTGCAGACGCCGCACGCGTTCCGGGCGTCGGCGCTGCGGGCGGTGCACGCCGACGCGGCCGAGGCCGTCGAGGACTCGGCGATGGTCGCCGACGCCGGCGGCCGGATCGTCGTCCTCGACGGCGAGCCGGCCAACATCCACGTCACCACGCCGGAAGAGCTCGACCTCGCCCGGCTCCTTCTCAAACACGTCCAGGACGAGGGAGAACCAGATGAGCACAGTGCTGCTCGACTCAGCGCTGTCTGACGACGACCGGCGGGCCAAGCTCTACGAGGGCGAGCTCTTCGTCTACTCGCCGCGGCCCAGCACCACCGCGTTCGTCGAGTTCACCAGGGAGCTCATCCGGGACGCGTTCGGCGACCTGGATCCCGAGACCGCGCAGTACCACATGCCGGTCGAGGACTACGCGGCCCTGCTCGCCGAGCTGAAGCCGCGGTTCATCCACCACCCGACCTGCAAGGAGCTCATCCCGGCGATGCTCGCCGAGCTGGGCTGCGACATCTCCAAGACCTACTTCGACGTCCCGCGGCTGCGGACGTCGACGAGCGACGACTACCTCACCTCGGGTATCGCCTACGCGTTCCACCCGCACCGCGACACCTGGTACTCGGCGCCGTTCTGCCAGCTCAACTGGTGGATGCCGATCTTCGACATCGTGCCCGAGAACGGACTTGCCTTCCACCCCCGCTACTTCGGCCAGGGCGTGAAGAACGGCTCGCGCACCTACAACTACTACGAGTGGAACAAGACGAACCGCGCGTCGGCCGCCAAGCACATCAAGTCCGACACCCGGGTGCAGCCCAAGCCCGAGGAGGAGGTCGAGATCTTCCCGCAGACGCGGGTGATCGCGCCCCCCGGCGGCATGCTCGTCTTCTCCGGCAACCAGCTGCACTCCTCGGTGCCGAACAACTCCGGCCGCACCCGCTTCAGCATCGATTTCCGCACGGTCCATTTCGACGATGTGGTGAACCACGTGGGCGCGCCCAACGTCGACTCGGAATGCACCGGCACGACGATGCGTGACTACCTGCGCGGCACCGACCTGAGCCGCATCCCCGAGGACCTCTGCCTCAGCTACGACGAGGCTCCCCCGCTGCCGGACGCCATCCTCGTCTACGACCACCAGACGGCCTCGTGAGCGGCGACGCAGCACCGAACCCGTCGCCGGGCCCGTCGCCGTCGCCGTCACCGGAGTCCGGGCCGGCCGCGACGCTCACGACCGTCGCCACCGGCCCGCTGGCCGGCCGGGTGGCGGTGGTCACCGGTGCGTCGAGCGGCATCGGCCGCGCGGTCGCCGCCCGGCTGGCCGGTGACGGCGCGACCGTGCTGGCGCTGGGCCGGGACCAGGCCCGCCTGGACGCCCTCAGCAAGGAGGCCGCGGCGCTTCCCTCCAGCGGATCGCTGGTGCCCATCCGGCTCGACCTGACCGACACCGCCGCGGTGGAGCGGTTCGCCGCGGACACCGTCGTCCGGTACGGCCACGTTCACCTGCTCGTCCACAGCGCCGGCGGCTACCTCAACTCCCGGGTCGAGGACGCCTCCGTCGACGACTTCGACGCGCAGTACGCCGCGAACGTCCGCGGGCCGTTCGTCCTGACGCAGCGGCTGCTTCCCGCGCTGCGCGCCGCGGCCACCATCGACGGCGACGGCACCGTCGACAGCGACGGTGCCGCACCCGCTGGTGCGGACGTGGTGGTCATGAACTCGTCGCAGGGTGTCCGCGCGGGTGCCGGGACCAGCCAGTTCGCGGCGACGCAGCACGCGATGCGCGCCGTCGCGGACAGCCTGCGCCAGGAGATCAACTCCGACGGCATCCGGGTCGTGACCATCCACCTGGGCCGGACGGCGACCCCCCGCCAGGAGGCGATCTTCGAGCGGGAGGGGCGCAGCTACCGCCCCGAGCTGCTGATCCAGGCGGAGGACGTCGCCGACCTCGTCACCTACCTGGTGCAGCTCCCCCGCACCGCCGAGGTCACCGAGCTGCATCTGCGGCCCGCGCTGAAGAGCTACTAGGGCCGGCGCCCGGCGCTGCTGGCAGCACCCACCGGTACCGGCTCACGATCCGGTACCGGTGGCAGCCACCTTCGGGCCACCGAAGAGCTCGAGATAGCGCTTTGCGCTGTTCGGGTTCGTCGCCGGGTTGTGCAGGGACGAGGCGACGTTCTCCTCCTCGGCCGGTGAGGCACTGTAGTAGGCCTCATAGGCGAGGATGTCCTTGTTGGCGACGAAGAACTCGTACATCTTCTCGATGTAGAACGGGTTGTCGGCGCCACCGCCGGCACTGGCGCGGCGGTCCAGGCCCCACTCCGGAACGGCGAGGCGCTTGCCGTGCTCGCGCGCGAACTTCGCCACGGTGCACACGCCCGACGCCCGGTTGCACTGCTCGTTGAAGATCTTCTGGCTGAGCGAGGCCGGCGAGCTGTCGTAGGCGTCGATGCCGATGATGTCGACGACATCGTCTCCTGGGTAGGCCTCCCACACGTTGTCGCCGTTCTCCATCGTGTCGCGATGCGCGGTCATATCCCATTCGATCTGCACCTGCGGGGCGATCGACCGGATCGCGGCGGCGGCGCGGGTGAAGCAGACCTTCCAGGTGCCGGTGTCCTTGGGAAGCCAGGGGTCGAACCAGTCGCCGTTGAACTCCCAGCCGAGCCGGACGATCGCGTCCGGCCGGCCGTTGCGGACCAGGGTGGTGCCGAAGTCGCGCCAGTGGCTGTCGTAGGCGCCCGCCGCGCAGGCCGCCTCACTGCTCCCCTTCGCCAGCAGCGGCTGGGCGATCGAGAGCTGCCCCGGATAGGTCTCGGGGCGGAAGTCGGACATCGGCCAGTCCGCCTGGGTGATCGTCTGCCAGTTCGTCCGAGCGGTGAAGACGACGGCGACGTCGGTGGCCCGACCGATCCAGGCCTCCCAGGACGCGAGGTCGTTCGGCGGGTTGGCGTTGGCGCCCGATACCCAGCTCACGCCGGTGGTGGTGGGGTGGGTCGCGGGAACATCCTCGTCGCCACCGGTGAAGACGATGACAGCCACGGCCAGCAGGACCACGGCAAGGGCCGCGCTGGCCGCGCCGAGCAGGAGCAGCCTGCGTTGCCGGCGTTGCCGCTGCGGGGCCGCACCGGTGTCCGGCGGCACGACCGACCACGCGGACCGCTCCGCGCCAGGCCGTCTGGAACCCCCGCCTTCCATGCCCCCACCTCCATCGCCGGCGCACGATGACGCCCGAAGATCATTTGATGTGCACGCCGGCACCAACGCGACCGCCTAAACGGAGCACCGGGGACGGACGGTTCCCGCGAGCGGCGGCAGTCAGCTGCGCGACACATCTGGGGACAAGATCCCCCGCCTTCTCACCTCTCCCGATCATCACGACACGTACTACTGGTATTACCTGTCGCAACAATGACGCCACGTGAGGTTTGCTAACCATACCTGGTCGCGCGGGGACCGCGGCGGCCGCCACGAGGCCGCATTTCGCCCACCGCTAGACTGTCGCTCCGGGCCGACGCCGGTCACCCGCAGCGGCGATGCGGCCGTCAACCCACTGCCCCGACGGGTCGATCGGGCGGGTCGCCAGCCAGCCGAAGCGATGCGAGCGATACGCGGCACGGCGCAGGCCAGACATGCCGACGCGGCAGAAACGGGGGCGGAAACAGGTGGTCACCACCACCCTCACCACGAGGATTCCACGCTCCTGGGTGATCCCCACCGCCGAGGTGACCGCCGAGGACCCACGCAACGCACGGATCCTCAAGACACTGACGATCCTGCTCTGCGCGAATATCTTCCTGCAGCGGTTCGCCATCCCGGTCGCCGGCGCCCAGCTGCAGCTCATCCTGCCGATCACCATCGTCGGCGTCATCGTGATGATGAGCCACGGCGACATCCAGGTGAATGTCGGCCGGGTGCGCGCCTATCTGCTGGCGATGACCGCCTGCTGCGCGGCCGCGCTGGTCTCGTTCCTGCGCGAGCTGGACGACAGCGCGATCACCTCGCTCATCCTCCTGTTCGCCACGTATGTGCCACTGTGCTTCGGCCTCGCTCCGAGCGACGCCAAGTCGATCTTTCCCCGGGTGCTCGACCGGTTCGTGACGCTGACGACGATCCTGGCCGGGATCGCGATCTTCCAGTTCGCCATCCAGCTCGTCGGCTGGCAGTACACGGACGTCCTCAAGCAGGTCGTGCCCGACAACTTCCGGATGCACGGGTTCAACACCAGCTACCCGGTGCAGTACGGATCGAGCCTCTACAAGTCGAACGCCTTCATCTGCCTGGAGCCGTCGTTCTGCTCGCAGTTCCTGGCGTTCGGCCTGGTCGTCTGCGTGCTCCGCTCCGGCAGCTGGTGGCGCTACGTCCTTTACGTGCTCGCCCTGCTCTCAACGGTCTCCGGAACCGGCGTCGTGCTGCTGGCCGTCGCCCTGGTGCTGCTCTCGGTGCACAAGGGTGCCCGGTTCGCGACCACGGCCTTCGTCGGCGTCGCCATCGTTGTGACGATCCTCAGCTTCACCCCGGCGGCGAGCATCTTCGCCGAGCGAGCGACCGAGACCTCCTCGAACAACTCCAGCGGAAGCCTGCGGTTCGTCCAGCCCTACACCAGGACCTGGGATGCGCTGGACAAGGATCCCGTCACTGTCCTCTTCGGTTCCGGCCCCGGATTCGCCGACCGCGACGCGATCGAGTTCTTCCTCCGGACCAGCCTGCCGCTGAACTACGCGCTGCTGCCCAAGCTCGTCCTGGAGTACGGCGTGATCGGGACCGTCGCCTTCCTGGCCTTCGTCCTGTCCATGTTCGTGCGTGGCTCGCCGTCGTTCGTCCTCTCCGGATCGGTCATCGTCTTCTACAGCGTGCTGTCGGGTGGTCTCCTCAGCCCCGTTGTGACCACGCTGGGCATGCTCCTCGTGTCCTGGTTCACCACGACGCCCGAGGACGAACGCTGGAACCGTCCACGAGTCACGGCCCAGATCGATCCCGCCTTCGCCGCCCCACTCGCTCCGGCCCAGCACAGCGTCTAGAGACGGGCGCCAGGCCGCCACGCGGGGCTGGGGGTCGCCCTGCTGTCCGCCGGCAGAGCCCCTGTTCTTCACAGCCGCCCCTGGGCGTGACTGTGGCTCCTGCTGGGCGTGACTATGGCTCCCGCCGGTCCGCGTCCGTCTGCCGCCCGGGTCCCTGCCGCCCGCCAGGGATCCGCACCGCCAACCGGCACCAGCAATCCACATCAAAAGGCGCAAAAGGGGTGCCGAGCGCCCTGACAATCCGCAAGAGTGCAGGATTCTGGTCGTCGGAACGACCAGAATCCTGCACTCTTGTCCGCTAGCAGGCCGCGTTTAGCAGGCCACGTTCCGGAGCCGCGGCTCGAACTCGAAGCGGAATCACTCTGTCGCAGGCGCCACAGCCAGCGGGCCTGCGGCCAGCTGCAAGATCAGCCAACAGCACAGAACTGACCAGTCCAGGGCTACACCTATGCGACAGGCGCGCCCGCCTGCCACCGCTCGCCCTTACCCGGACGGCCCAGGAGCACGGCTCCCCATTCCGTTCACGTGGCGGCCAGGGGGCTTTCCGCGCCCCCCGCCAGGCCCCACCGCCCCCACCACCCCGGCCTTGCGTCCGACAAACAGCGAGGGGCGGGTCGGTTCGGGGCTCTGCCATGCCCCGAGCGACCCGCCCCTCATTCGGTGCGGCCCTGCTCCCCTCCCCCGCCGGCCCGGTGATCCCGCTACCGGCGGAGGTACTGCCTTGCCTCTTCCGTGCCGTGCCTGTCGTGCTGCGGCGGCCTCACTCGGCCGCCTGTACTCAGGCCCTTGCGCCCGCTCAGCGATTCGGCCGCGCGTAGCGGTCGGTCGCCTCGGTGTCGCGTGAGCCCCGGCCATGTGGCTCGGCACCCACCGGCGAAGCGGACGTGATCGACTCTACCGAAGCCGACGTCGAAGAACGACCACCACCGGCGTTGCGCCGCACCGCGGTACGGCCGTCGTGCACCACACCCACGACCCGCTCGGCCAGCGCCGGCCAGTCGCGCGGCACCTGCTCAAGCTCCTTGAGGTTGGTGTCGGACGAGGTGATGACGACGACGGCGTCCGCCTGGATCGCCGAGGCGGCGGTCATCGGCAGGTCCGCGAGCGCGGCGGTGACCAGGATGACGAGGTCCACGACGGGCGCGCGGTCGGCCAGGATCGGCGCGAGGCCGCCGGGACGCGCCGCCCGGGCCGGCGAGACCCGGTTGTACAGGATGTGGCCGCGACCGGTGCCGGAGGAGCGAGCCAGGCAGGTCGGCTCGTGCGCCCAGTGGGGCAGCTCGGCCGAGGTGGGCCGGGGCAGCCCTTCCAGCGAGGCCCGCACCTCGGACTGGGCCGAGGTGTCGAGGATCAGGACCACGCCCTGGTCGTCCGACCAGGCCGCGGCGACCGCGGCGACCAGCTCGGAGCTGAGGTCCGTCCGCGAGGCGGGGGTGAAGGCCACCACCTTGCTGGTCGGCGACATCACCGCCGACATCGCGGAGACCAGGGTCTCCGCCGCGTTGGCGCTGGTGCGGTTCGGCGGCAGGTCCGCGATCAGCGGCACACCCAGCAGGTCGGCCGAGTTGTGCGGGTCGAGGATGGTCGGGCGCCGCTGGTACATGATCCACAGCCCGGCGATGGAGCCGAACAGGCCGAGCAGCGCGGCCACCAGAACGTTGCGGAACAGGTTGGGTGCGACCTGCCCGTTCGACTGGGGCGCCTCAGCGAGGCGGACCGAGGCGTTCGCGGCGTAACCCGCCACGCCCGCTTCCTTGAGCTTGGTCTCGATCTCCGTCAGCTCGCCGCTGAGAACGCGCCCCCTGCTCAGGCTGAGTGCATCGTTCGCCTGGCCGAGCCCTGCCAACTCCTGGAGCTTTGCCTGCCGCGCCGCATTGAGCGCCTCGACGCTCGACGTGTCGCCGTTGCCGGACTTGCCGAGCTGGGCGATGTAGGCGTTCTTCGCCTTGTTCACGAAGTCGATCGCGGCCTGCTGCGTCGGACCCTTGCCGATGATCGTGAAGAAGTAGCCCTCGTCCGACGGCGTGGTCTTCAGCCGGTCGGTGACGTCATCACGGGAGATCTTCAGATCCGAAGCGATCGTGTCCAGCGTCGCTGTCGACGTCGCGAGCTGGGCCTGGGTCTGGGTGTAGCGGCCAGGGTCGACCGAATCCGGGATGCCGTCCGTGCTCAGGAAGATCCGCGAACTGGCCTCGTAGGTGGCCGCCTGCTGCTTGGAAACGATCATCGCGAGCGCGGCCAGAATGACCGTGGCGATGACGATGACCATCCAGCGCGGCTTGATGATGCGGATCAGCGACGGCGCGGAGGGAGCACGGCCGCCCTCGGCCGGCTGCCCGGAGCGGCTCATCGCGCGCCCGCCTCAGCGCCGCGCGGACGCCGCGAGGCGCCAGCCCGCCGCGTGCAGAGCAGCGCTGGCGCGGGCCCTCCCGGTCGCGAATGAAGCGGAGTCAATTGGGCCCCCCACAGGAGCGTCAAGCCGGTCATTTAGACCACGGCCAAGATCTGACGGAACCGATTTGTGAGCATAGCCGATAGCGCAAAGTAAGCGGTCTACGCCATCGACRCAACCTACCGTTCCGTTAAATTTCCACCGTCGGACAGGCCACCACGGCTACCGTGCGGTCCCTGCCCGGCCACCGACGACGATCCGGACGCGGACGGCGATGACGTAGCGTGCCTGCCCGTCGACGCCCTGCCCGTCGACGCACTGCCCGTCGCCGCGTCGGGCAGATCGAGGGCTCCGCTTTCACCGACGCCCGGCAGGGCGATGCCCCGGCCGGGCGTGCCACCGCCCGCCTCGGCCGCGGCACTCTGCCGCGCCGCCACCGCCGCGAGGCGCTCCGCCTCGTGATCGCGGATCACTCGGCGCAGCTGGATCCACCAGACCGGCGCGATACCCCAGAACACGACGTTGAAGCCGATGACAGCGCCCCGCGCGTCTCCCAGCAACAGGCCGATGATCGGAAACGCGAACAACATCGGCGCCATCACCAGATTGATCCGGAACGTCTTTCTGGTGTGACCGAGCGCGTACATGATGCAGGCCGGCCCGGTCGGCACGGCGGTCCCGGCGTAATGCAGCGCGGAAATCAACAGGATGGCGTGCGCCCCCGGCCAGCTCGCCCTGAACAGAAACTCCCCGAGCGCCGGGAACAGGATGAAGATGAGGCTCCAGAGGAATCCGAGCCCGACAACCACCGAGGTGAGGACCACCGCGGCCTGTTGGCGGGCCCGGGCTGACATGTCCATCCGGCGGGACAGCTCCGGGACCGCGAAGCTGACGATTCCGACACCGATCACGGTCGTCGGGCCGAGGACGGTACGCACGGCGCTCAGGTCACCGACGATCTCCGCGGAACGCAGCGCGCCCATGAGCAGGATCGACGCCTGCAACGCGCCCTGGACGGTGATGAACTCCGCCGTCAGGTTGGACGCGTTGGCCCGGTTCTCCCTGACCCAGGCCAACGCACGGGACGGCGCCGGCCACAGGCCCGCCTGGGCCACTCCGAGCAGCGCCGCGACCAGTGCGGCGACGCCCCAGGCCAGCAGCATCGGCGGGGATTCCGCCACCCCGCGCCGGATGAGCACCGCCAGCCCGACAACCTGGACCAGGGCCCAGGCGACGTCGTTGACGAAGGCCTTGACCGGCACGCCCTGCGCGAAGAACACATAGCGCCAGGCATCCTGCAGCAGCAGCCCCGGCAGGACGAAGCCCATGATGACCAGCCCGCTGCCTACCCGCCCACCGATGAGCAGTCCCACCAGGATGGAGGGAAGGCTCAGCACCGCGCCGAACGCCAGGCAGGCCCCGGTGGTCGAGGCGGCCGCGTGCCGGAACGCGGCGGCCGACCGCCCGGCATATGCGATTCCCAGCGGCACACAGCAGCTCGACCGCGAAATGCCGATGATGACCGAGAAGATCAGATACGGGACGGCGAACCCGGCGGCGTACTCCGTCTTGCCCACGTAGTGGGCGACCAGGATCGAGACGGCGGCGTTGGTGGCGCTGGAGACGCCCTGGTCGGCGAGCGTCCAGATCGCCTTCGTCTTCGTCGAACCGCCGCCGGTCCGCTTCTCCTCCGCCGCCCGCGCGCCGGGCCGCTCGGCACCGGACGGTGTGGCGGCGGCTCCGACCAGGTCCGGATCATCGGCTCCGTCGAACCGGCCGCGCCGGGAGTCGGACAGCCGGTCCGGATCCGAGGTCCCCGCGGGCGCGCCGGCACCGGCCCGGGAACGGGGCACCGGCGTGTTCCCGGGCACGCCGGATCGACGGACCACCTGGGTGCTGGCGGCATCGCCGTCGCCCCGGTTGCGCCCGTACAGGCGCGGGATGTACTCCGTCTGGTCCGGTACGCGCGCGTCTTCCAGCTCCAGCCGCCGCCGTAGCGCCGACAGGTCGATGGTGTCGGTGAACGCGCTGATGAAGTGCAGGTCCGGGCCGCGCGTCTCGGGCGGCGGGTCATGGCGTTCCCCGCGACCTCCCCGTCCACGGCCGGCGGCCTGGGAGCGTCGGGTGGCCGGGTCGGATCCCCCGCCGGGGCTCGGAGCAGCCGGCTTCCCCGCATCTGATCGTGACTGACCCCGACGCCCGGTCGCGGACCAGCCGCGTCCCGCCCTTACTCCGTGCTCGGCGCTACCCCCGGGCTCGGCGCTACCCCCGGGCTCGGCGCTGCCTCCGGGCTCGGCGCTGCCTCCAGGCCCGGCGCCGCCGGGGCGGCCGGTGCCGGTGGGTGGCGCGGCGTCCTGGGCCGCCGGCCGGGGAGTTCCCCCCCGTGACCGCTCCTGCGCCTGCCAGTTCCGCGCGGGAGGGGGCGTCGGCGAGTCCACCCGGATGCCGGGCACAGGATCCGGTGCCCTCGGCGGCCGTTCCCCGGGCACCGGTGTCGGCTGCCGGGCTGGCGGCGGTGTCGGTTGGCGGACCGCCGGTGGTGTCGGCTGCCGGGCTGGCAGCGGTGTCGGTTGGCGGCCGGCGCCTCGCTCCGGCGGTACACCGGGCCCTCCGACCATCCGCACCGTCGTCTCGGGCAGGACCCAGGCATCGGAAGGAGTGGCCGGTGACGGCGCCGCCGGTGCGGAACCCCGGGCCGGCTCCCCTGGAACCGGCGTCACTCCCGGCGGCGTCACAGCGCCGGCCGGTGATGCGCCGTCAGCCGGTGGTACGACGCCGGCCGGTGGTACGACGCCGGGTTGGGAGACCGATCCTGGCGGTGGCGTGTTCCCGACCGGGCTGCGCGGCATCGCGGTCCAGCCCGGAGGCGGTGTCAGCGCGCGCGACGCACTCCGCCTGCCGGGAACCTCGCCATCGGACGCCGGCCCCGCTCCGGGAGGTCCGGAGGGCGGCGGGGTGCTGAACCATCCGGGCTGCTGGCGGTTGTCCCCGGTCTGGCGGTGCCTCCCCGGCTGCCGTCGCTGGCCGGGCTGCCGCTGCCCGTCAGGCTGCGCCTGATGCTGGCCGGGCTGCTGGTGCTGGTCGTGCTGGCCGGCGGTCGGGTACCCGCCTCCCGGCGGAGGCGTCGCCTGCCGGGCGGACAGACCCTCCACCTGAATCGGGCCGGACGTCGGCCGGCCCGGGCCGGGACCTCCTCGTGGATCGGGCGGCTCCGGGGAGCTGTTCCTGGGCACCGGAGGACCACCCACCTGGACACCCGGAGACACCTGCACCGGCCCGACCGGCGAGCCCGAACCCGAACCCGGCAGATGAGACGAGCCCGGTGGCGAGTCCGCGGGCGGAGGCGATGACCCCGCGCCGGTCAGGTTCGGCCCATTACCCGAATCGCGGCCCGAATCACGGCCCGAATCGCGCCGGCCCCAGCGGGTTCGCCGGGCGCGGGGCACGTACTGGGTGCTTCCGGCATCGCCGGACGGCAACTCGGGCGGGAGGTCGGCGTCCTCCCCGCCCGCGGCCCTCGGTTCCGTGCCGAGATCGGTCATGCCGGACGCCCCGCTCCGCCGGGCAGGCTCAGGGCGCCCGGAGCACGGGGTGCACGGCACAGCCGGACGGCTGCCGACACAGGTGTCATTGCTTCGGTGGGTACCGCTTCCCTAGAGAACGACCGGACGGGGAACGGGGACGATGAAGCGCCCGCCCCGGGCGGCGTACTCCTCCTGCTGCGCCATGATCTCCTTCTTCACGTTCCAGGCCAGGAGCAGCAGGTAGTCGGGCTGACGCTCCAGCAGGACGGCCGGGTCGAGGATCGGGATCCGCGCACCGGGGATGTACTTGCCCTGCTTGTGGACGTTGCGGTCGACGACGAAGTCGATCAGCGAGTGGTCGATGCCGGTCGAGTTCAGCAGGGTGGCACCCTTCGCGGCGGCACCGTAGGCGGCGACGGACTTCCCGTCCGCCCGCAACGAGCGCAGCAGCTCGGTCAGCTCGGTCTGCAGCACACGGACGTCGTCACCGAAGCTCGCGTAGCGCTCGAACGAGCCCAGCCCGGCGGCCCGCTCGGCGTCCAGCACCTCGGCCACCGAGGCCGTCGGCGCGGCCGCCGCCTGCTGCTGCATCCGCCAGCGCAGCGTGCCGCCGTGCAGCTCGGTGAACTCCTCGACCCCGACCAGCGCCAGGCCGTGGCGGCGCATGAGGGCGTCCACGGCGATGGTGGAGAAGTAGCAGAAGTGCTCGTGGTAGACGGTGTCGAACTCGTTGTGCGCCAGCAGCGCGCCGACCCCGGGGTTCTCGACGTCGATGATGCCGTCGTCCTTCAGCAGGATCGAGAAGCCCTCGACGAAGCTGTTCAGGTCCGGGACGTGGGCCATCACGTTGTTCGCGATGATGACGTCCGCCTTGAGGCCCTCGGCGACGAGCGCGCGGGCGAGGTCGGCGCCGAAGAACTCCTCACGGGTGGGCACACCCGCCTTACGCGCCGCGGCCGCCGGCCCCGGCGTCGGCTCGATGCCGAGCACCGGGATGCCCCGCTCGACGAACGCCTTGAGCAGGTAGCCGTCGTTGCTGGCGACCTCGACGACCAGGCTGTCCGGCCCGAGGTCGCGGCTCGCGATCAGGTCGATCACATGCTTCTCGGAATGCCGCACGAGCATGTCGGAGAACGAGGAGAAGTACGGGTAGTCGGCGTCGAAGATCTCGTCTGCGGGCAGCGCGTGGGTGAGCTGGACGAGCGCGCACTGCTCGCAGAATCCGACCTCCAGCGGGAAGACCGGGTCGACCGCACCAAGCGCGTCCGCCTTCACCAGCCGGTTCGCGACCGGAGTGGAGCCCAGCGACAGGAAGAGCCGCGGAGCGGGCCCGTCGCATGATCTGCAGGCGGTGACCGGGGCGGCGACGCCCCCCGCGGCCGTGCTTCCTTCTGCTGCGCTACCGGATGACATTCGTTCCCCTGTTCGAGGTCACTGCGGCGCGGTGACCAGTGAGCGGCCTGCGTTGGGCTGCGGCCGGTCCGTAGCCGGCCTCGTTCGAGATGATGACGACCGCAATCCTGACGGCAATCGTGGTGCTGGCCCGACGCCCGCTGGCCGCCTTCGGTCAGCGGCCACGAGCTGGACCACCAGCAGTCGCATCCGACCAGATCACCATGACAGGCATGCAAACAACCTGATCACTGGTCCTCCCGCGTTCCCGGTCCGAGCCGCCACCGGGCACTTCCACGCTACTGAAGTGCCCTGTGCAGCCAGCCCGGGGCCGACTTCGCCCGCTTCGTCCGACCTCCTGCTCGTGCTCGGCCACGGCAGGCCGACCATCCCGTGACGTGAGTGTCACACACGTACGGAGTTGACCTGACGCAAGCACGCCGGGCATCTCGACGAGCGCCACAGAAGCAGCCACGGGCACGGGCACGGGCACGGGCACGGGCACGGGCACGGGCACGGGCACGGCGGTCTATCGGGTGGCGGCCCCGCTCGGCACGGCGGCGGGCAGCAACGTCCAGGCGCGGTCCTTGTCCGAGATCACGGAGACAGGCAGCGGCCAGGCGATGCCGAGGCGCGGGTCGTCGAAGCGGAGCCCGCGATCGTGCCCCGGGGTGAACGGCACGTTCATCTGGTAGGTGGCCTCTGTGTCGTCCACCAGGGTCTGGTAGCCGTGGGCCAGGCCGGCCGAGATGAACAGTGCCCGGTGGTTGTCCGCGGTCAGCTCCACCGCCACGTGCTCCAGGTAGGTCGGCGAACCCGGCCTGGTGTCGACGACGACGTCCAGCAGCGCCCCGCGGGTGCACCGGACCAGCTTGGTCTCGCGCACCGGCTCACCGGCCCAGTGCATGCCGCGGACCGTCCCGGCGAGCCGGTTGTAGGCCACGCTGCACTGGGCGACGGAGACCTCCAGCCCGGCGGCGGCGAACTCCTCGGCGCAGAAGGTGCGCGCGAACAGCCCGCGGGCGTCGGTGAAGGCCTCGACGTCGACGACCGTGACGCCGTCGACGGCGGTGGGCGTGAGGATCATCAGGCGGTCCAGAACAGCTCGGCGTCGACCTGCCCGGTGCCGATCAGGTACTGGAGCTGCTTGAGCCGGGTGTGCCCGCGGCCGGTGAACGTCTCGGCGTCGAGCTGGATGCGGTTGAAGACCTCGTGCAGCTGCTTGGCGCCGCTGTGGGCGTCCCAGTCGCAGGCGAAGCCGGGGAGCTGGGTGGCGATCTTCTCGAAGGACACCCGGTAGCTGCGGTTGTCCCCGCCGTTGTCGCCGAAGCTCAGCCGGCAGCCGGTGAAGACGGTGGCGACCGCGTCCGCGATCTCCTTCACCTGGTAGTTCTGCGCGCTGTCACCCACGTTGAAGATCTGGTTGTGGACGGCGTCGCGCGGCGCGGCGAGCACGCAGCGGATCGCCTTGGCGATGTCCAGGCCGTGCACCAGCGGGCGCCAGGGCGTGCCGTCCGAGGTCATCGCGATCTCACCGGTGGTCCAGGCGACCCCGGCCAGGTTGTTCAGCACGATGTCGAAACGCATCCGCGGCGAGGCACCGTAGGCCGTCGCGTTGCGCATGAAGGTCGGCGAGAAGGTGTCGTCGGCCAGCGGCGCGACGTCCCGCTCGACGAGCACCTTGCACTCCGCGTACGGGGTCTGCGGGTTGACCGGGGACGTCTCCGTGACGTCCGAGCCGGTCGCGACCCCGTAGACGCTGCAGGACGACATGTAGACGAAGCGCTCGACGCCCGCCTGCTTGGCGAGCTTCGCCAGCTGCACCGACCCCTGGTGGTTCACCTTGTAGGTGACGTCCGGCGCGAGCGCGCCGAGGGGGTCGTTGGACAGCTCAGCCATGTGCACGACGGCGTCGACGCCTTCGAAGTCCTCGACGGTGAGGTTCCGGAGGTCCTTGTCGATCGTGTACGGAACGCGATCCATGCCGCGGTAGAGCCAGCCGAACTTGTAGTAGCCGGTGTCGACACCGACCACGTCGTGACCATCGCGCAGCAGCTCCGGGGCCAGCAGGCACCCCAGGTAGCCTTCCGTGCCGGTGACGAGCACCTTCATTCGCGAGTCCTCCCGATCTCGACAACGGCACGCCAGATCCACACGCGACCCAACGTTCCGACCCCAGAAGGTACCGAGGTGGTCGGAGGGGTCGTTGTCGACGCCCCGCCAGATTCCTGTCCGTCTGGCGACGACCACTCTGCGCATACCCTGCGGGGCCCGGTCACCGGCACAAAAATGTGATTCCCGCCACCTCGAGTCCCCGACATGCGTCGGGCCCAGACGTGGGGTCTGTCGACTCAAAGACAAACGCCCACACAACGCCCGGGATGTGTCAGGCTCGGCGACGGACATCAAGTGAGCCTTTTCCGTCTCACGGCCCGTGGTCAGGATGCCGGTGGGTCCACGTCGGCGACGGAAAAGCTCACGTCCCATGTGAAGGCGTGATGCGCCACCCCTGGTCCCGCGTTGGCGGAACGTCCGAAGGCAGGTCGGTTGGTGATGGGTGGCCGACGCGGAAGCCGCACGGCGTTGTCGGCCGTGGTCCTCACCTTGTCGTTCGCTGTGCCCGCAACGGCGGCCGTCGCGGCCGGGCCCACCTCCGCGGCGGGGCCCACCTCAACCCCCGGCCTCTTCTCGTCCAGGGAGGAGCAGTGGTACCAGCAGAGCCTCCGGCTGGCTGACGCGCACCAGGTGAGCCTCGGCGCCGGAGTCGTCGTGGCCGTCATCGACGGCGGCGTGGACGCCACCCATCCCAAGCTGCGCGGCCAGCTGCTGCCCGGCGCCGGCATCGGTACGGACGCCGCGGCCGACGGGCTGCGGGACGACGACCCCGACGGCCACGGCACCGCGATGGCCGGGATCATCGCCGGCCGTGCCGACGTCGGGGATCCGGCCGTCTGGGGGGTGGCACCGGCGGCGAAGGTCCTGCCGATCTCCACGGGCGTGCGGGCGGACTCCGACGAGGTCGCCCGCGGGATCCGGATCGCCGTGGACCGCGGCGCCGACGTGATCAGCATGTCGCTGGGCTCGGTGGGGCATGCCACCGACGCCGAGGAGCGTGCCGTCCGGTACGCGCTGGAGCATGACGTGGTCGTGGTGGCCTCGGCCGGCAACACCGAGCCCGGCGACACCGCCGTGAACTCGCCGGCGAACATCCCCGGGGTCATCGCCGTCACCGGCACGGACTACCGCGGGCGCTTCTGGGGTGGCTCGGTGCAGGGGCCACAGTCCGTCCTGGCCGCGCCGGGGCCGGCGATCCGGGTTCCGGTACCGACGCGGGTCTCCGAGGACGGGCTCGACACCGGCGGCGGCACCAGCAACTCCGCCGCGATCGTCGCGGGTGTCGCGGCGCTCGTCCGGGCCGAGCTGCCCACCCTCGACGCGGCCAACGTCGTCAACCGGCTGATTCGCACCGCAACCGACATGGGCCCGCTGGGACGTGACGACCAGTACGGCTTCGGGCTCGTGGACCCGGTCGCGGCACTGACGACCGAGATCCCACTCGTCACCACGAACCCGTTGCTCGCCGCGCGCAGCCCCGGTGCCGCCGCGGCGGGCGATGCCACGGCGGACAGTTCAGCGGGCGGCAGCGCGGCGGCGGGCAGCCTCACGGCGGCCCCGGACGACTCCGCCGGCCTCGTCCCCTCGAAGCGCTCGGCCGGGCCCTCCGCGGCGCTGTGGATTCTCATGCTGGGCCTGGCCACGGTCGAGGGTGCGCTGCTCGGAGCACTCGCGCACCTTCTGTTCGGCGCCCGGTACGCGGCGATGCGCGAACGCCGCAGGCAGCGAAGGGCCACACCGGTGGATCCGAGCTGGCCGCCGCCAGGGCACGCACCCGCGCCAACGCCGGCCTGGCCCGCGGCGACACCGGCGTGGTCCGCACCTGCGGCAGCCCGACCCGCGCCGACAGCGGTTCGGCCGGCACCGGCGACCGCCCCGCCCGAGCCCGCCGCGCACATCGTCCGGCCACAGGCACCGCCGGGACGGCCCACGATGCCGGTACGTCCGGTGCGTCAGTACCCGCCGGCCAGCCGGCCTCGGGCCGCCGCGCCACCACCACCGTCGACATCGACCGGCCGACCGGTCGACACCCGGGCCTGGACGACCCCCCGCTGACCAGCCGAGGCGTTCCGGGGGCCTCCATCAAGTAGCTCCGCGCCGCTGGCGGCGGCCGTCAGCGGTCGGCCGTCAGCGCGGCGGCGGGCCGACCAGCAGGCCCTTGATGTACGCCGCGTGCTCGTCCGCCGTGGCCTTGTGGCCGCGGGCCCGGGAAAGCGCGGTACGCCCGGCATAACCCGCGACGAGCATGGAGCGCATGACGTTCACCCGTGCCGGCGCGTTGTGCTTGCGCAGATAGCGGACCATCGAGGCGCCGCGCATCTGGAGCATCCAGGTCTTGCCGGCGCCGGAGCCGCCCGCGCCGTGCGGAACGAACAGGTCGGTGCGCAGCTGCTGACGCAGCCCCGCCTCCCGAATCGCCCGGCCGAGCGCCATGTCCTCGTTGTAGACGTAGAACGTCTCGTCGAAGCCGCCCAGCTCCAGGAAGGCCTTGCGGCGCACGGCCATGCAGGCCCCCGTCAGCCACTCGGGGCTCATCGGGCGGTTGGGCTTCGGGCGGGCGAACAGCGCCGACGACGGCGCGATCTTGTGTGCRCCGAGCACATGCATGAGGACCCGGCGCGGAGTCGGCTCCCAGCCGCCGTTCCCGAGCTCGGGCCGGCCGTCGGTGCCCTGCATCGTGGCCGCGCTGACGACCAGCTCGGGGTCACGCTCAAGGTCGTCCACGAGCGCCTGCATGATCTCGACGGTCGGCCGGCTGTCGGGGTTGCCCAGCACCACGTACTCGTAGGCGGACGAGCGCATGCCCATGTTCGAGGCCTTCGCGAAGCCCTTGCCGCCGCCCGAGTCGATGTACCGGCCGTTCGGCCGCTGCGCGACGAGCTCGTCGACCTTGTCCACGCCCTTGGCGTTGTCGGTGACCACCACCGGCAGGTCGGGCGGCAGCGTCTCGAACATCTGCTCAAGCTGACCACGGCTGTGGAAACTCACCAGGGACAGCTCGAACGACCAGCCGGGCGCGACGGGCCGGGCGCTCGGTGCGGCCGCGGATGTGGCTGAGTCCGCCGCCATGTCCGTCGCGGCCGGCGCGTCCGCGGACGTGCTGGGCGCTGTCGGCTCCACGGGCTCGGTTTCGGCAGCCGGGACGGCATCGTTGTCCGACACGTGAACTCCTCTCAGCTCGCCCTGGAGGCCGGCGTGCCCGCGGGGCCGGAGGCGGCCTCGGGAGCGGACGGAAGCTGGGTCGGGGACTGCGCGGCGACCGGGGCCTGCCGTTCCGGCTTCGGCCAGACCGCGGGACGGTCGTGGGCGAGGAAGCGGCGTACCCCACCGAGCGCCACGGCCTGCAGGAAGAACACCTGGGCCACCAGCCGGCTCGGGCCGGGCGGCGTGCCGCCCCTCATCAGCACGCCGGCGCTGGCCGCACCGGCCGCGTTGCCGACCAGGAAGACCCTGGCCCCCCAGCTGTGCCGCGCCGCCGGCACAGCCAGCGCCACCAACGCCACATGTGCCATCGGCCCGAACGAGGATCGGACGAGCCGGTGCCCCCAGAGCTGGGCGGTCACGGGCAGCGCGCCGGGGACGAGCGCCTCACGGCGCCGCCAGAGCATGTCCAGGTTCCCGGCGA
Source organism: Frankia sp. CcI49 (assembly GCF_001983215.1). Lineage (NCBI taxonomy): Bacteria > Bacillati > Actinomycetota > Actinomycetes > Frankiales > Frankiaceae > Frankia > Frankia sp. CcI49. Next base: position 133,745 of record NZ_MOWP01000027.1, read on the forward strand.
CGATTCGGGTACGACGTTCCCATTCGGCGTCATAGTCCGGTGCGGACGTCTCTATCGAATACGCCTCGGGCTCGTAGACCACCCGCAGACCACTTTCGAGAATGTCCAACGCGAGCCAGGCATCATCGACCGCGGTGTCGCCCGGCAACGGGCGGAACGCCTTACGCCGGAAAGCGAGCATCTCGCCGACCACGCCGATGGTGGCACCCGTCGCCGACTCACACTGCTTGAGCCAGGACTCGAACTTCCAGTAGAAGCCCTGGGCACCCGCCGGGTCGTCGACCTGTTTCTCACCGGCCACCGCTCCGACGGTCTCGTCGGTGAAGTGGCGGGCCGCCGCGCGCAGCGCGTGCGGCGCCAGCACCGCGTTGGCATCGGTGAGCACAACCACGTCATGGCTCGCCGCCGCGACCCCGCGGTTGACCGCGCGGGCCTTGCCCAGCCGCTCCCCGGAGGAGAGGACGCGGACGCCGGGGCGGCGGGCGGCCGCGGCCGTCTCCGCGTCGTCCGCGACGACCACGATCTCCATCTGCCCGGGGTAGTCCGTACCGGTCAGCTCGTCGAGCTTCGTACCGATGACGGCGGCCTCACGGTAGGCGGAGACCACCACGCTCAGCCCCGGCCAGACCTCCGGGTCCTCCGGCTGTGACGGTGTGAGCCCACGACTCCGGTACCCGATATAGGCGGGATACAGAACGTGACCGTACACGGCGGTCGCACCGAGTGCCGCGATCGCGACGCCCTTACCGAACGCACGAGCTCCTGTCATGGCATTACCGTAGCGGTGGCCTTGCGCGTCCGCAGAGAGGCCCCCGGGCATCGTTCCCGTCAGATCGGCGACGCCCGCCGAGCCGCGATCACCAGCCGCTCAACGGATCGGCTTCGCCGTGGTCTGATCGGTGATCTGGTTCGCGCAGACAGACGGGCATGTCACCTCGCAGCCGGTCCGTGTTTATTGCGCTCGCAATGAAGCCGAAACAGCCGTGTTCCCCCGCCGCATTCCGCCACGGGCCGCACCGGACTTGTCCCACGGGCCCTGGCGCGCGGGACTTTCGGCGCGGGCATCTGCCAATCCGGCCGGGGTCCGGTGGTACCAAAGTGCCAGTCGGCCGCGAGCCGGTCCCGCCAGCAGGTCCCACCAGCCGGCCCCGCACGGGCCGGTCCCCCACGACGGCGCGGGCGCGGGCGGCGACGCCCCGGCCCGCCGTTCGTGGACCGGTCGGCGGCGGCGCGGGACCAACGGGCTACAGTTGCTGGGATGAGCGACTCCGAACGCTGGATCGTCGTGGTCGAGGAGCCCTTCCTGCCCGCGGATGCCGGTGGGCGTGTGGAGACATTCAGCTTCCTCACCGCGGCCTCGGCGGCCGGTATCCGGATGCAGGTCCTGGTGCCGTCCCGTACCGACCTCGATATCGCCGCCTATGAGGAGGCCGTCCCCGGCGCGGCCGTCATCCGGCTTCCCCGGGACGACAGTCCCCTCGCGCACCTGTCCCCGCGGCCCTTCATCCACGCGTCGCGCCCCGTCGGGCCGTTGCGCAAGGCCCTGCAGCAGACGCCGCCCCGAGCGGACTTCGTCATCAGCTACAGCTGCCGGACGTCGCATCTGGGCGAGGAGATCGCACGCATCTGGCGTCTTCCGCACCTGGTGCGCGCGCACAACATCGACTCGGAGTTCTTCCACGTCCTCGCCCGGAGCTCCAGCGGGCCCCGCGCGGTCGCCTACGAGCTGGAGTACCACCGCCTCCGGCTGGCCGAGCAGGAGATGCACCACTCGCCGCTCATCAACGCCATCGCCGACATCTCGGTCGAGGACCACGAATGGCGCCGGCCACGGGCGAGCGTCCCGACGTACCATCTGCCACCGTTCCTGCCGGCCAGCACGGTCGCGGGTGTGCGGGCGGCGGGCGGGCTCGCGGGCATCGAGCGGGCGGGGACCACCGCGGTGTTCGTCGGCTCGCTGGACACGCCCACGAACATCGAGGCGCTGCGGTGGTTCCTCGGGGGCTGCTGGCCGACGATCCGCCAGCGCCACCCCGAGGCGATCCTGCAGGTCGTCGGGCGGCGCCCCGAAGAGGGCCTGGCACAGTGGCTCGGCGGTTTCGACGGTGTCGAGCTGCACACCGACGTGCCGAGCGTCCTCGGCTATGTCGCCGGCGCCACGGTGTCGGTGAACCCGATGCAGTCCGGGTCCGGTGTCAACATCAAGGCGATCGAGGCGATGTCGGTCGGCACACCGGTCGTGAGCACGCCGACGGGCAGCCGTGGCCTCGGCTGGCGCGCGGGTGAGCACCTGCTCGTCGCGGACGACCCGGCCGCGTTCGCCGACGCGGTCTGCGGCCTGTTGGAGAACCCGTGGCTGGCCGCCGAGGTCGGCACCGCGGGCCGCGACTTCGTCCTGCGAGAGCTTGATCATGCGACGCTCATCGGCCGCCTCCGGAGCATGCTGGCCGATCAGCATCACGCGGCCTCGGCCACGGCGCCGGGCCAGCCGGCCGCGACACCCCGGTAGCCCCGCGACACCCCGGTAGCCCCAGCGGATCCCGAGCTCCGGGCGACCGTTGCCACTTTTTCCACAGTTGCCAGCAGCGAGATCTGAGGATTCTGGTCGGTGGGACGACGCAGATCCTCAGATCTTCGAACCGTGACCTCGGGCCGCCGTTGCCACCTGGCAGGACTCGAGGATTCTGGTCGTTGGAACGACCGAAATCCCCCACACCTCGCAGGTGCCGGGTGGCCAGCTTTCGTGCTTGCCGGGTGGCTAGCCGCCGGTCATCACCGGCCGGTCATCACCACAGGAGCGTCAGCTTGCGCGCGTCGAAGGCCTCGGCGTAGCGGCTGCCGCACTCCACGCCCCGCAGCCGCATGGTGGCGCGAAAGGTCTCCTCGTCGAACCAGACCCGGTCGTGCTGGCTGCGGAAATGCCGCTGCAGGTGCTCGACCTTGGCCGCGACCACCGACTCGGACACCGGCACGTAGAGAGTGGGCGTGCCCCGGTCGCCCTCCCACTTCGGGATCTCATAGCCGAGGATCAGCGCGCCCCGGAAAGCCTGCCAGGCCAGTTCGGCCAGCATGCGATGGTCCTGATGGGCATCGCTCAGTGAGGGCGCGAAAACGACGTCCGGCGTGATCTGGCGGGCGATCTGGAGCAGCATCTCCTTCACCCCGCTCCACTCGCGGGGCAGGAACCCGTCTCGAACCTCGTGCAGGTGCAGCGAGCCCAGCGACGAGCCGAGCAGCTCACGGGCACTGGCCTCGGCCTCGGAGCCCCGCTCGCCGCCGCCGGAGAAGACCACCCAGTGGACCATGGTCCCCGGGCGAGAGGCGATCATCTGGGCGATCGTGCCACCGGCGCCGATCTCCACGTCATCGGCGTGCGCGCCGAGCGCGACGACGGTGTAGGAGTCGCCCGAGAGCGGGCGCCCGGGCGTCAGTGCGAGCATCGAGGGCTCTGGTCACGCAGCACCCCGCCAACTTACCCGGATGCCCAGCGGGCGAACATGGTTGGCGCACGGCGCATTCGCCCTGCCTGCGCCGTACCGGTCAGCTGGCGTGGAAACGGTTCTGGACCGCGGAGAGCTCCTCGGAGAGCAGTGACTCGACAGCATCCGCCGCGCTGTCGACGAGCAGCGGAAGTTCCTTGCGCTCGACCGTGCTGAAGTCACGGAGCACGAAGTCCGCCGGGTCCATCCGGCCAGGCGGACGGCCGATACCGACCCGCACCCGGAGATAGTCACGCGAGCCCAGCGCCGAGGTGATCGACCGGAGACCGTTGTGGCCGTTGTCCCCGCCTCCGCGCTTGAGTCGGATGGCGCCGAACGGGATGTCCAGCTCGTCGTGCACGACGATCACGTGCGCGACGTCCACCTTGTAGAAGGCCCGCAGGGCAGCCGCCGGAGGCCCCGAGACGTTCATGAACGTCCGGGGCCTGGCGAGCACCGCCGGACGACCGGCGAGGCGCACCTGGTCCACATCGGCGCGGGAGCGGTGGGATCGCAGCCGAGCACCGGTGCGCTCGGCCAGCAGGTCCACCACCATGAACCCGACGTTGTGCCGGTTCCCGGCATAACCGGGCCCAGGATTGCCGAGGCCGACGACGAGCCAGGGCCCGTCGTCGGCGGAAACGTCCACGTGGTTCGCCGAACGGCTCAGGCTCAGGCCGACGCGGCGGCTTCGGCGGTCTCGGCACCCTCGGCGGTCTCGGCGGTCTCACCGAGGTCGGCCTCGACCTGGGCCGCCGTCTTCTTGGCCAGCCCCTGAACGATGACCAGCTCGGCGTCAGCTTCGAGCTCGACGCCGCGCGGCAGCTCGAGCTGGGAGGCGGCGATGCCGTGCCCCGGCTCGAGACCGGTGATGTCGACCTCGATCGGGCCGGGCAGCGCAGTCGCGTCCGCCTTGACGGCGAGCGCGGTGACCTGCTGGTCGACCAGGGTGTCGGGGTGGGCGTCACCGACGAGGGTGACCGCGACCTCGACCGTGACCCGCTCACCGCGGTTCACCAGGACGAGATCGACGTGCTCGTAGCTGCCGCGGATCGGGTGGCGCTGCACCTCCTTGGGGAGGGCGAGCTCGGTGCTACCCGAGATCTCCAGCGTCAGCAGGACGTTGGTACCGGCGTCGGTCTTGAACGCGTGCAGCAGATCGTGGGCGGGCAGCGCGATGTGGCGCGGCGGCTGGCCGTGACCGTAGAGAACAGCCGGGACCTTGCCGGCCCGGCGGGTGCGACGAGCCCCGCCCTTCCCGAACTCGGTGCGCGGCTCCGCGGCGATGCGGACCTCGGACATGGGGGCGCTCATCCTTTCAACAACTGATAACTCGGCGCCGTCGGGACAATCCCGCACAGTGCCAGCTCACACTGTGCTCTTCACACAGCGCCAGCTCGCACAGTGATGGATCAGTGCCGGACGGCGAGACCGCGAAGGACGCGGTTCTCAACAGTACCGGACGCACTGCCGTCAACTCCTGACGGGTGTCGTGTCGCCCAGGACAGTCTCACCTATTGAACGGTCCACCCGACGGACAGTGTGACCGACCCGCCGCAGTGTGACCGACCCGCCCGAGAAGCAGGCATCAGAGCACCCGGGCCGGCGGTGCAGCGTACACCCCGAGCTCGACCTCGGCCGCCAGGTCCGGACGCCCCAGCGCGCGCTGTGCGTGCGGCAGGACGCGACCCTCGACGTCGGAACGCACCGCACGGGCGTCCGCGCCGGCCTCCGCCTCGACGGCCATCTGCAGCACCGGCCGCCGCGGACCCCCCCGAAGGTCCACCCGGGCAGCTCGCACCACCGGGTTCTGCAGCAGATCGTCCGCGACGGCGTCGGTCAGCGCGGCGCTGCCCACATGGACACCACCGACCACGTCATCGGTGATCTGGAGCCCACGCGGCCGGCCGGTTCTGAGCTGAACGCACAGCCAGCCGAGCGCGCCCAGTGCGAGAAGCCCGGCCGCCGTGCCCACAGCTGGCCAGAACCAGCCATGCCGGGCCGCGAAGGATCTGGTGTCAGGGCTGAGCACCGCCTGGTCGGCGAAGGCCGTGCCGAACACACCGAATCCGGCCAGGAGGACGACCACACCGGCACCGAGCAGAAGCAGGCCGAGCAGCCCCAGCAGGACACTGTTCCAGCGCTCCACCGCCGGCCGGTACCGGCGTCGCCGCAGCCCGGCGACGCCTGCGTGGCGCCCAGCGCCGACGCCTCCGCCGCCACTGGCGCCAGCTCCACGCCCACCGGGCCTCACCGCTGTCGCTCCCGCGCCCCCAGGGCGTCCTGTGCGGCGGCCGCACCACCCACGCCCTCGCCACCCGCAGCCCCGTCACCCGCCACGTGGACGTCCTGTGCGTGGACGTCCTGTGCGTGGACGCCGCCGGCGACCCGGCGCCTGGCCGCGGACGTCCCCCAGCCGGTCGGGGCCCCCGCGGCACCGTCGGGCAGGATCCCCCGGCCGCCCCGCCGAAGTCGTCGCGGCCGCCCGCCGACGGCCGGCTCCACCACGAGCCGCGGCGGACGTCGCAGCTCGAAGGACTCGATCGTGCGCGCGAGCCGTGCCCGGACCTCCGTCACCGCGCCGACGGACGTCCGCCCCCGCAGCCGTGGACGGACCACCGCGCGGCGGCGCCTCACCCGCACCGACACGGAGGTGATCCCGTCGGTCGCCAGTGCCGTGGCGCGAAGTGCTCGGGCGAGGGCACTGCGAGGCACGTACACGGCCACCTCCGCCGCCGCACCGGACGCGCACGCACCGGACACGGACGCACCGGGGGACGACGCGCGAGACGACGACGCGCCGGACGCACCGGAGGTGGTCGGACGGGCCTGGAACCGGGGCCTCCCGCCAGCCCGGGAGCCGAGCAGGAGCAGGCCGAGGCCGACGAGCGCGAGCAGCACGCCCCAGAAGCGGGCCGCACCGGACGACCACGCCCAGGCGGTGAGGTGGGCCGACCAGGCGGGCCAGTCGACGATCACCGGCCCGCGCCCGCCGGACGCGGCGACGATCTCCACGACCGCGATCACACCGGCGGCCGCGAGCAGCGCCGCGACGAGCGCGGCAAGAACCCGGTTACCGGGCCGCATGGCGCCTCCCTCAGCCGCTGGGATCCCCGTCCAGCTGCTGGGCCTCCGCCGACGCCGGCTCCGCGATCACGAAACCGAGGTCCGAGCGAACGACCAGCACACTTCGATCTGCCCGGCGGTAGCCGTCCCGACACGTCGCCACCGCGGGCGGGCGGACGACCCGGGCGGGCGGAGGCACTCAGTGCGCCCGCACCCCGGCGCCGACCGGCCCGCACAGCATCGGCACCTCGATGTCGATGTGCGCGACGGGGAGACCAGCCAGTGCGGCGACCCGCTCACGTACCCGGTTGCGTACCGCCTCGGCCGTCGCCGCGACCGGAGCCGGGTACACGACCGACAAGGTCAGCGACACCCGGACCGCTCCGTTGACGACCTTCACCGACGCCGCGGGCCAGCGCCTGAGACGGCCCCTCCTCCCCAGGCGGGGCGGCGGGGCCGCGACGTCCTCGACCTCGGCCGCGGCGATCGCGGCGATCTTCGCCACCACCCGTTCCGCCACCCGCACCGAGCCTGGGCGGGCCCCGGCCGGGGTCCTGATGTTCACGACCGCCCCCGACGGCGCTCGCCGCGGACGAACCCGTCGCGTGGCGAGCGGGCCGAGCGTTCCGAACCCGACCGGGCGCGGACCCACTCAAGGCGACTCAGATCGATGTCACCATCAACGATCTTCCCGACGAACAGGCCGATCGCACCGAAGAGCAGAACGATGAGGAACTCACCGAAGCCCCCGAACGCCAGCGCGAGACCAGCGACGAGCCCGGCGACAAGCCCGAGCGCACCCGATCGCATCCAGGCACCTCCCCATAGACGTCACCGACCGTCACCGACTCGACCCTCGGCTCTCGGCCCTGGCAGGACTTCACGGCCACGGCTCGCCGCTCACTTTCACGGCTACGGCTCGCCGCTCACTGGCCACCGTTCCCCGAGGCCGCTCACCTCAGCGAGACCGCTCGCCGAGTGCCGGACTCGGCACGTTGGGTCGGCACCAAGTCTCACCCGGGCGCTCATGACCTTCCAGTTCACGAGCGGCCACCCGTCCGCGCCAGCACGCGGGCGAGCGCCGCGAGGCTGCGGCGGAGCACGCCCCGCCGGCGGTAGAAGGTGATGGTCTGCGACGGCCGAGCGTCGTCGAACGCACGCAGCCCCTGGGCGAACGCCACCGGGTCACCGCCGCGGTCCGGGTGGTTCGCGAGAACGAAGCGCCGCCGAGCGGCCTGTAGCCGCGCCCGCTCCGCCGCCGCGTCAGACGCCCCGGGCCCGCGACGGTCAACTGCCCGAACCGGCATGGGCGAAACCCTCAGCTCTCCGAACTCCGGGTCTGCGGCCTACAGGTCTCCGAGCTCCGGGCCGCGATCCCCGACCGGCGGGCTCCGAGCACGCCGGCGCACCAGGGGCCGGGGACGGCCACCCCGGCAGGTCGACGTCGAGATCGGTGATCATCACGTCCACCCGTGGGGTTTCCGGAGCCGCGATGAGAACCGCCGACCGGACCTGGTTCGCGAGCTCGGTCATGGTGGGGCCGTAGCGGCAGACCACCGCGACGACGACCGCGTCCGGTAGCACCCGCACCGCCTCGGCCGGGCTGCCGGCCAGCCGGATCACGTCCGGACACGCCCGCACCTGTCGCTCGACCGCGCGCGGGTCGGTGCTCCATCCGCGACCCGCACCCGTGGTGGGCCGGGCCCGCGCGCCCGCGGCCGCACCGGGGGCGGCGATGGCGCTGGTGGCGCTGGCGCTGGCGGCGCTGGTGATGGCGGTGGCGGTGGCGGTCACTGCACTCGGGGGCCCTGTTCCGGCTCCTCATCGCCGATATAGACGTCATCGACGGCGATGTTGACCTCGGTGACCTCCAGGCCGGTCATCTGCTCGATCGAGTCGACGACGTTGCGCCGGACGGCCTGGGAGAGATCGACGATCGAGACCCCGTACTCGCAGACCACATCGAGGTCGACGGCCGCCTGCCGCTCACCGACCTCGACCGCGACCCCCTGCGACACGCTGGGAGTGGTGCCCGGCAGCCGGGATCTGAACGTGCCCATCGCACGGGTTCCGCCGGTTCCGAGGTCGTGCACGCCCGAGACCTCCCGGGTCGCCACCCCGGCGATCTTGCGGACGACCGAGTCCGAGATCGACGTCCGGCCCTGGGCCGTCACCAGTTCGGTGGACGTGCGCCTGGCCATCGCTCCCGAGCGCTCGGAGGTGCCGTTACCGCGGCCTTCGTAGCGGTCCCCGCTACCGGCCGGGGCCCCCTGGGACGCCGACTGCCCGGAATGCCCCGACCAGGTCTGCCCGGGTCCCCCACGCGCCGCCGCTGCGTCCTGGCCCGAGTCCGCTGTGGCCTCGGTCCGAGTGGTGGTCGTCATCGCTGCCCCTCCCGCGTCACGGTTCCTCTCGTCCGGCCGACCGGAACACCCGGGCCGACCGCACCTCGCCGGGAACCAGGCCGGGCCATCGGGCCGGACCATCGGGTGCACACCCGTCGTGGTCCGCGATCACCGGCCATGGCCTGCCATGTCCCGCGTGCTGTGCACCCGACGGGTACCCGCCCGGACCGGACTAATACGTCCGCCCGGCGCGCGGAGCCGATCGGACGCCGCGACCGATAGGTTGAGCGCAAGCCCTGGTGACCACCACCGGCCACGCCGAGCGCGCTCGCCGCGAGCGACGCCTGAGCCAAGGAGCGTCCGCTGCCTCGATCGAATCCGGGTCGACGCACCGCCGAACCCGGTCACGCCCAACCCACCGTCACCGTTCGCGCTCCCGCCAAGGTCAACCTGCACCTCGGAGTGGGCCCACTGCGCGCCGACGGCTACCACGAAGTAACGACGATCCTGCAGGCCGTCTCGCTCTACGACGAGCTCACCGCGACGTCGATCCCGCCGGAGTCGCTGGCCGGGCCGGATGGCTCCGGCCCCGCCTTCACCGACGAGGACCCGATCATCGTCACGGTCGGTGTCGCGGGCGAGGGCGCCCGGCCGTCGAGCCCGGCGGGCGCCGACGGCGACGACACGCCGACGGGCGGCGACACGCCAGCCGAGTCCTCGATCTCGGTGGTGCCCACCGGCCGGGACAACCTGGCCGTCCGCGCCGCGTACCTCGTCGCCGAGGCGGCCGGCATCCACGGGGAAGCGGCCCATCTGACCCTGTCGAAGGGCATCCCCGTGGCGGCCGGCATGGCCGGCGGCAGCGCGGACGCGGCCGCGGCCCTGGTCGCCTTCGACGCCCTGTGGGGAGCCGGCCTGGACCGTGCGACCCTGGTGGAGCTGGCCTCCCGGCTGGGCAGCGACGTCCCGTTCCCGCTCGCCGGCGGGACCGCGCTCGGCACCGGCCGCGGTGAGCAGCTGACCGACGTCCTCGGGCGTGGCGAGTACCACTGGGTGTTCGCCCTCGCCGACGGCGGGCTGTCCACCCCCGCTGTCTACGCCGAGTTCGACCGGCTGGCCGAGGGCCGGCTGCAGACCGGCCCGACGCCCGCCGACGCGGTGCTCAGCGCCCTGCGCAGCGGTTCTCCCGAGGAGCTCGGCGCCGCGCTCGTCAACGACCTGCAGCCGGCCGCGCTGCGGCTGCGTCCGTCACTGCGGCGGGTCCTGGAGAGCGGCCTCGAGCTCGGGGCGATCGGCGCGATCGTGAGTGGCTCCGGGCCGACCTGCGCCTTCCTCGCGCGGGACGCCGCCGCCAGCGTGTCGCTCGCGGCGAGCCTCGCCGGCATGGGGGTCGCCCGGGCGGTCCGGCGGGCGCAGGGGCCGGTGGCGGGCGCCCAGCTGCTTCCCCCGTCGTCCGCCTCGGCGTGACGGTGACCCGCGTGCCGGTGACAGGTGTGCCAGTGACCGGCGTGACTGTGACAGGCGTGACTGTGACAGGCGTGGCGATGGCGCGGAGGCCGGCGTGAGCGCTGTCGTCGTCTCGCTGGAGACGGTTTCCGCCGCGCACGGCACGCGGGTCCTGCTCGACGGGGTGAGCCTCGGGCTCGGTACCGGGGAGCGGATCGGTGTGGTCGGCCGCAACGGGGCCGGGAAGTCCACCCTGCTGCGCATCCTCTCCGGCGAGGCACAGCCGGACTCCGGCCGGGTCGTGCACGCCGGTGGCACCCGGATCGGCGCACTGTCCCAGACCGACGCGCTGCCCGCCGGCACCGTCCGTTCGGCGGTCGTCGGCGACGTGGCCGACCACGTGTGGGCGGCCGACCCCCGGCAGCGGGCGGTGCTCACCGGCCTCGGGCTGCTCGACCGGCTCGATGAGGGCACCGCCACGATGTCCGGCGGTGAACGGCGGCGGGTCGCGCTGGCCCGCCTGCTCGTCCAGGAGCTCGACCTGCTCATCCTGGACGAGCCGACCAACCATCTCGACGTCGAGGGCGTCGCCTGGCTCGCGCGTCACCTCGCCTCCCGGCGGTGCGCCCTGCTCGTCGCCACCCACGACCGCTGGTTCCTCGACGAGGTCTGCGACCGCGTCTGGGAGGTCGTGGACGGGCGGGTCGACGCCTACGAAGGCGGCTACTCGGCCTACGTGCTGGCCCGGGCGGAACGCGCCCGGCGGGCCGACGCGACCGAGGCCCGGCGGCAGAACCTGCTCCGCAAGGAGCTGGCCTGGCTGCGCCGTGGCCCGCCGGCCCGGACCAGCAAGCCGCGGTTCCGCATCGAGGCCGCCAACGCGCTGATCGCCGACGAGCCACCAGCCCGCGACAGCCTCGCGCTGCGCACGTTCGCCGCTGCACGCCTGGGCAAGGACGTCTTCGACGTCGAGGACGCCACGTTGTCCGTCGGTGGCCGTGAGCTGCTGCACGACGTGACCTGGCGGCTGGGGCCCGGCGACCGGATCGGGCTGGTCGGTGTCAACGGTGCCGGCAAGACCTCGCTGCTGCGCCTGCTCACCGGCGCGTTGCGGCCGGACTCCGGGCAGGTCCGGCAGGGTGCCAGTGCGCGCGTCGCGACCCTGTCCCAGGAGGTGGCCGAGCTGCCGGGCGAGCTGCGGGCGCTGGAGGCCGTCGAGCAGGTCGCTCGGGTCCTCACGTTGGAACGCGGCCGGGAGCGGACGGCCGGGCAGATGCTCGAGCAGTTCGGCCTTCCGTCGGGCCGGCAGTGGACCCGGGTGCGTGATCTCTCCGGTGGCGAGCGGCGCCGCCTCCAGCTGCTGCGGCTGCTGATGGAGCGGCCGAACGTGCTGCTCCTGGACGAGCCCACGAACGATCTCGACACCGACACGCTGACCGCGCTCGAGGACCTGCTGGACTCCTGGTCCGGGACCCTCGTGGTCGTCAGCCACGACCGGTACTTCCTGGAGCGCACCTGCGACGTCGTGATGGCGCTGCTGGGCGACAGGCGGATCACCATGCTGCCGGGCGGGATCGAGGAGTACCTGGCCAGGCGCGCGGCGGCCGAGGCCTCGGCCGGATCCCCGGGCCAGCCGCCGAGCGCGGCCGGGGCTGGCGGCGGGAGCGCCACCGGACGGTCCACCGCCACCGACCGGTCCGCCGGGAACGGCTCCGGGGCCGCGACCGGCGCGCGGACCGGGCCCGCGGCGAGCACGCCGGCGGCTCCGGCCATGACCTCCGGCGAGCTGCGGGCGGCCCGCAAGGAGCTGTCCCGGTTGGAGCGGGCCCTGGAGAAGCTCGAGCGCCAGGAGTCGGAGCTGCACACCGCGCTGGCCGAGGCCGCCACCGATCACCGGCGCATCCTCGCCCTGAACACCGAGCTGCAGGCCGTCACAGCGCAGAAGGACTCCACCGAGGAGCAGTGGCTGACCCTGGCCTCGCGGATCGAGGGCTCCTGACCCGGCTCCTGACCCGCGAGGCGGCTGCGCCGCGCCGCCCGGCCGGCGCGGTCAGACCCGCTTGCCGGCCAGGCGCTCCGGATCAGGCCAGCGGACGTCCCAGACCAGCCGCAGGGTCTCGAGCAGCTTGATGCCGTAGAAGCTGGTGTCGACCTGCCAGGGCCGGACGCCGTGCCGGGCCGAGGTCGGCTCGGCGTGGTGCAGGTTGTGCCAGGACTCCCCCATGGACAGCAGCGCCAGCGGCCACACATTGCCGGAACGGTCCCGCGAGCGGTAGGGCCGCGAGCCCAGGACATGGCAGATGCTGTTCACCGACCAGGTGACGTGGTGCAGCAATGCCACCCGGACGAGCGAGGCCCAGAAGAAGGCCTGCACGGCCGCCTCGAACGAACCACCCCACAACCCGCCGACAAGCGGGGGCACCGCGAGGCTGACAAAGGCGCAGAGGGCGAAGGAGTGACTGATCCGAACAATCATCGGGTCGTCCAGAAGGTCTGGAGCATAGCGGCGCTGATCGGTCTGCTCAACGTCGAAAAGCCAGCCGATGTGGGAGTGCCAGAGCCCGCGGGCGAGCGCGACCGGCCCGGTGCCGTAGCGCCACGGCGAGTGCGGGTCGCCCTCGGCATCGCTGAAGGCATGATGGCGGCGGTGGTCCGCGACCCAGCGGATCACCGGGCCCTCAATAGCCATGTTGCCGGCGATCGCCAGCGCTGCCCGCACCGGCCGGGAGGTCTTGAATCCGCGGTGGGTGAAATACCGGTGGAATCCAATCGTGACACCGTGGCCGGTGATCGCGTACATCACTGCCGCCAGCACCACGTCACGCCAGGAGATCCAGCGCCCCCACAACAACGGAACGGCCGCGACAAGCGCGGCGAACGGAACCAGGATCGTGGCCAGCAGCACAACCTGTTCACCGCGTGCCCGGGCGGCCGAGCCCGGCATGGCGGTGTGGCGCTCCCCCGGCTGCTCCGGCGCAGGTAGGCCGGCACTCGCGGAGCGCTGGTCACCGTCGGCGACAGACACACCCCGAGGCCTGTTTTCAGTAGTTTTCACCGTGTCGGCAGCGGTCATCGGCTTCATCCCGTCCGTCGCGGTGGGCCGCTCACTGCCGACCCTGTAGTCGCCACGTTAGCCCGCTTGGATGACGGCCGGCCCCATTCACGGCGTCCGCCACGCAAACGGGCCGTGCAACCGGGTACGTGCCGGACCGCGGCGCGGCAGATCGCGTTCTTTACGCGAGCACTGATTCCCCGACCAGTCGGTCCTGACACCCCCCGCAATGTGATCATCACCTTGCGTCCTTAGGATGCCGCCGGGCGAGGTGTAGCCGGCCGGGCACCGGGTGAAGGCGAAGGGCGGCGGGCCACGAGGGCAATAACGGGCCGTGGCCGACCGGAGTGGCCGCGGCGACTCCGGTCGGCCACCGGGAGACACTCGAACCGCGCTGCCGCAGCCGCGGCGGCGCGTGGCCGGCGAGACCACATGCACGCACGCCCAGACCCGCGAATATTTCTTCCCATCGCCGCGGCGATGGTAGACTAGCGCCGGAACTGGCCGGCCTTTTCCCAACGGCCCCTTTCCTCACGGTCCGCCGTAGTGTAATCGGCAGCACAGGAGATTTTGGTTCTCTTAGTCCACGTTCGAGTCGTGGCGGCGGAGCACGAGGGAAGCAGGATGTTTCGGGCCCGTGGGCCACAATATCCCGCCAGGTGTATCCCTGTATTTGAATGCCTGATTTCTATATCGCATTCACACGATCCCGGTTCCGGAGATGGACCCACTCAACCCCGAGCCTTTCCATCTCACGGTCGGCGGTCAGCGGTACCGCGGGTACCAGCCGACGATGGAAAAGGTGCATTGAACCTTTTCCGCCTCACGGTCACGGTCAGCGACGCCGCAGGTCCCCTGCCGACTACGGAAAAGGTTCACTGGGTAGAGTGCTGCCCCGGTAGGCTGCCAGTCGATGCCTCACGTTCCGCGAGTGAGCCGGTGCAGGTCGACCGGTGCGGTTCGGCCGGTGCGCTTCGGCCATCGGCGAGGCAGGCCAGGCGCAGCCCGGTTCCGTCGAGATTGCGGGAGCTTCTGTGACTCAGCCACGTMCGGCCGCTGTCATCGTCCTCGCGGCGGGCGAAGGCCGGCGAATGCGTTCGAAGCTGCCCAAGGTCCTGCACCGGCTCGCCGGGCGCACCCTGCTCGAGCACGTGCTCCACGCGGCCACGCCGGTCCAGGCCGAACGCACCGTGGTCGTCGTCGGCCACGGGCGGGAGCAGGTCACGGCGATGCTCGCCGACCGCGCGCCACACGTGATCACCGCGGTGCAGGAGCACCAGGGCGGCACCGGGCACGCCGTGCGAGCCGCCCTCGGCGCACTCGGCGATCTCCCGCCGGACGCACCGGTGATCGTGCTGCCGGGTGACGTGCCGCTCCTGACCCGCGAGGCGGTCACCGGCCTCGTCGAACACCACCACGAGACGGCCGCCGCGGCGACGGTCCTGACCGCCGCGGTCGCGGACCCCACCGGGTACGGCCGGATCGTGCGCGGCCCCGGCGGCCGGGTGCGGGAGATCGTCGAGCAGCGCGACGCGGATGCGGCCACCGCGGCGATCAACGAGATCAACACCGGCGTGTACGTCTTCGACGTCGAACTGCTGCGCGGCGCGCTCAAGCGGCTCACCACCGACAACGCGCAGGGCGAGGAGTACCTCACCGACGTGGTCGGCCTGCTCGTGGCGGACAGCCAGCCCGTGGCGGCACATGTGCTCGCGGACGCGGCCGAGGCGGCCGGTGTCAACGACCGCCGGCAGCTCGGCGAGGCCGGCCTCGCCCTGCGCGATCGCATCGTCAACGCGGCGATGCTCGCCGGGACCACCGTCGTCGACCCCGCCTCCACCTGGATCGACGCCGACGTCCGGCTGGAGCCCGACACGACGCTCTGGCCGAACACCCGTCTGCGCGGGGCCACCAGGGTCGCCACCGGTGCCGAGATCGGCCCGGACTGCACCCTCATCGACACGGTGGTCGGCGCGGGCGCCCGGGTGACCAGTTCGGTGACGGAACGCGCCGAGGTGGGCCCAGACGCCGTCGTGGGCCCGTTCGCGCACCTGCGCCCCGGCACCCGGCTCGGCCGGAACGGCAAGATCGGCGCCTTCGTCGAGACCAAGGCCGCCGAGATCGGCGCCGACAGCAAGGTTCCGCACCTCGCCTACGTCGGGGACGCGGTGATCGGCGAGCGGAGCAACATCGGCTGCACCACCGTGTTCGTGAACTACGACGGCGTCGCCAAGCATCGGACGGTGATCGGCTCGGACGTCCGCATCGGCAGCGACACGATGCTGGTAGCCCCCGTCACCGTCGGCGACGGCGCCTACACCGGTGCCGGCTCCGTCATCCGGGAGGATGTCCCGCCCGGTGCGCTGGCGGTCCGGGAAGGGCGCCAGCGCACGATCGTCGACTGGGTGCTGCGCCGACGTCCCGACAGCCCCGCGGCACGCGCCGCCGAAGCCGCGAGGAGCGCCGTCCAGCGGCAACCCGGAAACGTGAGTTGAAGCACAGCGCAATCCTCACCCCCTCCATTCACTGGCATTTGCCCCGTTACGGGTCGAACGTGGGAGAGGTTTGGTCAAAGTTGTGCCGGACCAGGGTTTACGGTCGACCTCTGGGGCGCGAAGGGACCGCCTGATCCCGACGCAGCCCCCTCCAGCCCTGCGCGATGCCTGGTCGGAGGGGGTAGATCTGCCCTGACCGTGCGGCGGCGTCGCCCAGGTCCCGGCTCGCGACGAGCGCCACCCGGCCACGGGTGTGTCGCCCAGCGGCCACCGGACGGTCCCCTGAGGGCGGCCCGGCCGACATTGCTTCCCCGTCCGCCAGCGCCCCTGCCAGGCCGCCTGCCAGAGGTACGAGCCACCAGCCATGCGCCTTGAGGAGATACCGGTGGGATACCAGACCGAGAACCGTCGGAACCTGATGCTCTTCGCGGGACGTTCCCACCCCGAGCTCGCGGCGGAGGTCGCCCGAGCTCTCGATGTGGAGCCCGTGCCGACGAACGCCTACGAGTTCGCCAGCGGTGAGATCTTCGTCCGCTTCGAGGAGTCCGTCCGCGGCTGCGACGCCTTCGTGCTCCAGTGTCATGGCGCACCGGTGAACACCTGGCTGATGGAGCAGCTGATCATGGTGGACGCGCTCAAGCGCGCGAGCGCCAAACGCATCACCGTCGTCGCCCCGTTCTACCCGTACGCCCGCCAGGACAAGAAGCACCGCGGGCGCGAGCCGATCTCCGCCCGGCTGGTCGCCGACCTGTTCAAGGCCGCCGGCGCGCACCGGCTGATGTCCGTCGACCTGCACACCGCGCAGATCCAGGGCTTCTTCGACGGGCCGGTGGACCACCTCTTCGCGCTGCCGCTGCTGGCGGACTACATCGAGAACAAGCTGGACACCTCGGAGGTCACGGTCGTGGCTCCGGACTCGGGCCGGGTCCGGGTCGCCGAGCGGTGGACCGACCGGCTCGGCTGCCCGCTGGCGATCATCCACAAGCGCCGCGACCCGGACGTCCCGAACCAGGTCAAGATGTTCGACGTCGTGGGTGAGGTCGACGGGCGCACCTGCGTGATCGTCGACGACATGATCGACACCGCCGGCACGATCACAAAGGCGGCCGAGTCGCTCAAGGAGCACGGCGCGACCAACGTCATCGCGGCGGCGACCCACGGGGTGCTGTCCGGCCCCGCCGCCGACCGGCTGAAGAACTCCGAGATCAGCGAGGTCGTGCTCACCAACACCCTGCCGCTGCCGAGCGAGGCGCGCATCGACAAGATCACCGAGCTGTCGATCGCGCCGCTGATCGCCGCCGCGATCAAGGCCGTGTTCGAGGACGGATCAGTCACCGGCCTGTTCGGCGGAGACGCCTGATCTGGCGGCTTTCCCGTCGTCCCCACCTTCCGCCGCCCCGGTGCCGATCAGATGTCGGCTGCCGGGGCGGTCGGCCGCTGTCCGTAGAATCAGGCAGCATGACGCAGGATCGCCGCCGGGTGTCGCTGACCGGGATCAAACCGACCGGTGAACCCCACCTCGGCAACTACATCGGGGCGATCCGGCCCGCGCTGGAGCTCACGGCGACCTACGAGTCGATCTACTTCATCGCCGACTACCACGCCCTGACCTCGATAAAGGACAGGGCGGAGTTCGCCGCCTACACCCGGTCGGTCGCGGCCACCTGGATCACGCTCGGCCTCGACCCCGAACAGACGATCTTCTACAAGCAGTCCGACGTCCCGGAGATCTTCGAGCTCACCTGGATCCTGTCCTGCGTCACGGGCAAGGGCCTGATGAACCGGGCTCACGCCTACAAGGCCGCACGCGACCGCAACGCCGAGAGCGGCGCCGCCGACCTGGACGCCGGCGTCAACATGGGGCTGTTCAACTACCCCATCCTGATGGCCGTCGACATCCTCATCATGGGCTCCGACGTGGTCCCCGTGGGGCAGGACCAGGTCCAGCACGTCGAGTACGCGGCGGACATCGCCGGCTCGTTCAACCACCTCTTCGGCAGCGAGTACAGCCTGAAGATCCCCACGGCGCTGATCCCGGCCGGCACCGGTGCCCGGACGATGCCCGGCACCGACGGCCGCAAGATGAGCAAGTCGTACGGGAACACGATTCCGCTGTTCGCACCGCCGTCACGGCTGCGCAAGCTGGTCCGCGGGATCGTCAGCGACAGCACCCCCGTCGAGGAGCCGAAGGACCCGGACAGCTCCGCGGCCTTCCAGATCTACGAGAACTTCGCGACGCCGGACGACGTCAAGGACATGCGGGTCCGCCTCGAGCAGGGCGGCACCGGCTGGGGCGAGCTGAAGAACGCCCTGTACGAGACGCTGGAGGCCTGGCTGACCCCGCTGCGGGCCCGGTACGACGAGCTGGTCGCCCCCGGCAGCGAGCTGGACGCGATCCTCGCCGCCGGCGCGGAGAAGGCCCGCGACCGGGCCCGCCCGGTCCTGGCCGGCGCCCGCCGCGCCATCGGCGTCGACAGCTAGCGTTTCTGGTCGTCGTCGCCGCGGGCCTGCTGGGCGAGGCGGGCGAAAGCCTCGACGTCGAGCGTCTCGCCACGGGCCCCCGGGTCGACACCGGCTGCCCGGGCCAGCTGCTCGGCTCGTTGCGCGGAGCCCGCCCACGGCACCAGTGCGGTCCGCAGTGTCTTGCGCCGCTGCGCGAAGGCCGCATCCACCGCGGCGAACACCTCGGCGCGCAGGTCGGCGTCGGCGGGCGGTGCGGATCGGCGGGTGAAGGCCACCAGGCCCGAGTCGACGTTCGGCTGCGGCCAGAAGACCGGCCGGGGCACCGCGCCGGCCGGGCGCGCGTGGGCGTACCAGGCGAGTTTCACGCTCGGCACCCCGTAGATCCGCCCACCCGGTGACGCGGTGAGCCGGTCCGCGACCTCCGCCTGCACCATGACCAGGCCCCGTTGGATCGTCGGGAACCGTTCGAGCAGGCCGAGCAGCAGCGGCACCGCGACGTTGTAGGGCAGGTTCGCCGCCAGCACCGTCGGTGCGGCGAGCTCCGCGGGCAGGTCCGCGGGCCGCACCCGCAGACCGTCGGCCTCGACGACGTGCAGCCGCTGCGCGAGCGCGGCCGGCAGCCGGGCCGCAGCCGTCTCGGGCAGGGCCGCGGCGAGCAGCGGGTCCACCTCGACCGCGACCACCGCGCCGGCCTGCGCGACCAGGCCGAGCGTGAGCGAGCCGAGCCCGGGCCCGACCTCCAGTGCCACGTCATCCGGGCCGATCTCGGCCAGGCGGACAAGCCTGCGGACGGTGTTCGGGTCGACCAGGAAGTTCTGGCCGCGCTTCTTCGTCGGCCGCAGGTCCAGTGACTGCGCGAGCTCCCGGATGTCGGCCGGCGTGAGCAGCGCCTCGATCTCTACCAGGGTCCGAAGGTCCGTTCCGCGTTGGCCGCGATCGCGGCGGCGAACTCGTCCACCGCCGTGCCGCGCGTCTGCGCGAGCAGCCGCAGGGTCAGCGGGACGAGGTACGGCCCGCCCGGCCGGCCCCGCCACGGGACCGGGGTGAGGTAGGGCGCGTCCGTCTCCACCAGCAGCAGATCCTGCGGGGCGACCGTGGCGGCCTCGCGCAGCGCCTCGGCGTTCTTGAACGTGACGTTGCCCGCGAAGGACATCACATAGCCGGCGTCGGCGCAGACCTTGGCCATCTCCGCGTCGCCGGAGAAGGCGTGGAACACGACCCGCTCCGGCGCGCCTTCCTCCGCCAGGATGCGCAGTGTGTCCTCATGCGCCTCGCGATCGTGGATCATCAGTGCCCGGCCGGTGTCCTTGGCGATCGCGATGTGCCGCCGGAAGCTCTCCTGCTGGGCCGCGTGCTGCTCCGGCGGGGTGCGGTAGTAGTCCAGGCCGGTCTCCCCGACCGCGACGACGCCGTCCGCGCGGGCAAGCGCGGTGAGTGCCTCGAACGTGGCCTCGTCGACCCCGGCCGCGGCCTCGTTCGGATGGATCGCGACGGCCGCGCGCACCTCGGGATGAGCGGCCGCGATCTCAGCCTGCCACCGGCTGGTCGGCAGGTCGATGCCGACGGTGACCATCCGGGTGATGCCGACCGCGAGTGCCGCGGCGATGGCCTCGTCGACCGAYGCGTCCATCAGATCGAGATGGCAGTGCGCGTCGACCGCGGGCACGGCCAGCGGCTCAGGCGGCGGCGGAGGGTCGCCGACCCGGCCGGAGTTCCTCGCCACCAGGCCGCTCCTCACCGGTCGATTCACCCGTCGAATCAGTCGTCGAATCAGTCGTCGACGCCAGGGCGGACGTCACCACCCCCGGACCAGATCTTAGAGCCTTCTCCACCGTCGACTCGGACTCGCGGCGTCCGGAGACGGTGGCCCGTGAGATGGAGAAGGCTATGCGGGCACCGCCGGCCCGGCGGTGCCCGCGGCCGTGCGATTCTGAAGGAGTGCTTGACCTCACGGGCTTTTTCCAATGACGACAACACTTCCCGTAGCGCTGGTCACGCCGCTGACCGGCCCTGACGCGGCCGGTGGCCTGGCAACGCTGCGGGGAATGACGCTCTGGGCACGTGACGAACGGCTACCACCGCCCTGGGATGAGATCGCCGTCACGGCCTACGACGCCTACCCTGACCCGGTCCGCGCGATGCGCTCGGCGGCAGCCGCCGAGCCGGCGGCGATCTTCGGCCCGGTCGGCTCCCGGGCGGCGGCGGCGGCGTTCGGCGCCACCGGCCGGCTCGTGTTCAACGCCGGCGCCGCGTCCACCCGCTTCGTCCGCCAGTCGTTCCCCCACGTGGTGAACGTGGCGGCACCGGCCTCAACCTGGCCACGCGGAGTGCTGGCGGCGATCCGCTCGGTCGACCGGCAGGCCCGCCGGGTCGCGCTGCTGGCCTCCGGCGAGATGGCCGTCGAGCTGACCTCGGTGTGCAAGGCCGCGGCACGCGCCCAGCGCTTCGAGGTCACCTCCAACGTCTTCCCCGTCGGGCGGGGCGCCACCGCCGCCCGGCCGCTGCCACCGGCGGACGTCCTCATCGTCCACGCGGGCGCCGAGGACGAGCTGGAGATCGCCAACGTCCTGCTGCGTCGCTCGTGGCGAGCCGCGGCGTTCTCCACCGCGGTGAGCGCCGAGGCGACCGCGACGCTGGGCGCGCTGCGGGAGGGCCTGCTGGCCCCGGCGAGCTGGGCCCCGGACGACATCGCCGAGGCCGGAACCGGGCCGACCGCGCGCCAGTTCTCCGCGGACTTCACCGCGCTGCATCACGTGGCTCCGACGGAGACCGCGGCCTGGGCGTACGTCGCCGGGCTCATTCTCGGCCGCTGCATCCGCCGCTGCGGCGGCGTCGGCGACACCGCGCTGCTCGCCGCCGCGCGAGGGCTGGACACGACGACCCTGCTGGGCCGTTTCCGGCTCGACGAGGCGACCGGGCTGCAGGTCGGTCACCAGGTGCCGATCGTCCAGTGGCAGTCCGGTGCGTCCTGGACGGTCTGGCCCCGGGACGCGGCCCGTGCGCCGTTCCATCATCCGCGCTGGAACGCACCACCCCCGGGTGGCCTCCCCGGCGGGCACGACACCCTGGGCGCACGGGGGGCGTCCGGCCCCACGGGCGGCACGGGCGGCGCGCCGGGGGCGGATGCGCCGGCCGGCGGGGTTCCTGAGCGGACACTGCCCCTGCCCACGCAGGGCACGCAGACCCGGCCGTTCGGCCTCGGCCGGCCGCGTCCCGGCCTGGGCACCGGTGGCTTCGACACCACGCAGCGGCCGAGCTGAGAGAGGGGCCCGGATGTCGGTACCGCCCTCCCCGTCGGCACCGCCCGGCCCGCAGGTTCCGCCCGGCCCGCAGGTTCCGCCCCAGGGCCAGGCCGCCGAGGGCTCGGTTGCTCCCGGCCGGTCCGCCTCGGACCAGTCCGCCCCGGGCCGCTCCGCTCCGGGCYGGGCTCGCGGGCGGCGTCGCGCCGCCACGATCGTCACGCTCGGGGTCGTCAGTCTGCTGTTCCTCGGCTCGACGGTCCGGCTGTTCGTCCTCCCCCGTCGCGACGATCCAGCCTCGGTCGATGCCATCGTCATGTTCGCCGGCAGCCCTGGCCGGTTCGAGCACGCGGTCAGCCTGGCCCGGGCCGGGTACGCGCCCACCCTCGCCGTCTCGGTGCCCACCGCGGAGGACCCCTGCCCGCCGCCGATCCCGAACGTCGAGGTCATCTGCTTCGCGCCGGATCCGCTCACCACCCAGGGCGAATCCCGCTGGACGGCCGACGCGGCCGCCCGGTACGGCTGGCGGTCGATCATCGTGGTCACCTCGACGACCCAGGTGACCCGGGCACGGCTGCGGCTCGAGCGCTGCTATTCCGGGCAGATCCTCATGAGCCCGGTGCCGCCGCCCCGCCTCATGTGGCCGTACATGATCGCCTACGAGTGGGCCGCGATGGTCAAGGCGCTGGTTCTGCAGCGCGACTGCTGACGCCGGGCGCGCCGGCCCGCCCGCGCTGCCGGATGCCCTCAGCAGTCGCGCTGCCAGACGACGGCCTTGACAGTCGCCGCCACCTGGTAGGCGAACAGGTACGGCCAGTCACGCAGCGGGGTCTCGACGACGTCCACGAGCACCTCGCCGTCGTAGCAGCGGCCGATGCGCAGCCGGGCCCGGCTGTCCTGGGAACGGTCGGTGACGAACAGGATCGAGTTCCAGCCGCGCTCCCGCGCCAGCCGGCCGGCTTCCTGGGCCTCACCCTGGGTCGTCCTGGGGTCGGGCCAGAAGCAGATGATCTCCAGCTCGCGCCCGATCCGAGCCGTGTCCGGGCACCGATTGGTACCCGGCAGGGAGATGACGACAACCGGAGCGATTCCCGAACGCGCGAGTTCGATCGTCTTGTCCAGGCGCTTCCCGGGGCCCCCGAGCATGAAGATCGCGTCCACCGGGCGGGGGTCGTCGATCTTCGGGAACACGATCATCCGCACCGTCGTCAGGACGAACAGGAGCGCGACACCGAGAACCCCGTAGCGAATCGCCAGCCGCCGCCGCGATCTTCGCTGCTGCTGTGCGTCCACGATCACCACCGTGACGTTAGACGCCACCCGGGGCGCCCGAGCCAGGGCGCGGAGTGCTCTCTTTCACGTCCGCCGACTGTTGCCACGCGCCGCTGCCGAACCCCCACGATCCGGGACGACGCCAGCGGCGCCGCTGCCCGCGCCACCGTCGGCCCAAGCCACGCCGCCGCCCGCGCCGTCAGCGCTCGGCCGCGCCGTCAGCCGCGGAAGGCCGGGGACCACGCCTTGGCCACCAGGATGCGGGGCTTGCCGGAGCCGTCGGCCGGCTCGACCCAGGTGTCGGTGATCGCGGCGTCGGCACCGTCCCGCGGAAGGCCATAGGCGATGGTCTCGTTGTCGTACCAGGCGATCTGGTCGTCCACCGACCGGGTGTCGCTCAGGTGCGTCCGGAGCATCGTCCGCAGATCCAGCACGGTCGCGACCCAGCGGACCGGCCCGTCACCGGCGACCCGTTCCTTGAAGGCCACCCGGGTGCCATCGGGCGACAGGGAGGGGCACTCCACGTTGGTGGTCAGGGTGTGCACCTCGCGGGCCCGCAACGACCCCCGCACCAGGTAGGTCGTCCCCTCCGTGGACAGCGTGGCGTAGAACGTGTCGTCGTCCGCGGCGAAGGTCACTCCCCAGAAGTTCTGGTCCACCGGGTTGATGCGCCTGTCATCCCGGTAGATCGCGAACTGCTCGAGGTTGCCCAGTTCCTTGCGGTTCACCACGTCGTACAGCGTTGTGGCGGTGGAGAAGGCGGGGCCCGCGTACGAGTGGCCGGTCTCGAACACGGTGACCGCGGCCAGTCGCGCGTCCGCCGACAGCCGGGCCCGGCTGGGCACGCCGGTCAGCCGGAAGGAGTGGAGCACGTGGAAGTCGGCGTCGAACAGGAACGCCTGGTAGGTCGTGACGAAGCCCCGGTCCGAGCTCAGGCACAGGCCGATCTCATCGCGGACGTCGACGCGRTCGCAGGACAGCCGGGTCACGGCCGGCACCCCGCCGGGATCGTCCAGCGGAACCATCGACACCAGGCCGTAGGTACTGTCGCGCGCGGTGGACCGGAAGATCACGCGGGGATCACCGCGCAGGGTGGACGGATCAAGCTCCGCGGCCGGGTTGCGCACCGCCTCCRCTCGGTCCGCCTTGAGATCGGCGTCCCGGCGCAGCACATGGACGATGTAGCCGGTGCCCACCAGCAGGCAGCCGATCAGGATGATCAGGAACGCCGCGACGGCCCCACGCGACCGCGACGACGGTGCGTCCGGCGCGTCAGACCCGTCGGACGCATCAGACACGTCCGATGCGTCCAGCTGGTCCGACGGGCCCGGTGCGTCCGACGGGTCGGCGCCGACCACCCCTGCGGCCTCCTTCTCACCCACGGCTTTCTCACCCACGGTGACCTCGCTCCTTCACCCGGTTCTTACTCTCGCAGGCCCGGCCGTGCGCCGGCCCCCACCCGCACCACGCAACGCCACGACGRCCAGCACGATCGCGATCAGGCCCGCCAGCACCGCCCAGCGAAAGGCCACGTCCGGCCCACGCCACGTCCACAACGCACCGAAGGCGACGGAGCCCGCGAGCTGGGCGAGCGCGACCCCGGTCTGGACGAGCGCGAGCCCGCCGGTGCGAAGCTCTGCGGGGACCAGCGCACTCGCCGCCGCGGCGAGGACACCGTCGGTCGCCGCGTAGTAGGCGCCCATCATGACCAGCACCGCGATCAGCCCGAGCATCCCCGGCTGGGCGAAACAGAGCACAAGATAGACACCGCTGAGCGCGAGGTAGCCACCGACGAAGACCCTTCCGCGGCCCACGGCGTCGGCCAGCAGTCCCAGGGGAAGCGCCAGGACCAGGTAGACGCAGTAGACCCCGGCGGCCAGCAGCGGGAAGTAGGCCATGGCGAAATCGAGCCGCTGCTCCAGCCGAAGGTAGACGAACCCGTCGCCGATCGTGCACAGCGCCAGCCCGACTCCGACGCAGGCCAGCCGCCGGTAGCCCGGGGCCCGCAGCAGCCCGAACGTCGCACCGGCCGACGGCGGCCGGCCGGCACCCGGCCCGGCGCTGCCCGGTCCGGCGCTGCCCGGCCGGGCCGGGTGGGCGGACGGCGGGCGGACGAGCAGCACGATCACGGCGACGCCGACCAGCCCGATGCACGCGCTCAGCACGAACACCAGGTCATAGGAACCCGGAGACACCGCGAGCAACGCGAACGCGACGAACGGCCCGAGCATCGCACCGACGGTGTCCATCGCGCGGTGCAGGCCGAAGGCGAACCCCAGTCTGGAGGCGGGGGCCGACAGCGACAGCATCGCGTCGCGGGGAGCGGTGCGCAGGCCCTTGCCGATCTGGTCCGCGGCCAACGCGCCGGACAGCGTCCCCGGGCTCACCCCGCCCGCCGCCAGGACGACCTTCGCGGCGGCCGACATCGCGTAGCCGGTCGCGGCGACGTCGCGGTGCCGGTGGAACCGGTCGGAGACGAAACCGCTGACCAGCCGGCTGACCGCACTGGCTCCCTGGTAAAGACCGTTGGCGAGGCCGTACTGAAACGGAGTGAAGCCCAGTCGCTCGACAAGGTAGAGCGGAAGAACGGCGGTGACCATCTCCGTGGACAGGTCGGTGAGAAGGCTGGTCAGCCCCAGGAGCACGACCGTCGGGCCGACTCCGCGCAGCCGGCCACGCCGCGCGGCGGGGGGTTCGCCATCCGTAGCCGGGTTGCGGACCGCAGGGGCGCCGCCGGGCTCCTCGTCGGCATCGGCGGCGGCATCGTCGGCGTCCTTGCCTACCGGCGACGGCGAAACCGTGTACACAATGCTGCCCCCCTGCCCGGTACACAGCTCGCTCCGACGAGCGCCCGGGCCACCCATTGCCACGCCGCCGGACACCCGCGCCAAGCCGGGCCGCCGCGCCACCATGGGGAGAATCGGATTGACCGGGTCAGGATTCCGTCCCCATCACGATCTTCGTGGACGAATGCTACAGTACCCCGGGATGGGGGGATGCCACATGGGGGGATGTGCAACGAGGCGCGGTGCYCTTCTGCGCCGCCGGCCGGTCGCGCATGGAAATGATTTTGCGCGGCGCGGCGAGACCTGACGGGAGACCGTGGCCCACAACAGACCATTGGTCACCCTTTTTTAGATAGTTTCCATGCGAAACCGCATGTTTTCCACTCCCGTCCGTGAATGCTGTGGTGCCCACATGAGCGGTGAGCCTTTTCGCCGCCGGCTTCGGACCTGCGCCGTGGCTGGCGGTGCACCCGTGAGACGGAAAAGGCTCAGTGACACCTGAATCCACGTGAAGGAGATTTTCTGTGCAACCGTTAGGGGTTGCCGTGATCGGCGCCGGCTACTGGGGCCCGAATCTGGTTCGCAACTTCGCGAGCTCGGGATCATGGCGTCTGCGCTGGGTCTGTGACTTCGACACCGATCGGGCCCGGGCGGTGGCCGGGCACCTCGGCGACGTGCGGGTGACCGCGGATCTCGGCGAGGTGCTGTCCGATCCGGAGGTCGCCGCGGTCGCCATCGCGACGCCGGCGGCCAGCCACACGGAGCTGACTCTCGCCGCCATTGACGCCGGGCGCCATGTCCTGGTCGAAAAGCCATTGGCGGCGACCGCCGCGGACGGCGCGAAACTCGTCGCGGCCGCACAGGCCGCCGGGGTCGTGCTGATGTGCGACCACACGTACTGCTACACGCCGTCGGTCATGAGGATTAGAGAGCTCACCCACAGCGGCGAGATCGGCGACATCCAGTACATCGACTCGGTGCGCATCAATCTCGGGCTCATTCAGCCGGACGTCGACGTGTTCTGGGATCTCGCCCCGCACGACCTGTCCATCCTCGACTTCGTACTGCCGGCGGAATTCGCGCCGCTGTCCGTGACGGCCCTCGGCGCGGATCCCGTGAACGCCGGCCGCAGCTGCGTCGGGTATCTCACGATGCCTCTGCGAGGGGGCGGGATCGCGCACATCCACGTCAACTGGCTGAGCCCCACTAAGATCCGGAAAACCGTGGTCGGCGGCTCCCGCAAGATGATCGTGTGGGATGACCTGGAGCCGTCCCAGCGGCTCAGCATCTACGACAAGGGCGTCGAGATCAGCGAACGCCCGCTGGATGACCGGGCCCGCCGGCTCGTCTCCTACCGGGTCGGCGACATGGTGGCCCCCGCCCTCGCCGAGACGGAGGCGCTGCGCGGTGTGGTCACCGAGTTCGCCGACGCGATCCGCGAGGGGCGCCCGGCGCGAACCGACGGCTCCTCGGGGCTCCGGGTCCTGAGAATGCTCGAAGCCGCCGCCGAAAGTGCCGCAAAGGGCGGCCAGACGGTCCCGCTGCCAACCGAAGGGAAAGGTCTCCCCGCATGACCGAGATCGCCGGTCGTCGTGTTCTCATCACCGGCGGCGCCGGTCTCATCGGGTCACACATCACCGACCAGCTGATTCCGCACGAGCCCGCCGAGATTGTCCTCCTCGACAACTTCACCCGCGGCCGGCACGAGAACATCGCCGCCGCGCTGGAATCGGGCCTGGTCACCGTCATCGAAGGTGATGTGCGCGACGCCGACACCGTCGCCAAGGCCATGTCGGGGGTTGACCTCCTCTTTCACCAGGCCGCGATTCGCATCACCCAGTGCGCCCAGGAACCGCGGCTGGCCTACGACGTCCTCGCCACCGGAACCTTCAACGTCCTGGAGGCCGCGGTCGAGGCGGGTGTGAGCCGGGTGGTGGCTGCTTCCTCGGCGTCCATCTACGGGCTGGCCGAGCAGTTCCCCACCGCGGAGAACCACCACCCGTACGACAACCGCACCATCTACGGGGCGGCGAAGCTGTTCAACGAGTCCCTGCTGCGCAGCTTCAACGACATGTTCGGCCTCGACTACGTGGTCCTGCGCTATTTCAACGTCTACGGGCAGCGCATGGACGCCCACGGCGCCTACACCGAGGTCCTGATCCGCTGGATGGAGCGCATCGAGCGCGGTGAACGGCCACTGATCTTCGGCGACGGCAGCCAGACGATGGACTTCGTCCACGCGGTCGACATCGCCCGGGCCAACGTCGCCGCCGCCCGCTCCGACGTGTCGGACCAGGTGTACAACATCGCGAGCGGGCAGGAGACGAGCCTGCTGGAGCTCGCGCGCGCGCTCTGCGAGGCGATGGGCAGGAGCGATCTCGAGCCCGAGTTCGGGCCGGAGCGCAAGACCAACCCGGTGCCCCGTCGCCTCGCCGACATCTCCCGGGCCCGGGACGACCTCGGCTTCGTCGCCTCCATCGGTCTGCAGGACGGCCTGCGTGAGCTGGTGAGCTGGTGGCGCGGGCTCGGCACCACCACCAGCGCCACCGCAGCGTCGGCAGACAGCACCGCCGCCGCGGGCTCCGCCCGATGAGCCCGGATTCGGCGGCAGCGACCGCCGCCGCGCCCGCGGCGCCCGCCATGCTCCCGGTCATGCGGCCGTGGCTGGGTGAGGAGGAGGCCGAGGCCGCCGCGGCCGCGGTCCGGTCGGGCTGGGTGGCCCAGGGCCCGCGCGTCGCCGAGTTCGAGCGGGCGCTGGCGGCGCGTCTCGGCGCCGCCGAGGCCGTCGTCGTCTCCAGCTGCACCACCGCCCTTCACCTGGCGATGGTGCTCACGGGTGTCGGGCCCGGCGACGACGTCGTCGTGCCGTCGCTGTCGTTCATCGCCACGGCCAACGCGGTCCGCTACGTGGGAGCCCGTCCGGTCTTCGCCGACGTGGATCCCGTCACGCAGAACGTCACGGCGGCGACGGTCGAGGCGGCGCTGACCCCCGCGACCCGCGCGGTGATCGCCGTCGACCAGGGCGGCATGCCCCTGGACGTCGAACCGATCCGCGACCTGTGCCTGCGCCGTGGTCTCGAGCTCGTGCAGGACTCGGCGTGTGCGATCGGCTCGACATACCGGGGCCGGCCCGTCGGCGGCGACGCCGCGCTCGCCGCCTACTCCTTCCACCCCCGCAAGCTGCTCACGACCGGGGAGGGCGGCGCGCTGGTCACCGACCGTCCGGAATGGGCGGCACGGGCACGGCGGCTGCGCGAGCACGGCATGACCGTGAGCGCCGCGGACCGGCACAGCAGCAGCCGCATCGTGATCGAGGACTACGCCGAGACCGGCTACAACTACCGGATGACCGACGTCCAGGCCGCGATCGGGCTCGTGCAGCTGCGCCGCCTGGACGAGCTGATCGCACGGCGCCGCGAGCTGGCCGCCGACTACCAGCAGGCCCTCGCCGACGTGCCCGGCCTTCGGGTGTGCGCGGACCCGGCCTACGGGACGGCCAACTACCAGTCCTTCTGGGTCGAGCTGGCCGACGGCTTCCCCGGCACCCGCAACGGGCTGCTCGAGCATCTGCTGCGGGACGGAATCTCGGCCCGGCGGGGCATCATGGCCGCGCACCGGGAGCCGGCCTACGCCCAGCAGGGTGAGGTCGACCTTCCCGTGACGGATCGGCTCACCGACCGGACGGTCATCCTGCCGCTCTTCCACGAGATGACCCAGGACGACGTGGCGAGGGTGGTGGCGTCCCTGCGCGCGGCGGCACACGGCTCCGCCGCCAGCCCGAGCAACGGCCAGGGCGATGACTGAAGCGACTGCGGCAACCGTCAGGGCGGCCATGACCGCCCGGACGACCCGGACGGTTGGAAGGACGGCAGCCAGATGACCACGGTCGACAGAATTCCCTTCGTGGACCTCGCGGCCGCGCACCACGCGGTCGCGGACGAGGTCGCGGCGGGCTTCGCCCAGGTGCTCGCCACCACCTCCTTCATCGGCGGCGCCCCGGTCACCGAGTTCGAGCGGGAGTTCGCCGCCTTCAGCGGTCGCCAGCACTGTGTAGGGGTCGGCAACGGCACCGACGCGATCGAGCTCGCGCTGCGCGCCCTCGGCGTCGGCACGCGGCCCGACGACGAGGTGATCCTGCCCGCGAACTCCTTCATCGCCACCGCTGAGGCGGTCTCGCGCGCCGGTGCCCGGCCGGTTCTGGTCGACGCCGACGAGACCTACCAGCTGGTGGACCCGGCCCGGGTCGCCGAGGCCATCACCGCCCGCACCCGCGCCGTGATCCCCGTCCACCTGTTCGGGCAGCTGGCCGCGCTGGAGCAGGTCCAGGAGGTCATCGGCGGGCGGGAGATCGCGATCGTCGAGGACGCGGCCCAGGCCCAGGGCGCGACCCGCGACGGCGCCGGCATCGGCTCCGCCGGGCCGGCCGCGACCAGCTTCTACCCGGGCAAGAACCTCGGTGCCTACGGTGACGCCGGCGCGGCTCTCACCGACGACGCCGACCTCGCCACGACCATGCGGGCGATCTCCTGCCACGGCAGCCTGACCAAGTACGAGCACACCCACCTGGGCTTCAACTCGCGCCTGGACACCCTGCAGGCCGTGGTCCTGCGGGCCAAGCTCCGCCGGCTCGCGGCGGCGAACGAGGCACGCCGCACCGCGGCGGCCCGCTACGACCTGCT
This sequence comes from Frankia sp. CcI49, assembly GCF_001983215.1. Classification (NCBI taxonomy): domain Bacteria; kingdom Bacillati; phylum Actinomycetota; class Actinomycetes; order Frankiales; family Frankiaceae; genus Frankia; species Frankia sp. CcI49. The sequence continues at coordinate 164,067 of NZ_MOWP01000027.1, forward strand.
GCTCTCGGACGCGGAGAAGTCCCTCGGCATCGACCTCGGCCGGCCGCAGGTCGCGCCGGGAAACGTGCACGTCTGGCACCTGTACGTCATCCGGGTGCCGGAACGCGACCGCGTACTGGGCCGGCTGCAGGCCGCCGGGATCGGCGCCGGCGTCCACTACCCGCAGCCGATCCACCGCACCGTGCCCTTCGCCGACCATGCTCCCCGGCCGTGCCCGGTCACGGATCTGCTTGCGGGGCAGATCCTCTCCCTGCCGATCTATCCTGAGATCACTGACGCCCAGCAGCAGCGCGTCGTGGAAACCCTGATGAAGGCGTTGGTCGACAATGACAGCTGACGTGGCGGTTCACGGCGCGGTTGACGGTGTGGTTGACAGCGCGGTTGACGGCGCGGCAACCACCGCCGGCGGGGTGCGGGCACCGTTCGTCCACCCGGCGGCGCTGTGCGAGAGCGACCAGGTCGGACCCGGCACCCGGGTGTGGGCGTTCGCGCACGTCCTGCCGGGGGCGGTGATCGGCGCCGACTGCAACATCTGCGACCACGCGTTCGTCGAGTCCGAGGTGCGCCTCGGGGACCGGGTGACGGTCAAGAACAACGTGGCGCTGTTCAACGGCCTGACCGTCGAGAACGWCGTCTTCCTCGGCCCGAACGCGGTCTTCACCAACGACTACAACCCGCGTGCCACCGTCAAGAAGACCAGCGACGACCTGCTCCCCACCGTCATCCGATCCGGGGCCACGATCGGGGCGAACGCCACCATCGTCTGCGGCGTCACCATCGGCGAGAACGCCTTCGTCGGCGCCGGCACCGTGGTGATCCGGGACGTCCCTCCGGGTGCCATGGTCGTCGGCAACCCGGCCCGGCACATCGGCTGGATGTGTGCCTGCGGCGAGCGCCTGGGCGACGACCTGGCCTGCTCCTGCGGCACCCGCCACCGCATGGACTCCGCCAGCGGCGGCGTCGTCACGGATCATGCCTGATCCGTCCGACGAGAACAGCACGTCGGGTCCGCCGTCACCCCGCGGCCGTCGGCCTTCCGCGGAAGATCAGGAAAGAACAGTCACCCTCGCCTGGGATCCGGCCCAGCTCGACACCGCGGCGGGCCGGGATCCGGCGGAGGAGGACATCGAACGCACCGTCCTGGTGACCCGACCGGGACTCCCTCCCAACCGGGAGCCACCGCAGGAGGACATCGAACGCACCGTCCTGGTGACCCGACCGGCGCTGCCTGCCGACCGGGAGCCACCGGAAGAGGACATCGAACGCACCGTCCTGGTGATCCGCCAGCCAGCGACGTCCGGGCCGAGCACCGGCCCGGACGCACTGCTGCCGGTGGGTCCCGGGGAACCCGCGGCGCATGGGCGCGGGAGGGACGCGTTGGTCCGGCAGGACGCCGAACCAACGATGATGATCAATAATTTCGCTTCCCACCAGCGGTCGAGCACGGGCGCACTCGCCCTGCGGCCGGCGGATCTCGGCCCCGTCGTCAACCGGCGCCGGGCCGCCGAGACCCCGGACGACGAGCTGAGCAGCAAGGTCCGCAAGGGCCTGGGCTGGAGCTTCCTCAACAACGTCATCTCCCGGGCCGGCGTGCTGATCATCGGGATCGCGCTGGCCCGGATGCTGGTACCCGAGCAGTTCGGCATCTTCACGATCGCGCTGACCTCGATGCAGCTGCTGATGAGCCTCAACGACGCCGGGATGACCACCGCCCTGATCCGCTGGGAAGGTGACATCCGCGAGGTCGAGCGCACCGGCGTCACCCTGATCATGGCTTTCAGTACCGGCCTCTACACGGTCTTCTTCGTGAGCGCGCCCCTGGTCGCCAAGCTGGCGAACATTCCCGACGCGTCCTGGGTGCTGCGCGCCCTCGCGCTGACGATCCTCATCGACGCCACCGCGGCGGTGCCGACCGCCCTGCTGACCCGCTCGTACTCCCAGGGGCGGCGCACCATCGCCGACACCGCGAACCTGCTCGCCTGGGCCGGGCTGTCCATCGGGCTCGTCGCGAGCGGGATGGGCGTCTGGGCGCTGGTGATCGGGCGGCTGAGCGGCAACCTGCTCGGCGCCGCCATGATCTTCGCGCTCGCGCCACGCCGGCCGCTCCCGGGCTTCCGCCGTGACATGGCCAGGCGGCTGGCGGCCGACGGCGTACCGCTGAGCGGCTCGGCCATCCTGACCGTCTGCATGCTGAACGTCGACTTCACGATCACCGCCCGGATCCTGGGCCCGGTGGCGCTCGGCTTCTACTCGCAGGCCTTCAACCTCTCGAGCTGGCCGGTCAACATGTTCTCGTTCGCCGTCCGGCGGGTCAGCCTGGTCGGGTTCTCCCAGCTCGTCGCCGAGCCCTCGCGGCTGCGGTACGTCTATGCCAGGTCGCTGGCGCTGCTGGTCGCCGCCACCGTTCCGGTGTGCGTCCTCCTCGTCGTGCTGGGAAAGGCGGCCATCGAGGCCGTCTACGGCGAGAAGTGGCTGCCGGCCGCGGAAGCACTGCGCCTGCTGGCACTGCTGTCCATCATCCGGGTCGCCGTCGAGATCACCGACGACCTGCTGGTCGCCGTCGGCAAGGCCCGGACGATGGTGCGGCTCCAGGTGATCTGGCTGGTCGCCCTGGTACCCGCGCTGTCGGTCGGTGCCCATCTGGACGGCGTGCGCGGGGTCGCCATCGGGCACCTCGGGGTCGCCGTGGTGATCGTGGTGCCGGTTTTCGCCCTGGCGCTGCGCGGGCTCGGCTTCCGCCTGTCGAAGGTCGCCGGGCTCCTGGTCAGACCGGTGCTCGGGGGCATCGCCTTCGCGGTCGTCGCCCAGCTCGGCCCGCTGGTGACGACGGTACCGGCGCTGCAGGTCCTGATCGGCGGGACCGCGGGGGCCTTGGCCTACCTGGCCATCGTCGCCCCGATGCGCGGGATGATCCGGCAGGCCTCCGGCGGCTCCGCCGCGGGCGACTCCCACAAGTCCTGGTGAGCCGTCCGCGGACCGGCCGGTGCTCCGCTTAGCGCGGGCCGCCGGCCGAGGCGCCGCCAGCCGGGGTGGAGCCAGCCGGGGTGGAGCGGTCCTGGGTGCCCCGGGCCACCGCCACGTCCGCCCAGTTCGACGGCGCGGGGCCGCCACGGAGCCGGCTGCGTACCGAGGGCGGTATCACCCGGCTGGCGGTGGCCCGCGGCGCGATCGCGGCCAGATCCCGCAGGATGTCCAGCCGGGCCGGGGGCCGGCTCACCGCCTCGCGCAGGAATCCGTCCAGATTGCGCCCGCCGACCTCCAGCGAGTAGCGACGCAGGACGAGATCGCGGGCCCAGCCGCCGAGGCGCGCGCGCAGCTCGGCGTCGACCAGCAGGGTCTCCAGCTGCCCGGCGAGGTCGGACGGGGTGCCGTCGCCGACGCCGTAGTAGCCCCGCCAGAACAGCGGAGTCACGGTGTCCTCGCTGACCACGGTGGAGAATCCGCGCTCCCCCGTGAGCAGGACCGGCTTGCCGAAGGCCAGGCCTCGCAGCGCGGAGCCGCCCATGCCGAGCACGATGTCGGCGGCGGCGTAGGCACCACGCGGATCGAGCATCGGGCCCGGCACGGTGACGACCTCACGGCCCGCCGCCTCGTTCACGACGGCCGCACGGCGCCGCAGGTCATCCTCGGCGGTGCCCGAGCCAACGACGAGGAAGCGCACCGGGTACCGGGCCGCCAGCTCGCCGACGGCCTCGATGCCCCGGATCAGCCCTTCCAGCTTCAGCCAGCCGACCAGCCGGGAAACGGCGACAACGAGCAGTTCGTCGGCTCCGACACCGTGCTCCTTGCGGACGACGGTGCCGTCCACCGCGTCCGGGTCGTCCCGGCCGGTGTCCACCGGTGGCTCCAGCAGCAGCAGCCGGCGGTGCCCCAGGGAGCGGGCCACGTCGACCGTCTCCTCGGTCCCGAACGTCATCGGCACCGACTTCGGCAGGTGCGCGGACACCGAGAGGTTGTTCATGTCGCTGCCGGCGAAGGGCACCCCCAGCGGCCCCAGCGCCCCCATCGAACCCAGCGCCAGCAGCGCGTTGACGCACTGCGGCCAGTCCCACGCGTGGACGACGTCGGGCCGCTGCTCCCGGACCACCCGGGCCAGCGCCGCGATCATCCGGGCCGATGGGGCCCCGAAGGCCGCGGGGGCCGGCAGCAGGCGGATCTTCCGTTCGTGCAGCAGTGCCGCCGCCGGCCCAGGAGTTCCGAAGAAGACCACCTCGTGGCCATGGGCGTCACGCAGCTGGGTGGCCAGGTCGATGGCGTTGGTCTGACTTCCGCCGATCTCCAGGTGGTGAGGGTAGACCAGGATCTTCACAGTGCTCTCCGCTCGGGTCAGGTCAGGAGCGGCACTAGGACAGGCTGGTGGTGAACACGACGTCAACCCAGTAGTTGCTCTTGCCCCCGTTACCGGTCGGGAAGCTCGAAGCGCCGTACTTGTACACGCCGTTGGGTCCGTCGACGCCGTTACCGAGCGCGCGTACGGGCGCCCTGGTCGTCGTCGAGTCGAGGTAGTTCGACGTGTAGGAGTACCGGCCCGCCGAGGAGTTGTACGACGCGACGTAGGTGGTGCCCGCCGTCACCTGTATCGGGGTGCTGAGCGATACCTGCTGCCAGCCCGAGGCCGACTCGTTCGAGAAGGTCGCGGTCGCAAGAAGGTTACCGCTTGCATCCCACAGGTGACCGATGTGGGTACCTGTGTTGGCCGCGCCCTTGTAGAAGCGCAAACCAGTGATGTAGCCGTTCTGGTCCGCGCGGAACTTGACACCCACCTCGACGGCGGCGGTGTCAGAGGCGGCCGCGACCGCCGGGGTTGCCGTCGCGGGGAAGATCGAGCAGGGGCAGGTCACAACCGGGGTGAACTGCCACGAGTTCGCCGCCATCGTGTTGCCGGCCAGGTCCTTGGCCGAGACCGTCACCGTGTGCAGTTGCCCCGAGTACACCGCCCCGCTGGGCACCAGCGTCGCGGTCGAGGTCTCCCAGTTGTAGCTGACGTTCCCGGCCACCGTGTTGTTCGCCGCGTCCTTCAACGTCAGGCCGATCGTCGACGGGTTGACGGGCTCGTTGAAGGTGACGGTGATCGGAGCCGACGCGTCGCTCGTCGCGCCGGGCGCCGGGTTGCGGTTCGTGATCTGCGGCGCGGTGGTGTCCGGTGACCCGCTCAGGACGAAGACCGCGTCCACCCAGTAGTTGGCGCTCAGGTAGGTGTTGGTCGGGAACGCCGTGCCGCCGTAGGCGTAGACACCGTTGGGGCCGTCGGCCCCGTTGGCCATCACCACCATCGGCGAGGCGCTCACCGGCGGGTTGGTGAAGTAGTTGGCCGTGGCCGCGTAGTAGCCGGTGTTGGAGTGGTACGAGACGACGTACGTCGTGCCCGGCGTGACCGCCACCGGGGAGGCGAAGGTGACGGTCTGCCAGCCGGACGCGGTCTCGCCCGTGAAGACCGCGGTAGCCAGCCGGGTGCCCGTCGCCGACCAGAGGCTGCCCAGGTGGGTGCCGGTGTTGCCGGTGGACTTGTAGAACCGGACGCCGCTGATGTAGCCGGGCTGGTCGACCCGGAACTTCATGCCGACCTCGATGGCCTGCGAGTCACCCGCGATCTGGGCCGGAGTGGTGGAACCGAACATGGTGCAGGGGCAGGACGGCGGAGCCATCGTGAAGCTCCACGTCTGCGGCCCGTCCAGCGGGTTGTCGAACAGGTCCTTCGCGCCCGAGACCGTCGCCGTGTAGCTGGCACTGGTGACGAGCGACGCGGTCGGGGTGAACTTCGCGGTCTGGGTCGGCGCGTCGTAGCTGACGGTGCCCGCGACGGTGTTGTTGGCGGCATCCTTCACCACCATCGAGATGGTGCTCGGCTGCACGGCCTCGCTGAACGTCGCGGTGATCGGCGTGCCCGCTGCGACGTTCGTCGCACCGGGCGCCGGGGTCACACCGGCCACCACGGGCGGCACCGAGTCGCTCGGGGCGGTGGTGTCGAAGACGACGTCCACCCAGTAGTTCGCCGCCTGGGCGGTGTTCGTGGGCAGGCCGCTCGCACCGTACTTGTAGACACCGTTACCGCCGGCGTCGGTGTTCGACAGCGCCCGGATCGGGGCGGTGCCGGCACCGGCCGTCGCGAAGGCGCCGGTGGTGTACGCGTAGTGCCCGACCGGTGCGTAGTAGGAGGCCGTGTAGGTCGTTCCGCTCGTCACGGCGATCGGCGGCCAGATCGAGGCCTGCTGCCAGCCGGTCGCCGACTCGCCGGTGAAGGTCACCGAGGCCAGCTTGTTGCCGGCCGCGTCCCACAGCGACCCGACGTGGGTGCCCGTGTTGCCGGCTCCCTTGAAGAAGCGCAGCCCGTAGATCCAGCCGTCGCTCGTCGCCTGGAACTTCACCCCGAGCTCGATCGCGGACTGCTCAGGGCTCGCCTGCACCGCCGGTGTGGCGGAGGCGTCCCAGATGGTGCAGGGGCAGGTGCGTGGGCCGGCCGTGGTGAACGACCACGACACCGGGTTCATGACGTTGCCCGCGGCATCGGCGGCACCGGACAGCACCGCGGTATAGGTGCTGCCGCTGGCCAGGGTCGCGTTCGGGGTGAGGGTGAGCTTGCGCTCCTGCGCGTTGAAGGCGACCGTCGACGGGACCACGACGTTGGCCGCGTCCCGGAGCACGAACGAGGCGCTCCCGCTGGTGATGTCCTCCGAGATCGTGGCGGTCACGGTGGTGGCCGGGTCCACGTTCGTGGCGGCGGACGCCGGAGTGCGCGCCGTCACCGACGGTGGCGTGACATCCGCCGCCGAGGCGTCGGAGAAGATCGCGTCGACCCAGTAGTTCCAGGCGGAGTTGATCTGGCCGGACACCGCGGCGACCGACTGGTTCGGGAACTGCCCCGCCGCTCCGTAGCGGTACACCCCGTTCGACGCGGTGGGACCGCCGGGCAGGGCCTTCAGCGGAACGCCCGTGGTGCCCGCGTTCGTGAAGACACCGGCATCGGCCGCGTAGTGGCCGGACGGAGCGTGATACGCGATCACATAGGTGAGGTCCTTCGACACGCCCACGGCCTGCGGGAAGAGGACCGTCTGCCAGCCGCTCGCGGTCTCGTCGGCGAAGGTGCCGCTCGCCAGCAGGGTGCCGTCGGCCGTCCACAGGGTCGCCGTGTGGGTGCCGGTGTTGCCGGCGCCCTTGTAGAAACGGGCACCGGTGATCGAGCCGTCCATGGTCGACGTGAACTTCACGCCCAGGGTGATGGCCGAGCCGTCGCTCGTCGCCGGGTTCACCGGGACGGCGTCGGTCGGGAAGATCGTGCAGGGGCAGGACACCGTGGTCGCGACCTGGGCGACCGCGCCGATGTTGCCACTGTCGTCCGAGGCGCGGACCTGGATGGCCACCGCCCCGACGCCGACGACCGTGCCGGTGTACGACCAGGACTCACGCCCCTTGGCGGGGTGCCACGTGGCACCGCCGTCCATGGACACCTCGACACCGCCGACGACACCGCCACCGGAGTCGGCCGCCGTCCCGGAGACGGTCACCGTGGCTCCGTTCGCGTGCGCGACACCGCTGGTGGGTGAGGTGATGGTGACGGTCGGCCCGGTGTGGTCCGTCGACTTGGTCGCCGCCGTCAGCCCGCTGATCAGCGTGTCGGGCTGGGCGTCCATGTCGGCGAGCACATTGACCGTGGCCTGCTGCATCCGCTGGTCGGGCGCGGTGTTGTTCGGGTTGGCCTGGTCCAGGCCCCAGGACCACTGGATGGTGCCGGCGCCGAAGACCAGCGCGCCGCTCGCGGCGCGGTACATCGTCATCGCGTGCGACGCCGACCCCGGCGAGACGACGTTGCCGTAGGCGTCCTTCACCACCGACGTCGCGTTCGCCACGTCCGAGTGGGCGACCTGGAACAGGCCGGCGGGCCGGAACCCGTTGTCGATGTCGGTGTCCCACTCGTAGGCGAGGGTGCTCGGCGCGAGAGTGGCCACCTGGCCGTCGCCGAGCTCGTCGACACCGGTGTTGCGCCAGAACCGCATCTTGCCGTCGTCCGCCGGCACCTGGATGTCGTGGTAGTCGCTCTGGACGACCCAGTACGTGCCGGTCAGCGCGTTCTCGGGCTTCCCGCCGTCCGACGTCGCGGAGAAGCGGGTGTCACGCCAGGTGCCGGTCCACTCGCTGGACGGGTCGATCTTCGCGTTGTCCCGGGATTCCTTGTAGCAGACCATCGTCCGGTACGCCTGGCCCGAACCGTCGATGCTCTGTTCCCAGCGGACCTTCCAGTAGACCTCGTTACCGGAGAAGAAGGCGAGGTTCACTCCCGCGTCGCGAGCCGCCTCGACGTTGTCCCGCTGTGCGCCCGACCAGTACTCGTCGTGCCCGGAGGAGATGAACGTCCTGTGGTTCTGCAGCAGCGCACCGGACTTGTCGGCGTCGATGCCACTCGTGTAGCTCAGGTCGTACCCGTTCGCCTCCAGGAACCGGATCATCGGGTATTCCGCGCTGAGCACCCAGTCCTGGAACTTGTTCTGCGGCGTGGCGAACGGCCGGTTGTAGCTGACCTTCTTCGCCTGGTGGCAGTCGTCGCCGAGCTCGTAGAGGCTGTACCCGCCGTAGCAGTTGTACGCCTGCCAGGTCGTGTCCGAGGCCTGCACCAGGACGTCGCTGTGGCTGGAGTCGTCCCGKACGACCCAGGTGATCTGGCCCTCGCCGCCGGTGTCCTCCCGGTGGAGGATCGCGAAGTAGATGCCGGAGACAGCGGTGGAGGGCACCGCCCAGGACGCCGACTCGGCCCAGTTGCCGCAGTCCACCAGATGGGTGGTGTTGTCGGTGTAGCAGGCCGGTTGAGCCTGCGGCAGGGCGGCGCTCGGCGTGATCGTGTCGAGCTTGCGCGCACCGTTGCCCTGGTAATAACCCATCCGGTAGATGTCGATGCGGTACGCGGAGGCGTCGGTCTTCACCTTGAAGTGAATCGTCTCGCCCTTGTTGACGCTGATCTGCGTCCCGAAGCCCTGAATTGTCGGGTCACCGGCCCCGGAAAGCTTCCACTCGGACGGCGCCGTGCCGGGCAGGCTGTTCTCACAGACAATCGGGTTCACGGGGGCGTCGCAGGGACCCGTGGTGGTGGCCTCGGCAGCCGGGAGCGTCTGGGTGCCCGGCATCACGGTGAAGCCGACCAGCGAGGCCGCCACCAGCAGGGCGAGAACCGCCACCCGACGCGGCGCCAGCCGCACCGCCGCCGCCAGGGCCATCACACCCGGCCGACGGCGCGGCGACGGACCGGTCGATCCACGGCGCCACGAACTGGCAACGCGCCGACGAGACTGCATGACGATCTCCCACTTTTCCGGGACGGGTACCGCGCCCTTGCCCCGGCCGCCGGGTCAGGTCCGGCCTAGGCGACAGATTCGGGTTGGAGCCTTGTCGGATGCGGGTGGGAGGGGTCGTCGAAGCCGTCATCCCCCGGCACGCGCACGTCGATCTCAGATCGTGGACGGTTCAGGGGAAGTCATGTAGGTGCGACACGGCGGCGGAACGCGCACAGCCGACCACCACGCGCGGACATCTGCCGCGACAGCTGGCTGACACTCATTCGGACCCCCCCGAGGCCACGCGACACACCCCCCCTTTTGGGTGCCGCTGCGGCGATCCGACACGGTAGCGCACCAACCGTCGGCGAGCAAACCGCCACATACCATCGCTCGAACGCAGTTCATCTGTTGTCGATTGTTGCCGATATTGGCCGGAAACGCAGCGAGGTGGGTGGCTCGAGCGCCACCCACCTCGCGATACCAGCCAGCCCGCCGCCACCGCATCAGTCGGTGACGGCGCAGTACTCAGGGAGTGACCGTCGCTCCCGTGTCAACCCAGACGTTGCCCGAGGCCTGGTTCCCGTTGACGGACTCGAAGCCCGCGATCGTTCCGTAGGTTCCACAGGTCGGGTGGTACCGCCGACCGAACGTGTTGTCGAGGATGCGGACGTTGCTGGCGAGCGGGAACGCCTTCTGCGCCCCGGAGCCCCCGTACACGCAGTAGGCCCCCTGGGTGTTGAAGAGGTTGTACCGGATCAGCACGTTCTGAATGGGCGCGAAGTCTCCGAACAGGCCGACCGAACCCGAGCACATGTCATTGCCGTCCGGAACCGCGCACTCGATGTTGTTGCCGACGAGCGTGAGGTTCGAACCGCCGTTCGAGAGGAACCCGTCCATGTGGGACGAGTGGTTGGAGTACAGGTCGTGCACCCAGCTGTTCTCGACGACCGTGTTTCCGTCCGAATAGATACCCGCCCGGAAACCGTGGATGTCCGCGCGCCGGATGGTCATGTTCGAGTTGCCGACGCCGGTCCGGTCACAGGCCAGCCCGTCGCCGCTGACCTCGACGTCCTCGACCAGGGTCGGGCCGACCCTGTCCTCCACGTAGCCGGCGTCGATCGCGCCGCGGTCACCACAGCCGTGCACCCGGACATTCCGAATGGTCACGTTCTTGGCCCGCACGGTGATGGTGCCGGTGATGTCCAGCCCACTGATCACGGTGTTGTCCTTGGTGACCGTGATGGATCCGGACGGGGTCAGCGCCACCCCCGGCTTGACCCCGGTGCTGTCCGGGCCAGGCCAGGCGCTGGGCGGCGCGGAGACACCGGAGGTCTGCGGCGTGGCCTGCGGGACCGTCGCACCACCGCCCGCCGGCGCGGGCGCCTGACCGGTGGGTGTCGCCGACGCGGTGGTGGTCGCCCCCGGCGTGGCGCTGGCGGACGGGCCGGCGGACCCGGCCGGTGACGCGGGCGCGGTCGCGTTCGGGCCCGGCGAGGGCGGCACGGTGACCGGGGCTCCCGCCCCCGAGGTAACCGGCTGGAACTCGACGTCCACGTAGTAGTTGCTGTCGCGCCAGGTCTCGTCGGGGAAGGCCGCGGCGCGGTAGGTGTACACCCCGGCGAGCGCGATGAGCGGCCCGACCTTGCGGACCTTTCCGGCGCCGAAGTAGTCGACCTGATCGACATAGCCGCCGGAGTCGACCTGGTAGGCGGCGACGTAGGTCTGCCCGGCCTGAACGGCGACCGGACGCTCGAACGCCCCGCGGCGCCAGCCGGCCTGGTCGCTGTTGGGAATCGTCAGCGTGCTGAGCTGCCGCCCGTCACCGGACCAGAGCGCACCCGTGTTCGGGCCGCCGCCCGCGGTCGGGCGGTAGACCCGCAGCGCGGAGATCCGCCCGGACACCTCTGGGCGGAACCGCAGCCCGAGCACCACCTGGCGGGTGTCGGGGCTGGTCTCGACCGTCAGCGCCCCACGCCCGTTCCACAGGCTGACCGGCCCGGACGACCCCCTGCCCGACCGGCCGGCCTCCGCCACGGTCAGGTTGTCCGACGCCGTCCGCAGCCCTACCACCAGGCCGACGAGACCGCCCGCCAGGGCCACGACCAGCATGATCGACAGGCGGCGGCTCGGCCTGCGGGCCGGGCGCGGCGCAGCGGCACCCCGCTGCCTTCGTCGGCGCCCGCCTCTGCCTGGTGGCCGCGCGCCGCCCTGCCGGCCGGAGGCGGTCGATGCGAGGGCTGCGACTTCAAGGTCGGCAGGATCGAAGTCGGCAGGATCGGGACCAGCCAGGTCAGCGCCCGCGAGGTCATGCTCCGCCAGGTCATGGTCCGCCAGGTCATAGCCATCCGGATCGAAACCGGCCGCCGCATAGTCGGCCAGCTCATAGCCATCCTGATCGAAACCGACCAAGCCAGCGCCCGCCAGATCATGATCCGCAAGCTCGTGACCGGCCGTACCGAAACCCGTCGGATCGAAACCCGTCAGATCAGCACCTGCCAGCTCATGACCAGCCGTACCGAAAGCGGCCATCTCAGCGCCCGCCAGATCGGCGCCTGCCAGGTCATGACCAGCCGTACCGAAACCCGCCACACCGGCGCCCGTCAGGTCATGACCAGCCGTACCGAAACCCGCCACACCGGCGCCCGTCAGGTCATGACCAGCCGTACCGAAACCCGCCACACCGGCGCCCGTCAGATCATGACCAGCCGGATTGAATCCGGCCAGGTCAGCGCCGGTCGCGGTGCCGTCCGGCACCGGTGTGCCGGTGACCGGACCGGCCTCCGCCCGGTCGGCCATCTCTGCTGAAACGTGAAATTCGCTCCACGTATTACTCGCGGTCATTGCGTGCCTCCCGGTCGGTCCCCCCCGGAGATGGACACGGAACCGTCAGGTCGTGTGACCCGGATCGCTGCGGCGAAATCAGCGGCCCGACGAGCCCAACTGTGGCTTTCCGCGAACGCGCGACGAGCGGCGGCCGCCTGGCCGGACCGCTCGCGTTGCAGCTCGGCGGCTACAGCTGCCTCGAACTCTGGCGGAGTGGTAGCAGTGACTATCAACGATGAATCCAACCAACGGGTAGCCGGCAGATCCGTCGACACAGCCGCCCGCCCCGCTGCGAGGTACTCGAGGGTCTTCAGTGGAAAACTACCACGGTTGAAGGCGGTGTCGGCATAGGGCACGAGGCCGACGTCGATGGCCTTCAGATAGCTCGGGAGCGACTCGGCGGGCTTCCGCCCCACCGATACGACGTTCTTGCGGCCGAGCAGCGCCCGCATCCGATCCGGCTCGAACGTTGGATCGATCGGGCCGACCAGAAGCAGCGAATGACCGGCCTCGGCAACCGCTTCCAGCAGACCGAGATCTATTCGCGCATTGATATGCCCGACCAGACCGGCAACCGGGCCGGGAAGGTCCACGTCTTCCGGATCCGCCGCGGTCTCCACGCCGGCGAACGCCTCGGGATCGCAACCATACGGAATGAGGATCGGGCTCGCACCCAATGCGGTCAGTTTGTCATGAACGACGGGACTCGCGGTAATAACCACATCCGCCTTCGCCGCCACCCGCACCTCGGCGACCTGCACCCGCACCGGGTCGAGCCCGAGCAGCGCCGCACCGCCGGCGTAGTCGTCCTGTGCCCAGTAGACGCGCAGCCGTTCCCGGGCTGCCCCGAAGGCCGGGAGCAGCACGTCCGCCTCCACCAGCGCCGCGACGGGTACACCGAGGTCACGAACGGCGCGTCTGATCTGGCGGCGGACGATCTCCGAGTTCGCCGTGGCGACGCCGCGCCGGCGCAGCCCGGGCAGCACCACCGGCGCCAGCTGTGCCAGGTTGTCCGCCACCATGCGTACCCTGGGCGCGGCAGGCGCGGCGATGTCCGCCCGGCGCCTCGGCGTCGCCGGTGAGATCGGCGGGTCCACATACAGAACAGGTACGTGGCGGGCCAACTGCTCCGCGAGTGAGCGGTCGTGTAGTTTGACGCCATCCCAGCGGTTGGTCGCACACACGGTGACGCATTGACGCCACTGAGCAGCCCCTGCCAGGTCGGGCGCACGCACAGCGCGGCTCATCGGTCCCCCCTCCGATTGCGCATCCACGCCAATGAATGCGTGGCCGATGGTAACCGACCGGTATCCCGTCAGGGAGCACCGGCTGTGCGCCCTCCCGAGTACCTGCCCTATGGTGGTAGCCGAACAGATGACGCCGGCCCGTCACCTTCACGGACTGGATCTCCGCAGCARGGGGCGAGATCCACTCTGCCATGCGAAGCTCACGGGAACGGATACTTCCGCCTGACGCCGCCGGACCGGCGAGGGCGCCTTGGGGGGACGGAATGGGGCGGGCCCGGGTTGCGCTGGCCGCCGTGCTGGCGGTGGGGGCGGTGCTGGGTGCCGTCACGTTATTCATGCGTCCGGCACCCCAGTCGGCGAGCGTGGCCGTCGTGCTCCGTGTGGACAAGGGCCGCGACGACGCGCTGAACGCCCAGTTCGCGGGCGAGCTGCTGATCTATTACGCCCGTTCGGAGCTCTCCCGGCCCGGGGCGCTCGGCCCCGAGCAGGTCACCGACTTTCAGCTTGCCTTCTCCCGCAACAGCACCGAGCCGTTCGCGGACATCGTCGGCCGCAGCACGATCATCAACATTGTCTCCGCGGACAGCGACGGCGCGGTGGCCCGTGACACGGTCAACGCGGTCGTCAGCCAGCTGTCGAAGCGGCTCGAGATCTGGCAGGACGGAATTCCCGACGCCAAGCGCATCGTTCTGGTGCCGCTGCCGCGAGCCGGCAAGGATTCCAGTGGCCCGGCAGGCCCGGCGTCCTATGCCGGCGGCAGTCGCCCGCGGGCAGCCCTGGGAGTTCTCCTCGTCGCCGTTCTCGTCACCGCGGCCGTGGGCACCAGCCTCCGGCGAGCGCGGCCGCGATGAGCGCTCCCCCGCGGCAAGCCCCAGCTCAAACCACATCTTTGCCGTTGCTGCGACCATGGGAACGGCAAAGGTTGCACTCGAGGCCGTCGGTGACGGCGCCTACCCGTCCACAGCTTCCGCCGCGTTCAGGAAGTCAGGTCTTCCGGATCGGCACCGGGGGGAACACGTAATGCAACTGAACGGACCGCTCACGATTCTGCTCCGGCGGTGGCGACTCACCGCCGCTGGAGTTGCTCTGACCGTGGTCGCCGCGATCGGCGCCTTCGTGATGACCCCCGTCAGCTATCAGGGATCGTCCCAGGTCTTCCTTCTGCCGTCGGCCGTCTCCGCGGAGACCGGCAAGGTTGACAATCCGTATCTGGGATTCGGGCAGTCGTTGCGCATTACGGCGGAGGTGATCAGCCGCCTGACCAGCACCGCCGAAGCCGTTGACGAAGCCGTGAAGCACGGGGCCACAGCGGGGTACATGATCGGTATTCCCACCGACGCCGCCGGCCCGGTACTCAACGTGCAGGCCGAGGGACCCGACCGGGCCGCGGTCGTGACCACCGTCAACTATGTCGTCACCAAGCTCGGCGAGGTGCTGGACCAGGAGCAGGAGAAGGGCGGCGCGCCCCGGTCGTCGTGGTTCGTCCTGAACAAGATCACCGAGGAGCCGGTGGTCACGGTCGCCAAGAAGGCCCGCTACACGCAGGCGGCGATGGCTTTCGCGGTCTGCTGCCTGCTCACCTTCCTGGGCGTCCTGCTGTTCGACCGGTTCCGCTCGCCGCGGCCTGCCGGTGACGCCGATGCCCCGATGTCACCCACCGGGCCGTCCGCGCCGACCGACAGTGACGGCTACGGGGAGATCGGGCGCCCCCGGCGCCCGGCCGCGGGGCCGCAGGAGCACCGCGAGCGCCAGCGATACGACGAGCCGAGCACCTTCGACGGGGCACCGCAGGGTCGCTCGGACCACGACACCGAACGCACCTACCGCATTCCGCTGCGGCGTCCCATGTCACTGGACGACGACCCGCAGTCGGGCTACGACCGCCGACCGCTTGGCAGCGACCGAAAGTCATGATCAGCGGAACGTCGCGGTCCGCTACCAGCCCCCCGGCCACCACATCTCGCGCCAGCGGCCCCGGCGCGGCCCTGGCTCCGGCCCCGTCCACCCCTTTGGCCGCGCCCCCGACGTCGGCGTCGGCAGCGGCGTCGGCCCCGGCCTGGCTCCGGTCGACCTCGCACCTGGACACGGTCAGCCTGCTCACGCTCTTCCTGTTCCTGCTGCTGGGCCTGTCCGCGCAGCTGGTGATCGGTTCGCTCGGTTCGGCCGCGACACCGGCCAACCTGATCGGTCTCGCCGGCCTGCTGTGCTGGCTCGGCGGGCGGCTGCATCCGGCTCTGGGCCTGGACCAGGCGGCGAACCCGGTGCGCGTCGCCGCGTTGATGTTCATGGTCGTGGTCCTGCTCAGTTACACCGCGTCCAATGGCCGGGTCACGTCCGCGGTCGAGATCCGCGCGGCCGACCGGGGCCTCATCGCGACCCTGTGCTGGCTGGGGATCATGCTGATCGCCTGCGACGGGGTGAGCAGCCTCGATCGGATGGAGACCCTGCTGCGGCGCCTGGCCATCGGCGGCGGGCTGCTCGGCCTGCTGGGGCTGGTGCAGTTCTACACCGGGTTCAATCCGCTCGCCGCGGTCAAGCCGCCCGGCCTGCAGCCGATCGCGGCGTTCGACGAGCTGAGCACCCGGTCGGACTTCGTCCGGATCAAGGCGACCGCGAGCCATCCGATCGAGGCCGGCGTCGTGTTCGCCGCGATCCTGCCGTTCGCCCTCCACTTCGCCCTGCAGCCCGCTGCCACCCGCCTGCGTGGTCGGCTCCGCTGGGTGGGCGTGGTCATGCTCCTGGTCGCGCTGCCGATGACCCTGTCCCGCGGCGGCCTGCTCGCCGCCACGGTCACCTTCATCGTCCTGTTCACCGGCTGGCCGTCCCGGATCCGCGTGCGGGCGCTGATCATCACGCCGGTCTTCCTGGTGATCATGCGACTGGCCGTGCCCGGCCTGCTCGGCACCGTGCGAAGCATGTTCGCCGGCATCTCCGAGGATCCGAGCACCTCGGGCCGGACCAGTGACTACGCGACGGTCGGCCACTACTTCGACCAGTCCCCGCTGTTCGGCCGAGGATTCCGCACGTTCCTGCCGAACATCTACCGCACCCTGGACAACCAGTACCTGGGCAGCCTGGTGGAGATCGGCGCGGTCGGCATGGTCGTACTCATACTGCTGTTCGCAATCCCGCTGACCTGCGCGGTGATCGCCCTGCGACGCGCCCCCGACCAGCGGACGAAGGACCTCATCCGGGCGCTGGCCGCCAGCGTGTTCGCGGTGATGCTCAGCTACGCCACCTTCGACGCACTGAGCTTCTCACTGATCGCCAGCCTGACCTTTCTTCTGCTCGGTTGCTGCGGCGCCGCCTGGCGCCTTACCCGGCAGCCGGCCCACCGCGAGAGGAACAACGCCCGATGACCGCACCGGGACCGGCCGCCCGAGCCCGCCAGATGGCCAGGGACATGGTCCGCGACRTCGTCCTGAACGGCGCGCTCGCCGCCCCGGTGACCCCGCGCCCGCTGCGCGCGCAGCTGCTGCACCGCACCGGCATGCGGGTGACCGGAGCCGCGATCTCCCCCGGCTGCTGGTTCGGCGGCCGGAACGTCTCGATCGGGCCCCGGACGTACGTCAACCGCGGCTGTTTCTTCGACTCGTTCGCGGACATCACGGTCGGTGCCGACTGCCATCTCGGCATGCAGGTGCTCCTGTGCACCAGCACCCACGAACCCGGTACCGGACGGTCACGCGCGGGGGCGCTGGCCGGGCGCCCGATCGTGATCGGCGACGGCTGCTGGCTCGGCGCCCGTGTGACGATCATGCCAGGCGTCACGGTGGGAGACGGGTGCGTCATCGCCGCGGGCGCCGTCGTGACCGCGGACTGCGAGGCTGACGGGCTCTACGCCGGCATTCCGGCCCGCCGGGTCCGTGATCTGCCGCCGCGCGCCACGAGCTGACCTGACAGGCCACAAGCTGACCTGGCTGGACGAACGACGAGCTGACCGGACGAACGACGGCCCCCAGCCGGCAGACAGTACGCCCCCCGGCCGGCAGACAGTTCAGGCGACCCGGGGCGGAACGGGCTGCCCGCCGCCGGCCCGGCCGCGCAGCGCACGAACATCAGCCCAGGAGCGGGCGCGCAGGAACGGCGCCTCGAACAGCTTGAAGAACCCATAGGACACGACCAGGACCGTCGGAATCGTCAGGGCCATGATGATGGCCAGCGCCGCCATTCCTGAGGCCAGGTCCTGCACCAGGTGGAACCAGAGGGTTTCCAGGATCAGCACGTGGATCAGGTAGATGGAGAAGGCGAACATGCCGAGGGTGGTGAGCAGGCGGGCCGCCAGCACCCCACGCAGCCGGGATGTCGGCGCGGCGGCAAGGCCACGGAAAGCCACAGCCGTGACGACGCCCACGAGGACGTCGACCCAGAAGTAGTTGTTCACGATGTCCTCGGAGCCGATGACCGCGAAGCCCGCCACGCAGGCGGCGATCAGCAGGCCGGCGAGCCCGAGCAGAGGAACCCGGCGTCCCGCGATCCGCGGTGCCCGCGAGGAGTCGGCCGCGAGCACGCCGAGCGCGAAGCAGGCCAGCATCTGCGGGCTGAGCTGCCCGTACTTCGTGGCGAGCATCGGGGTGTGCGAAAGGGCGACCTTCAGGCCACACACGACGAGGACGGTGACGACCGCCATGGCCACCGGGCCCAGCCGCCGGCGGAGCAGCAACAGCAGCGGAAACAGGAAATAGATCCAGACCTCGACCGCGATCGACCAGAACGTGCCGTTCGGCCGCTCGGTGTCCACCACGATCTGCAGCATCGAGAAGTGCACGAAGAACGCGCGGATTCCGGCGCCGGTGCCGCTGACGCTGTGGGTGACCCAGATCGCGACCGGCACGGAGATCGCCAGCGCGGTCCAGTAGGGCGGCAGGATCCGCCAGGCCCGGCGCCGGGCGAAGGTGCGCCAGCCACCCTTGAGCCGGTGGCCGTTCGCCGCTGGCGCGAGGGCGAGCGAGTAGCCCGAAAGCACGATGAAGACCACCACTGCCAGGTGGCCGTAGAGCAGCCATCCGACATACCACGGGCCGTTGTTTCGCGGGAATCCCGGAAAGACAATCAGCCAGCAGTGATGGAGAACCACGAACATCGCCGCCAGTCCGCGCACTCCGTCCAGCCACGCGGTGGCTCCATGTACCTTCTCGGGTGCCTTTCCAGCGGCCGGACGGGCCTGATCCGCATCCGCACCCGCGCCGGTGGCGCGGGCGAACCTCGGAATCGTCATCGTCCGTTCGGCGGCCTCCGAGCCCGGGAGGGCTCGTCTGGGCACCCACACCGTGGCCTGATCGACGGAAGCGGGGCCGGCCCCGGGATCGGGCACTGCGGCGGGTGACTCGAAGCCTTCCCGATGGGTCGTCATCGCGCCACTACCGTCCCCCCGCTGCCATCACCTGTGATCATGCCCGGCTGCTGTTGTCCCGCAGCCAGACAGGGGTGCCGCCGCGGCGGGCCCGCGCCTGGCCCCACAGACGCCCGCCCAGCGTGATGGCGACGAAGGCGGCGACCGCCGGTGCCTGGGCCGGCTCCCGCCGGAGGATCCCGGCGACCGCCCGGGCGCTGGCGGTGCTCTCCTCCCGAGCCCGCGAACCGGACTGCTCCGCGTTGCCCATGGAAGCCCGGGCACGGCGGCGTAGCAGGTCGGCGACCTTACGCGGAGGATGGACCATCGACCGTGCCGAGCGCACGACCGTGCGTTCGGACGGCCCGAAAGCACGGTGCAGGTAGAGATCGTCGTTGACGACGTCGGGCAGCGCGGCGATGCGCTGGTGGCCGCGTTCGCTCACCGCGACCACCCCGCGGCCGATCAGCCCGTTCGACACCACCGGCAGCTGCGACCACACCGAGTAGTAGGCACGCACCAGCCAGGGCGAGCCAGCGAGGTCCAGAACCCGTTCCGGCCCCGCCGCGAGGTAGCCACCGCCGTCGACGGCCTCGGCCAGCGCCAGCAGCCCGGCCCGGTCGATCTCCACATCCGCGTCCACGTAGATCCGCGGGAAGACGTCCGTGGCGGCGTTCCCCATCCGCAGGGCATTGATCTTCGACGGAACGTCGGTGGACAGCACACGTACGCCCGGCCCGAACGAGGAGGCGACCTCGGCGGTGCGGTCCCTGCACCCGTTGCAGACCACCACCACGTCGAAAACCGCGCCCGTGTCGTCCGGGCCGGCGCTGACGATCCTCGACAGGAGCCGGCCGATCACCCGCTCCTCGTTGTGGGCTGGTACCACCACACTCGCCGACACCCGTCCGGTGCCCGTCTGTGGCTCACTCATGCCCCGCCCCCGGCGCTGCCGATCCAGTCCGATCCGATCCGATCCGATCCGGTCGGCGGAAGAAGACCTCATGCCAGACCTCGAGACACAGCAAGGTCCAGATCCTGATCTCTTCGTTGCGCCGACCCTGTTGATGCGTGGCGAGCAACTGCCGCACGGGTGCCGTGCCGAGAAGGCCGCCGACGAAGGACCCGTTGCTGGTCAGCATGTCCGCGGCGAGGTCGGAGAGATCGCCGCGGAACCAGTCGGCCAACGGCACCCGGAAGCCGACCTTGGGCCGGTCCACGATCAGCGTCGGCAGGTAGCGGCGCGCCACCTCCTTGAGCACCCACTTGCCGCGGCCGTCCCGCACCTTCACCGACGAGGGGAGCCGGAACGCGAGCTCCACGAGTTCGTGGTCCAACAGCGGCGGCCGCATCTCGACCGAGGCGGCCATCGTCATCCGGTCACCGCGCTCGAGCAGGTTGTCGGGCAGCCAGCCGAGCAGGTCCGCCTCGAGCATGCCCCGCAGCGGATCGTTGCGGGTCGCCGGTAACAGCCGGCCCGGCTCCCCACGGGCGATGCCGAGCAGCCGGTTGCGCTCCCGTTCGGTGAACGGCGCGAACCAGCCGTCGCGACGGGCCCGCTCGTCCCTCTCCCCCAACGCCCGCAGCGCGATGCGCAGCCGGTTGGCGCCCGCCGGAAGGGATCGCTGGACCCCGTCGAACAGCGGCCCGCGCAGGCCGGCGGGAACGATCCCGATCCGGGAGGTCAGCGTGGCCAGCCGGTACTTCGGATAGCCGCCGAACAGCTCGTCCGCGCCCTCGCCGGACAGCACCACCCGCACGTGCTCCCTGGCGAGCTGGGCGAGCCGGTGGACGGCGATGTCCGCCGGCTCCGACACCGGGGCGTCCCGGTGCCAGGTCAGGGTCGACCACAGGTCGGCGAAGTCACTCGGCTTCACCACGATCTCGTGATGGCGGGTGGCGAACTGGTCGCTGACCAGGCGGGCCATCGGCCGCTCGTCGTGCTGGCCGGGCCCGAAGCCCACGGAGAAGGTGTGGACCGGCTCGTCGGTCCGCTGGCTCATCAGCGCCGTCACCAGGCTGGAGTCGACACCGCCGGACAGGTAGGCACCCACCGGGGTGTCCGCGACAGTCGCCCGTTCCACGGCCCGCCGCAGGGCGGCGTCGACCAGGTCGACCGCCTGCCGGGGGTCCACGGGCAGTTCCTCCGTGGCCAGCGGCGGCGACCAGTAACGCCTGATCGTGGAACGGCCATCCCGGGCCACGCTGAGCGCGTGGCCGGGCAGCAGCTTGCGGACCCCCTCGAACAGGGTCGCCGGCGCCGGGACGGACCGGCCCGCCAGGTAGTCGGCGACCGAGGCGTGGTCCACGGCTGGCGGCTTCGGCAGCGCAGGCAGGATCGCCTTGATCTCCGAGGCGAACACCAGCTGCGAGCCGTCCAGGTAGTAGTAGAGCGGCAGCACGCCCACCCGGTCCCGGACGAGGGTCAGGCCACCGCTGTCCGCGTCATGGACGGCGAACGCGAACTGGCCGACGAGGCGGCTCAGCCCGTCGATGCCCTTCTCCGCGAACACGGCGAGCGCGACCTCGGTGTCGCCACCGGTCTGGAACGGATAGGACATCTGCTCGCGCAGCTGCCGGTAGTTGAAGATCTCGCCGTTGAAGCAGATGTGGTGCCGGCCGCCGGCCGAGGCCATCGGCTGCGCGCTGCCGCCGAGATCGATGATCGACAGGCGGCGGTGCCCGAATCCCACCGGCCCCTGCGCCCAGAAGCCCTCGGCGTCGGGTCCACGATGGGCCAGTAACCCGGTCATCGTCGACAACATCGCCGGATCAACCGGCTGGCCGTCGAAACGGGCGATACCCGCGATGCCGCACATCAGCCGGCCCGGTGCGGGTTACCGCCGGCGATCGCCCGCCGGCCCGGCCGGCCGGCCGGGCCGGGCGCCGAGGTCTCGCTGGCAATCCTGTCGATGAGCTCGAGCAGTTCCTCGGCGCGGGCGTCCCAGGAGTCGCGCTCGACATGGCGGCGCCGGCCGGCCGGGTCGCCGGGCCCGCCGTCGGCGATGGAGTCCCGGATGAGCTGGACGAATTCCTCCGGACTCCCCGCCACCCGCACCACATCGCGGTCACTGGCGATCTGCGGGTAGTCCGTGGTCACGACGGGCAGCCCCAGAGCCAGATATTCCTTCAGCTTGATGGGGTTGCAGAACCGGATCCACTCGTTGCGCAGCCACGGCATGATCGCCACGTCGAACGCGGCACCGTAGGCTGGGATCTGCTCGTAGGGGCGGAATCCGAGCCAGTGCACGTTCGAGTAGGCCTCGAACCGGCGCATCGAACAGGTCGCGTCACCGATGAGGACCAGGCTCGCGGTCGGGATCTGGGCCGCGACCTGTTCGAGCAGGTCGAAATCGACCGTGTAGTCGTCGAGCCCACCGAAGAAACCGATCCGCGGCCCCGGGATGCGGGCGATGTCGGCCGGGGCTGGACCGGCCGTTGCCGCGTTGAAGTGGGCCAGGTCGACGCCGTGCCCGAGAAAGTGCGCCCGGTCCGCCACCGCCGCGCCGTCCCGGCTCATGAGCTCGTGACTGACGTAGAGAACCCGATCGCTGTGCCGCAGCAGCTCGTCCTCCAGCGCGGCCACCACCGCACCGTTGCTCTCGGTGAATTCGGAGTGCTTGTCGGACCGGTTGTAAAGGAGGCCCGACCGCGCGAGCGGGCGAACAGTGTCCCACGCCGTGGGCATCGTCACGAAATAGGCGGGCGCACGCAGCCCCAGGCGCTTCGCCACCCGGGCCACCTGAAAACGCACCAGCCAGGCGTTCACCACCCGCCCCGCGCGGCTGCCGTACAGGGGCAGGAGAACCGGCGAGAGGACATGGAGGTCCGGAAGGTCCGCACGCGGTGTTCTGACCCCGCGCGAAATGCTCTTCGCCTTCCGCGCTATCCGCCGCAGCGGCTGGGTGCTACGACCCGGCAACGGCATGCGCACAGCCAGGCTGTTGACGAAGAGCACCGGCCGCTGTGCGGCTATCCGGGTCATGAGCTGGAAATCCGAGTGGGCCCGGTTGTGATACCACCAGTCCTGGCCGGAGAAGCACACGATCGGCGGAGCGCCGGCGACGTCAGCGGGCAGCGCGTGCCCCGCCGGCACGGCCCGGGTCCGCGTGCCGGCGCCCCCGGGAGAGCCGGCGGAACGGACCGGGAGCGGAATCACGGCCGGGATCCGGTTCGCGAGCCGCGGCCCTCGGGCACCAGCTCGCCCGCCGCCATCACCGCCACTGCCACCACGACCACCACGACCGCCGCGGCTGCCGGTGGCCACCGCCCCCGGCTGCCTGCCGCCCGCGCGTTCCACCAGCCGCGGCTGGCTCGCCGTCAGCAGCCCTTTCACCGCCGCCTTGCTGATGGCCCGGCCGGACGCGGCCCGAAGAAGCTCGCCCGTGAGAACCCCCGCGGTGAACGCGGCACTCGCCGCGAGGCCGTGCCGGGACCTGAACAGCCGCAGCCGGTTGGCTGTGAGCAATGTCCACAGCGCGGGCGAGGTGCCCGACTCCCCGCCGAGATGCACGCCCACCGCGGCCGGCGCGAGACGCAGCCGGAAACCGGCCTCCCGGACCCGCAGCAGGAAATCGGTCTCCTCGGAGTAAAGGAAGTACGCCTCGTCCCAGTCCCCTACGGCTTCCAGGCATTGCCGCGAGACCAGCAGCGCGGCACCGGTGGCCCAGTCCGCCTCGCTCGGCGCCTCATAGGCACCCGGCGCGACAACCACCTCACCCAGCGCCGGCCACCGGCCGGCCCGGCCACCGAACAACGCCTCGCCCCAGGCCCGGCCGACGGAGGGCTCCCTGCGCAAGGAGAACGCGAGCGTGCCGTCGGCCCCGAGCAGCCTGGGCGCGACGACGCCCGTACCGGGTCGCTCCAGCAGCTCCAGCATCGCGGGAACGGCCCCTGGACGGAGCCTGATGTCGGGATTCAGGACGAGCACCGCGGAGGCCGGCGAGGAGGCCGCCCGGATCCCCCGGTTGATCGCCGCCGCATAGCCGACGTTCCCCCCGGTGGAGACGATCCTGATGCCATCGCCGGCGGCCCGGGCAACCTCAAGCGTCGCGTCGCTGGATGCGTTGTCGACGACGAGGGTCTCGACCGGGACCCGACCGCACGCCGCCGGCAGGGCCGCCAGGCATTCAGCCAGGACCGGCGCGCTGTTGAAGGTAACGATGACCACCGAGACGAGCGGCAGGTCGGACGCGGCCGCTCCACCCTCGGCGGACGGACTTACCTCGCAAACATCCATGGCCATCCCCCCATAGCCGAACGCTGCCAGTCGCGAGCAGCGAGCAGCGCCCGGGTCATAGTACGGGTATGGCCGCCCTTGCCCCCAAGGGGGCCGTCCGCTATCGTCATCCGCCGGATGCCCTGAAGTGGGTGATCCGGCAGGCTGGCCAGATCACGTACCAGCCCAGATCACGTACCAGCTAGGCTCACGTACGGCTCGGCATCATGTACCGACTAGACCAGGTAGGTCAGTAGACCAGGTAGCTGCTGGACCATACTAGCTACCAGACAACTACTACTGCCTGCGATAACCGGTGACTTGTCGCAGTCGGTCAGTTCATGTAGAGGCATCTACACGGTTGCAGTTCAACACACCACCCGAACCTTAGACACACGAATGTTCAGCAGCCGAGTTCCACGGTGCCGCCGCGTTGGGGGGAGCAGTGGCTTTGGGAACGTTAGCACGTAAACATGTCCTGATAATCGTCCAGAATCTTCCGGTTCCGCTGGACCGCAGGGTCTGGCTGGAATGCCAGGCGCTGGTGAGGTCCGGGTACCAGGTTTCCGTCATCTGCCCCAAGGGCCCCGGGGATCCGTCCCGCGAACTCCTCGACGGTGTGTGGCTCTACAAGTACCGCCCGCCGGCGCAGGCGAACGGCTTCGCCAGCTACATCAACGAGTTCGTCTACTGCTGGCTGCGGACGGCGCTGCTGTTCACGCGGATCTTCCTCACCCGCCCGTTCTCCGTGGTGCAGGCCTGCAACCCGCCGGACACCTATGCCCCGCTGGGGCTGATCGCCAGGCTTTTCGGGGTCCGGTTCGTCTACGACCAGCACGACCTCTGCCCGGAGATCTACCTGGCCCGCTTCGAGAAGCCGTCCAAGAAAATCTTCAAGGCGCTGCTCGGCCTGGAGCGCGCGACCTACCGGGTCGCGGACCATGTGATCTCCACAAACGAGTCCTATCGCGCGATCGCGATGCGGCGCGGCCACCGCACCCTCGAGAACACCACCGTGGTGCGCAGTGGTCCCGACACGACCAGGATGAAGCCCGGGCCGGCGCAGCCCGAGCTCCGCCTCGGTCGGGAGCACCTCGTCTGTTATCTGGGCATCATGGGCCCCCAGGACGGCGTGGACATCGTTCTGCGGGCGATGGACGTCATCGTTCACAAATTCGGCCGCAAGGACGTGAGTGCCGCCCTGCTCGGCTTCGGCGACTGCCTGGAGGAGCTGCGCAGGTTGTGCACCGAGCTCGATCTCGACGACTACGTCACGTTCACCGGCAGGGCTGACGCGAACATGATTCGGGACTATCTGTCCACCGCCGCGGTCGGTCTCAGCCCTGATCCATACAACGAGCTGAACGACATTTCCACGATGAACAAGACCATGGAATACATGGCGCACCAGCTCCCGGTCGTGACCTTTGACCTCGCGGAGACCCGGGTCTCCGCGGCGGACTCCGCCGTGTACGTCGAACCGGGTGACATCACCGCGTTCGCCACCGCCGTCTGTGAGCTCCTCGACGACGCGGACCGGCGCAGCGAGCTGGGCGAACGCGGCCGCCGCCGGGCAGTCGAAGTGCTGGACTGGGCCGCCCAGGCCAGGGCCTACGTCAGCGTGTACGACCGGCTGCACGGCATCACCCGCTCCGACGGGACGTCCGCCGTGCCGGCGCCATCCGTGCGGGTTCCCACCCCGGCCCGCGTGTCGAAGGGCTCCGAGGTCGAGGCGGCCGGAAGCTCCGCCGGGCAGGCGCTGCGCCCATGAGCATGGCGAGGAACGTCCGCCGACTCATGGTGGAGTCGCCGAACTCGCTCGGCGCGCGCAGCCGCGGCCGCCGCTGGGAGCGAGTGCGTGAGTTCTTCCCGAGCATCGATGACATGCGGGTCATCGATCTCGGTGGGACCGTCGACTTCTGGCTGCGGCTCGACCGCCGGCCGGCGCACGTCGTGGTGATCAACCTCGACAAGCCCGCCGAGCCCGCGCCACCCGACATCACGGTGATCGTCGGCGACGCGTGCAACCCACCGCCCGAAGCCCTCGTCGGGGACTTCGACCTGGTCTTCTCGAACTCGGTGATCGAGCACGTGGGCGGGCATGCCAACCGGCTCGCCTTCGCGGACGTGGCCCGGCGGGTCGCGCCGATGCACTGGGTGCAGACACCGAACCGCTACTTCCCGCTCGAGCCGCACTGGCTCTTCCCGGGCTTCCAGTTCCTGCCCGTGGCGGCGCGGGCCTCCGTCGCGCAGCACTGGCCGCTCGCGCACACGAAGTCGCGGACCAGGCAGGAGGCGCTGAGCGCGACCATGTCGACCGAGCTGATCGGCCGGACCGAGCTGAAGGCGTACTTCCCCGACTCCGACATCGTCGAGGAGCGGACGGGGCCGCTCACGAAATCGATCATCGCAGTCCGCCCGGAGGTTCCCGGAACCGGCAGCGCCACGCGCACGACGGCAGACCCTGGTGGAGGCCCGGCGCGGTGAGACTGCCGGAAGGACGAGCTCGGCGTGGTGCGGCCATCGGCGCCGTGCTCTGCGTCGTGCTCGTGGGTGTCCTGATCGGCGCGCGTCTCGCGGGCGTCGGAACGGGCGATGACAACGAGGGCGCCTCGAGCCGACCACAGCTGGTGGTCGGCTCGACCGGCGCGCTCGACGACGCGCTGGTCGCCGACCTGTACGCGCGGGAGCTCAACGACCACGGGCACAACGCGGTCGTCCGCACCTTCGAGAGCCGTGACCAGCTGATGTGGGCTCTGGAGGAGGGGACCGTCGACCTCGCGCCGACCTATCTCGACGAGCTGCGCGACGGCCTCGCCGAACAGGCCGGCAGCGGGGTGCAGACGACCCCCGCCCTCGGCTCGAACGTCGCCGAGGTCACCGGCCTGATGCAGGCCCTGACCCAGCGGAAGCTGATCGCCTACCCCACCGCCCCCGGCGGGCGTACGCCGGCGTTCGCGGTAACCGCGGCGACCGCCGAGCAGGCCCACCTGAGCACCCTGTCGGACCTGGCCGCACCGGGCGTGGCGAGCGGACTGACCCTCGGCGCGCCGGCAGCCTGCCAGGCCTGGGCGGGATGCCTGCCGGCGCTGCGGGACTCCTACGGCGTCGGCTTCGGGCAGGCGAAGGAGCTTGACGACGGTGGGCCCGGCACGATCCGCGCCCTGCTCGACGGAACCGTGCAGGTGGCACTCGTCTACGGCTCGGATCCCGCGGTCGCCGCGAACAAGCTGGTCCTGCTGCAGGACGACCGGCACCTGCTCCCCGCCAACAACCTGCTGCCGCTGGTGCGCATGGACGTCGCCAACCTCGAGCTCCAGGGCCTGCTGTACCAGGTCACCCAGACCGTCACCACCGCGAACCTGCTGGAGCTTCAGCAGCAGGTGAACGCGGCACCCGACGGTCGCGCCCGCGCCATCGAGAGCTATCTCGACAAACACGTCCAGACTGGTTGATCGCCAGATGACCAGCGGCAGGGAACCAGTCATTCTGGTCGCGGCCTCCGGGCTGGCCAGGGAGACCGCCGAGGCCGTCCACGCGGCGGGCGGCTACGAGCTCGCCGGGTTCGTCGACGACAATCCGCAGCGGTGGGGCACCGAGGTCGATGGGCTGCCGGTCCTCGGCGGCCTGGAGGCCATCTCGGCACGGCCGTCGGCCCGGATAGTGCTCTGCCCCGGGCCCGGGTGGGCTCGCCGGCGGCTGGCGCACCGGCTCGCCGCGGCGGGCGTCCCCGAGGAGCGCTACGCGACGATCATCCATCCGACGGCGGCCGTGGCGAGATCCTCGGAGATCAGCCCCGGATGTGTCCTGCTCGCCGGGGTCGTGCTGACGGCGTCCGTGCGGCTGGGCCGACACGTGGTGATCATGCCGAACACCGTTCTCACCCACGACGACGTCGTCGACGACTACGCCACGCTGTGCGCGTCGGTCTCGCTGGCCGGGTCGGCGCGAGTGGGATCAGGCGCCTATGTCGGGGCCGGGGCGCTGGTGCGGGAGGGCGTCGCCATCGGGGCCTGGTCGACGCTGGGCATGGGCGCCGTCGCCCTGCGGGATGTTCCGGATGGCGAGGTCTGGGTCGGGAATCCGGCCCGCTTCCTGCGGCGGGCGGCGCTCCCGGGCGACCAGCCCTCGGCGACCAGCCCCTCCTAGCCCTCCAGCAGGCCCTGCAGATAGACGCCGTAGCCGCTCTTCGCCAGCGGCGCCGTCAGCGCCCGCAGCTCCTCGTCGGTGATGAATCCCTCACGCCAGGCGACCTCCTCGACACAGCCGATCTTCAGGCCCTGCCGTTCCTCGATGACCTGGACGAACTGGGCGGCCTGCATCAGGGAGTTGAACGTGCCGGTGTCGAGCCAGGCGGTACCCCGGTCGAGCAGGTGCACGTTGAGCTTGCCGCGGCGCAGGTACTCCTGGTTGACCGCGGTGATCTCCAGCTCGCCCCGCTCGCTCGGCTTCGTCTCCTCGGCGATCTCCAACACCGAGTTGTCATAGAAATAGAGACCGGTGACGGCGTACCTGGACTTCGGTGCCACCGGCTTCTCCTCGATGGAGATCGCACGCCGCCGGCCATCGAACTCGACGACGCCATAACGCTCTGGATCCGAGACGTGATAGGCGAAGACCACGCCGCCGTCCGGATCGGTGTAGCGCTTCAGCTGGTCACCGAGGCCGACCCCGTAGAAGATGTTGTCGCCGAGAACGAGGGCGACCTTGTCGCGGCCCACGAAATCCGCGCCGATAATGAAGGCCTCGGCCAGGCCTCTCGGCTCGTCCTGGATCGCGTACTCGAACTGGCAGCCGATCCTCGACCCGTCGCCGAGCAGCCGCTGGAACTGAGCCTGGTCCTGCGGAGTGGTTATGACCAGGATCTCACGGATCCCCGCGGCCATCAGCGTCGAGAGCGGATAGTAGATCATGGGTTTGTCGTACACCGGCATGAGCTGCTTGCTGACCGCGTGGGTGATGGGATACAGCCGGGATCCGGTGCCGCCCGCGAGAATTATTCCCTTCATACCAGCTGCCGCCCGCCTTTCGGCGCCGATCCCCACTGATCGGCGCGAGGTCCTCCGCGCATTACCCGCACCTTCACGCCGACGCCTCGAACGGACGCGCGTCCGCCAGCGGCACGTGCCCGCGGTCCCGCTCCGAGATCACGGCCTTGTCCAGCGGGATCGGCCAGTGCACGCCGACCTCCGGATCCGCCAGGTTGACAAACACGTACTCGTCGTACTGATCGGCACTCCAGTGGCGGTTCACACTGTAAAGGTAGTAGGTGTCGTCCACCAGTGTCTGGAACGAGTTGGCCACCCCCCGCGGCAGGAAGACCGCACGGCCGTTATCGATCTCCACCGTGACGACCCGCCCGAAGTTCTCGCCCCGCCGCAGGTCGAGAAAGGCGCAGAAGACCTGGCCGGCGACCACCGAGATATATTTGTCCCACGGCTCGGCGTGAAAGCCTCGGGTAACCCCGGCCTGCCGGTTGTACGAGACGCTGGTCTGGACCACCTCGAAGGATTCCGGCAGCCCGGCGGCGACGAGTTTGGCCCGATGGAACTTCTCCTGAAACCAGCCACGCTCGTCACCGATGCTCGTGATATCGAAGACGAGCAGCCCCGGAATCTCCGTCTCCCGGGCAGTGAACTCGGTTGTTGCCACGGCCATGCGAAACTCCCCCTCGCGTCGTCGGTCGCACCACGAGAGCAGCCTGCCTGGCCGAGACTCTCCGGGTGCGAACCGTCCCCCTGACGCTTGCCTGGCGAATCATAAACCGGCTCGCCAGCCGGATGCCGGCGGGACGACGCACCGGTGGGACCATCGGTTCTTCCGGGACCGCTCCTTTGTTCGGACGTACCTGATGGGACCGAGCCTGGTGGGACGGACCTCGGTGCCCACCGCTCCAGTGTCCCGTGCGGGGCCGCTGCCGCCGGGTGTTTCGCCCTGGCGCGTCTGGCCACCGGTTACCGCTCAGCTCTCGACAGCCGCCTCGGCCTCGGCCTCGGCATCGGAGTCACGCGTCGCGATGACCGCGTCGTAGACCTGGCGGGGTGTGACGCCGTTCTCGGCGGCGACGGCCTTGCGCGCCTCCTTCGGCGCCATGCCACCGGCGATGAGACGCGCGACGGCGGCGGCCAGGGCCGCAGGCCCCACCGCACCCCCGCCCGCGCCTTCCTCCACCGCACCCGCACCCGCGACCCCGGCCGCTCCGCCGGCGCCACGTCCACCGCCACCGCCGCCTGCACCGGCACCTGCGATCACCAGAGTGAACTCACCGCGGATCACCCGACCGTCGGTCGCCCACTCCACCAGGCCGGCCAGATCGGTCCGGACGATCTCCTCCCAGGTCTTGGTCAGCTCCCGGCACAGCGCCGCACGCCGGCCACCACCGAGGACGTCCGCGAGGTCGCGCAGCGCCGCCAGCAGGCGGTGCGGGGACTCCAGGAAGACCATCGTCCGGGGTTCCGCGGCCAGTCCACGCAGCCGGGCACGGCGCTCACCGGCCTTGCGGGGCAGGAATCCCTCGAACGTCCACCGGTCCGAGGGCAGCCCGCTGACCGCCAGCGCCGCCGTCACCGCGGACGGGCCGGCGACGACCGTGACCGCGACCCCGGCCCGCGCCGCCGCGGCCACCAGGCGGTACCCGGGGTCCGAGACACCCGGCATGCCCGCGTCGGTGATCAGCGCGACGGTGCGGCCGGCGAGCAGCTGCTCGGTGAGCATCTCGGCGCGTGCGCCCTCGACCGCGTCATAGCAGGAGACCACCCGCCCCCCGATGGTGATCCCGAGCGTGTGCGCGAGGCGGCGCAGCCGCCGTGTGTCCTCGGCGGCGACGATGTCCGCGCTCGCGAGCACCTCGCCGAGGCGTGGACTGGCATCCCGAGGGTCGCCGATCGGGGCACCGCACAGCACCAGGGTCCCGGACACCCGACCAGTCTGCCAGGACCCAGGACCTAGGCTGATCGCGTGACGGCGACGACGGCGCAGCTTCCCCGACCCGAGACCGGGCCGTCCGGGTCGCCCGGCCCGGGGGGACCGGCCGGGCGCGCGCGGGTCACACCCGATGGCTCCGCGACGCCCGGTGTCACCGCGCGCGAGCGGCTGTACCGACCGATGCCGACCGACCGGTTCGTCGGCTGGCTCGCGCCGGTGCTGCTCGCGGTGGCCGCCGGCGTCCTGCGCTTCTGGCGCCTCACCGAGCCCCGCGGGATGTACTTCGACGAGATCTACTACGTCAAGGACGCCTGGGGTCTGATGACCGCCGGCTACGAGATCGACTCGAACACCTGCAACGGGCCCGCGTACGTCGTCCATCCACCGTTCGGCAAGTGGCTGATGGCCGCGTCGCAGTGGCTGTTCGGCTACGTCGACTGCGGCGGCGCCGCGCACGGCAGCCCCGAGCTGGGCTGGCGCTTCTCGTCCGCGCTCGCCGGGACGCTGGCCGTCCTGGTGCTCGCCCGCACCGCCCGCCGGATGTTCCGCTCGACGGTGCTCGGGTGCTTCGCGGGGCTGCTGCTGGCGCTGGACGGGCTCGAGTTCGTCCAGAGCCGGATCGGCATCCTCGACATCTTCCTGATGACGGGCATCGTCGTGGCCCTGGCGTGTCTGGTGCTCGATCGCGACCACGGCCGCCGGCGGCTGGCCGACCGGCTCGACCGGGTGGCGGCCGGCGCGGCCGRCACGGGCTCGGCGGCCGATGCCCGGTACGGGCCCAGACTCGGCCTGCGCCCCTGGCGAGTGGCCATGGGGGTGGCGCTCGGGGCCTCGCTCGGGGTCAAGTGGAGTGCCCTCTACACCGTGATCGGTTTCGCCGCGCTCGCCCTGGCGTGGGACATCGGTGCCCGACGCACGGCCGGGGTGCGCTCACCCGTTCTGGGCGCGCTGCGCCGCGACCTGCCCGGCTGGCTGGTGGGCTTCGTCATCCTGCCGATAGTGACCTTCCTGGCAACCTGGACGGGCTGGTTCGTCACCGACGGCGGCTGGAACCGCCACGAGCACGGTGACGGCTTCGTCAACGCCTGGTGGAGCTGGTGGGACTACCAGCGGGACGTGCTCAGGTTCCACGAGGGGCTCTCGGACAGCCACCCGTTCCGCTCGACGCCGATGAGCTGGCTCGTGCTCGGCCGCCCGATCGCCTACTTCTACAGCTCCCCCGCGTTCGGGGCCGAGGGCTGCACGGCGCCCGGCGGCTGCTCACGTGAGGTCATCGCCCTGGGGAACCCGGCGATCTGGTGGGGCGGCACCGCGGCCCTGGTCGGCTCGCTGGCGCTGTGGGTGCGCCGCCGCGACTGGCGGGCGGCGCTGGTGCTCGTCGGCTTCGGTTCGGCGTTCCTGCCCTGGCTGCTGCTCCCCAGCCGGACGATGTTCTTCTTCTACGCGCTGCCGAGCCTTCCGTTCCTGGTGCTGGGGCTCACCGCGATGGCAGGCATGGCCCTTGGGCCGCGGGACGCCACCGAGGCCAGGCGGCTCGGCGGCGCGCTCTCGGTCGGCGTGTACACGGTCATCGTGGTCCTGTTGTTCGCCTACTTCTACCCGATCCTGGCGGCAGAGGTGATTCCTTATTCATCCTGGCGAATGCGTATGTGGTTCCCGGGGTGGATCTGACCCGGTTTCGGCAGCGTTGCGTTCCAGGCCCGGCACGCAGCGCCCCGGACACCCCCGCACGGGCGGCGCCACCCGGCCGCATTACGCGCCAGATCGACCGGAACAGACCACAGCCGTGTCCCAAGTCACCTTTACCGAAAACTCGCCGCCGTGCTGACAACGCCCCGAAGTGGGAGCATCACCCAGAGATGACACCGGCTGAATCGGGTCGACACGGGGGAGACGCTTTCAACCATGGGAAGTCACCGAAAGTCCATGCCGTCCGCGACTAGCAGCATCGCCTCACCCGAGAAAGAGGGGGGTCACGAACGAGCCGACAACCCGATCAGGGATCGTGGATCGGTCACCACGTCCCTTGGCCGCAAGGACGGGGATGCCCAGACGGGTCCCCGCGGCACGATCGGCCACCGGCCACGGGTGTCCGGGGGACCCGAACTGGGAGGAAAGACCATGGCGGATGTGTCGGTACGCTTCGCAATGACCGATGACAGCGAGATCGTCCTGAACCTCTCGCTCACCCAGGCGATCCGGCTCACCGAAGCCATCGCGTCGAAGGTCAGCCAGGCCATGACCGAGCAGCCGCGCGCGGGCATGAACGGCAACGCCTACGGCCCGGGAGTGCGCCCGGGGCCGTACTCGACGTCCTGATTTCTCCTGGCGCCGTCGGGGCGCCCGAAAACCGCGTCCGGTCGCAGCTCCGGGCGACGCTCCGGCACACCCGGCACACCTGGCCCGCCCGCCGACGCCACGACGACGGCGTCGGAGCCTGGCGGGCCCGGCATGGTGTGCCGGGCCGCTGACCCGACCGTGAAGTCGGAGCCGACGACCGCGATCCCGTTTCCGGCCAGCGGTGCGCCGGCCGGTCGGCCGGGGCGGGCCGGTACGGGCGGGCTCTGGATCGGCGAACTCTGATTCGGCCTCACCTGGCCTGGCTGTACCTGGCCGGGCTGGGTCTGGCCGGGCTGCGCCGACGGCCCGGGCTGCGCCGACGCCGATGCCTTCGTGTGGTCGGGCCCGGTGAGCTCCGCGATCAGCGCGTTGAGCAGCTGGAGATCCCGGCGGCGCAGCTCGGCCAGCGAGGCCGCGTCGGAGTGGCCTGGCGTGAGAGCGGCCCGCACCCTGCTGAGCGCGCTGCGCAGCGCCCCCAGTGCCTCGGGGGCGAGCAGCCCCTCCCGCAGCACCAGCACCACCTGCCCGCCGTGATCGACGACGTCGCAGGGCTGGCTCATCTGCATCGTGACGACACGCAGGCCCATCGGCGCCTCCTGGTCATAGACCAGGCAGAGCTTGTCCTCCGCCAGCACCTCCGCGGATCCGTCGTCCCACAGCACGGTCGCGCGGGCACACGGCGACGTGGCCACCGGCATGGCGTCGACACGAACGCCGTCCTGGGCCGCCGGCGCCTCCTGCCGCTGCACCGGATGAACCGACAGCACGGTCCCACGCCGGGACCACACTCCACCGCCAAGGTCATCCACCGGGAAGACCCGGTCGCCGCGAGCGAACATGACAAGGCCGGCTCGACCGTCCTCGATGGTCGGCCACTGCTTGGTCATGCGGCGATCGTAGGGCGCGCGCTCCGGGCCTGGATACCCGAGACCCCGGGCAACACCGCCACGCCGGCGTGACACCACATCGCACCAAGATCGACCAAGGGCGACTTCACTGTCAGAACAGGTATTTCAGGTGATTCCGCGCAGTTGCGCGACCCGGCCGCGGGCCGGCACCGCCGACAACCCCATCGGGTAGTCGGCGGCACCTTCGGCGCCCCCATCCGTCCCGGCATGCGGGGTGGTTCGGCCGCCCGGGCGAGGTACCTTCGGCTGACCCCGCCGATGTGGACCGAGGACCTCCCGCACCCGCCCGCCGCTCCGGCCACGCCCGGACCTCCCACGCGCGGAGAACTGCATGCCCGGATCCGACCATCCACCGAGCAGCTACCCATCGAACGGTTACCCGCCGATCGAGGAACACGCGGTCATCGGCGACCTGCGCACCGTGGCCCTCGTCGCCACGGACGGCACGATCGACTGGTACTGCCCGCAGCGTTTCGACGGTGCCTCCGTCTTCGCGAGCCTGCTCGACGCCGACCGCGGCGGATCCTTCCGCATCCACTGCTCCCGGTCCAAGGCCAAGCAGCTCTACCTGCCCGACTCCAACATCCTGATGACCCGCTTCCTCACCCCCCATTCGGTGGGCGAGGTGGTGGACTTCATGGTCCCGGTCGACAACGACCTCACCGAGACGCCTCACGTGATCGTCCGGCAGGCACGCGCCGTGCGCGGCACCGCCGGGTTCAACCTGCGCTGCGACCCCCGTTTCGACTATGGACGGGCGTCGCACACGGTGACCCTGGTGCCCGGGGCCGGGGCGGTCTTCGAGTCGGCCGCCGGCACCCTCGTCCTGCGTACGGCTCTGCCGCTGCGGGTGGAGGGCACCGCGGTCACCTGCGCGTTCGAGCTGGCCATGGGCGAGACGTCCGAAATCGTGCTGGAGTGGAACTCGCGGATCCGGCCGCTCGCGCCCGGCGAGGCGGACGAGATGTTCGCCCGGACGCTGTCGTACTGGCAGACCTGGCTGCGCAGGGGCCGCTACCAGGGCCGCTGGCGGGAGATGGTGCTGCGGTCCGCCCTGGTCCTGAAGCTGCTCGTGTACCGCCCGACCGGGGCACTCATCGCGGCCCCGACCACCTCCCTGCCGGAGGAGCTCGGCGGGGTGCGCAACTGGGACTACCGCTACACCTGGATCCGCGACGCCGCGTTCACGACCTACGCGCTGATGGCCCTCGGTTTCACCGACGAGGCCGCGGCCTTCATGGACTGGCTGGAACAACGCTGCAAGGAGGCACCTCCGGGCCGCGGGCTGCGCGTGCTCTACAGCGTCGACGGCAACGCCGACCTGGACGAGATCGTGCTGGACCACCTCGCGGGCTACCGCGGATCCAAGCCGGTCCGGATCGGGAACGGCGCCGCCGACCAGCTCCAGCTGGACATCTACGGCGAGCTGATGGACTCGGTCTACCTGTACAACAAGCGGGTCCCGATCTCCTTCCAGCTCTGGGAGGCGCTCGGGCGCCAGCTCGACTGGCTCGGCCGGCACTGGGAGCAGCCCGACGAGGGGATCTGGGAGACCCGTGGCGGGCGGCAACGGTTCACCTACTCCGCCGTCATGACCTGGGTGGCGTTCGAGCGGGCATGCCGGATCTCCCGGCAGCGCGGCCTGCCCGGCCCCACCAACGACTGGAAGGAGCACGCCGGCCGGGCCTACCGCTTCGTCCAGAACGAGGCCTGGGACCCGCGCAACGGCGCCTACATGGAGTTCCCAGGCTCACCACGGCTGGACGCCTCGCTGCTGTGCATGCCGCTGGTGAAGTTCTCCGGCCCCACCGACCCCCGGTTCCTCTCGACGCTGGACCGGGTCGGCACCGAGCTCGTCAGCGACAGCCTGGT
Source organism: Frankia sp. CcI49 (assembly GCF_001983215.1). Taxonomy (NCBI): domain Bacteria; kingdom Bacillati; phylum Actinomycetota; class Actinomycetes; order Frankiales; family Frankiaceae; genus Frankia; species Frankia sp. CcI49. The sequence continues at coordinate 199,994 of NZ_MOWP01000027.1, forward strand.
CCGGCGCTACGCCGCGGACGGCAGCGACGGCATCACCGGTGACGAGGGCACGTTCAACCTGTGCTCGTTCTGGTACGTGGAGGCGCTGACCAGGGCCGGGCGCATCACCGAGGCCCGCATGGTCTTCGAGAAGATGCTCACCTACGCCAACCATGTGGGCCTCTACGCCGAGGAGATCGGCCCGTCCGGCGAGGCCCTGGGCAACTTCCCGCAGGCGTTCACCCACCTGGCGCTGATCAGCGCGGCGATCCATCTGGACCGCGCACTCCCCTAGCCGCCCACCACCGCGCCTGGCGGTTGCCACCGGACAAGATCATGGAATTTTGGTCGTCAGGACGACCAAAATCCCTTGATCTTCCGATTCTTCAGCGCCTCCAGCTCCCCATGGTCGCCGGGCGACATCGGATGGTGGCCAAATCCCGTCAATGCCCCCATGGTCCGTGGCCACGCCAGTAGTTGGCCGAGACCGGGCCTCGCGGGATGACCGCGCGGGCGGCGTGTGCGGGCGGCGCGGGCCCGTGTGTTGTCTTACCACGGACATCTCGCCGGATTCCGCGGTGAGGTCACCTATCGTGACATCCCGATCGGGCAGTGCGCTCATGCCCGGCAGGCGCCGGTCCGCCGGCTGGACGCGTCGGACCGAGGAGGCCCAAGGGTGAACCGCGCGCACTTTCCCGGCGACCGGGATCCGCGCCACGGCGGTTTCGGCAGCGGCAGCGGTTTCGGCAGCGGCAGCGGCAGCGGTCCAGGCGATGGTTCCCACGGCGGCTCCGACGAGGCTGTCGACGGGCCCACGACCGTGCTCGGCGGCTCGGCGACGCCCGGGGCTCCGCCGGACCATGCCCGCCCCGCCCAGCCGCCCGGCCGGGCCGCACGACCCTCAGCCCGCCCAGCCCGGCCCGGGCCGGCTCCAGCTCCGGCTCGGCCAGGGCCGCCACCGGCTCTGGCTCCGGCTCGGCCAGGGCCGCCGTCGGCTCCGGCGCGGCCGGTGCCACCTCCGCCCCGCCCGGCCGCGCCGCCGGCACCGGCACCCGCCGCGGCCGGGTCTGCACGAGTCGGCGAGCCGCCCGTCCGCGGTGACCTCACTCCCCAGCTGCTCGAGACGTCGGTGTGGACGGATCGCATGCTGGCCGAGGCGGGCATCCCCGTCCACGACACGTCACTGGTCACGGTCGGTGGCGGGATCGGCTCGTTCGTACTCGTGGACTATCTGCGTATCGCGGGGGCTCCGACCTCGGCGATCCGGGTGCTCTCCAACATCGACCACCCGTGGCAGACCTACCGTTACCTGACCCGGGTGTCCCAGATCCCCGACCACGAGCGGATTCGTTCGGATTCGGGGTCGACCCCGGACAACATCTGGGCCTTCCCGTCCTACGCCGTGCGCGAGGCGTTCGCTGCCCGCAGCCTGCGGGGCTTTCTCGCGCCGCTGTGGCAGGTGRCCACCGAGCCGGTGTTCTCGGACTACTTCACCCCGAGAATCGGCTCGGTCTTCGAAAGCATGGCGCGGGAGGCGGACCGGATCTCCTACCGGGAGATGCTGGTCTCCGGTCAGGTGCGCATGGTGCGCCGCCGTGCCGATGGCGGCTACCTGACGATCATCACACCGCCCAAGGGCCACGCCTCGACCCGCCGGGTGGCGTTCCGCAGCCAGCACGTCCATCTGGGCGTCGGCTACCCGGGCCTGAAGTTCCTTCCGGACCTGCAGGAGTACCGGTCCCGCTACGGGGACGTCCGGCGGGTCGTCAACGCCTATGAGCCCCACGAGCATGTCTACGACGAGCTCATCCGGCGGCCGGCGACGGTGGTCGTCCGCGGGGCCGGCATCGTCGCCTCGCGCATTCTGGACCGGCTGATCACCGACCGCGACCGACACCAGGCCGGGACGCACATCGTGCACCTGTTCCGGACCTACGTCCGGGGCTCCCACGGCCCGAGCGTGTTCATGCGCCGCCGCGGCGGCGACGGGTGGGCCTACCAGGGCTTCAACTATCCGAAGTCGGTCTGGGGCGGCCAGCTCAAGGCCCGCATGCGAACGCTCGAAGGCGACGAGCGCAAGGCGCTCTACGACACGATCGGCGGGACGAACACCCCCCGGCGGCGCCGGTGGCAGGCACAGCTCGCCCGCGGCCGGCACGAGGGCTGGTACGTCACCAGGGTCGGCGAGGTGGAACGGCTCGCCCCCGGAACGGACGGGACGGTCGTCACCCGCGTCCGCACCGCCGACGGGATGCTGGAGATCCCGGCGGCCTACGTCATCGACGCCACCGGCCTCGTCGCCGACATCCGGGAGCACCGGGTCCTGGCGGACCTGCTCGACCACTCCGGCGCCGGCCACAACCCGCTCGGGCGCCTCGATGTGGAACGGACCTTCGAGGTCCGCGGCACACGCAGCGGCCCGGGGCGGCTCTACGCGTCGGGCGCAGCGACCCTCGGCGGCTACTTCCCGGGCGTGGACACCTTCCTGGGACTGCAGATCGCCGCCCAGGAAATCTGTGACGACCTGGCTTCGCAGGGATTCGTACCCCACCTGGGGGTAGCACGTTCGGTGTCCCAATGGGCGCGCTGGATGCGCAACCAGCCGGTCTGACGTCGTACCCGATCGGAGAAATCGAACCATGGTGCCGACACTGGCCGGACGACTTCAGACCCGGCTGTTCCTGCTCGCCACTGTCGGCGTTGTTCTGACAGTCCTGGTCACTCCTTTGCTGCCCGTCGACGCACCGCTCGGCACCGCCTACCGGGCGAGTTTCGGTGTGCTGTTCGCTGTCGCCCTGCTCGGGCTGGGCTGGGAGCTCGCCTACCACGGCCTGCAGCAGTTCCGGTGGGAGAAGGACTGGCCGACGATGTTCGGCCTGCTCACAGCCCTGAACGAGGGACTGCTGGTCTGGCTGGCGGTGCGGGCGGACGCGGTACCGGGCGCGGCCGGGCTGGCGGGCAGCGCCTTCGTGATCCATTTCGGGGTCGTCTGGGTCGGCGTGTGGCTCTGTGCGAACGGCCCGATGCGCGTCCCGTTCCTGCGGTGGCGCTTCCACGGCGGGCGCCTGCTCTGACCACCGTCCCGTCGACATCCACAAATGTGGCCCTTCAGGTGCTCTGGCGATTACGTCGCGCCCGGCCAGGTCGCGCTACCACGGCGGCCCGCCGGGCCGCACAGACGGCCCGACCGAGCGTGCAGAAGAGACATATCGGGTTCCCGCGGCGGTCAACGCGGCAGGATAAGTACCGTACGACGCGCGCGGGTGCCGCTAGTCTGAAGATCGGTACCGTTTGCACCACGCGGGTAAGCGGCGAAGGGCGAGGCAATGGCGGGACTAGACCGTTTCCGGGTCGTGGTCGGGGCAGGCAACAGTGGGCAGCCGGGCGTGGTCGTAAGGCTGCCCGGTGTGCTTGTCGTGGCCTCCGTGGCCCGGCCCGAGACCATCGAGACGACCAAGCGGCTGCTCGCCCTGTGCGCGGACGCCGCCGGTGAGGCCAGCGCGACGGGTACCGCGCTCGTCCGTCAGGCCGGCGCGCTGCTGTTCAACACCGAAGCCGAGCGGGTGCCCGCCTTCGGCCTGCTCACGACGTCCAACAGCCGCATCCTCGTGCTCATCCACGGAGCCATGGACGTCGTCGCCACCGGCCCCACACCGGTCGCCCTCTCCGGCATGGACTCCGCGATCTGGGTCGACCGCCTGCTGCCAGCCGAGATCTCCCGGGTGGACATCGGCCCCACCGACACGCTGCACGGCGCGCCCCGCTCCGGCTTCACCGGTCTCGACGACCTCGGCTTCCCGCTGGATCTGCGGATCGGCGCGGTGCCCGGCATCGGGGTCAGCCTGATCTCGGCCGACGCCAGCCCGCTGACCGCGTCCTCCGCCGCCGCGGGCGCCGACGGGTTCCTCGCCGGGTTCGACTCACCGCGCGAGCCGATGACGGGGGCCGCCCCCATCCCCACTCCGGGCACTCGGCTGCCCGACCCGCTGTCGACCGCACCGCCCCCGCTGATCCCGCTGCGCAGCCAGGACGACGAGGTCCACCGCAGGCTGGTCGCGGCGGCCGAGCCGACGCAGGCGGCGGACTTCGACGAGCTCGACGAGGATCCCCCGACCGCGCTCGCGGAACACGAACTGCTCGCACGCCGGCAGCGGCACGACGATCTCACCGACGACCTGGACGACGACCAGGACGCCGTCACCCAGCTGCCCGGCGACCAGAGCTTCACGGTGTCGGATCTGATCGAGGACGACGACGCCGCGACGATGCTGCCCGACGCGGCGCAGCCGCAGGTCGAGGGCATCCTGTGCGCCCACGGTCATTTCAACCATCCGCTGGCCCCGTACTGCGCCGAATGCGGTATCTCCCTGGCTCAGCAGACGAACCGGACGGTCCTCGGCCCGCGCCCGCCGGTCGGCGTCCTGGTGTTCGACGACGGGCAGACCGTCAACGTCGACATGGACCTGGTCATCGGGCGCCAGCCCGACCGGGACGAGGCGGTGCGCGCGGGCAACGCCCGGCCGCTGCCCGTGGAGGACGGTGAGAGCGCGGTCTCCCGGGTGCACGCCGTCATAACGCTGAACGGGTGGGACGCCGTGATCACCGACCGTGGATCGGCGAACGGGACCTACATCGCCCCGCCGGAGGCGACGGTGTGGACTCCGCTGAGCCCGCACCAGCCCGCGCCCCTCGTGCCCGGCACCCGGGTGCAGGTCGGCAAGCGGACGTTCGTCTTCAACTCGCACATTCAGATCTGAGGGCCGTCCGGCCCGTGGCAGGCAGGCCGTCGGCCCGCCCGCCACGGGCCGGGTGACCTGCCGCGCTCCTGGCGCTTCGCCCGTCACCCATGCCCGCCCATGGGTCACACTGGATGGCGATGAACCGAGCCGACGAGGACCGAGGCGCGTCCGCCATGCCACCAGCGAGCAAGACCACCGACGGAGCGACCGAGGGTTCCGAGGTCACCGATGCCGAAGGGCCGGCGGCTGACCTGCCGGCCGATCCCGCGGCTGGTTCCACGGCCGACACCGCGGCTGGTTCCACGGGCGGCACCGCTGCTGGTTCCGCGGTCGCCGACTACCGCGCACCCGTCTGGGTCCGGCTTTGGTGGACTCCGCTCGTCCTCTTCGCGGTCGTCGGTCTGCTCGCCGCCGGTGCCGGCATCCGCGCGCTGATCGACCGGCCGCCGGCCGACAGCTCGGTTGACGTCGGCTTCGCCCGGGACATGTCCGAGCACCACTCGCAGGCCGTGCAGATGGCGATGGTCGAGTTCAGCCACGGCGGCGACGCCGCGATCCGCAGCGTGGCGCAGGACATCGCCCTGGGCCAGCAGCGGGAGATCGGCATCATGGCCACCTGGCTGTCAGGCTGGGGCCGTACCGAGACCGCCGCCCGCGAGCCCATGGCCTGGATGGCCGGTGACAGCGGCGACGGCGGCCACAGCGCGCACGAGGGCATGGACATGGGCGCCGGCGCCGAGGCTGACGCCGGTTCCGCGGACATGTCGGTCCGGATGCCGGGGATGGCGAGCGAGGCCGAGCTCGCCCGGCTGGCGGGCGCGAGCGGCCGGGATCTCGACATCCAGTTCCTGACCCTGATGATCCGCCACCACCGCGGTGGCATCGAGATGGCCCAGTACGCCTGGTTGCACGCGGACAGCGACAAGGTGCGCGCACTGGCTCGGGCGATGGTCGGCAACCAGGACAGGGAGATCACCCAGATGCAGGCCGACCTCGAGCGTCTCGGCGCTCCCCGGGCCTGAGTGGCCTGAGCGGCCTGAGCGGAGGGCCCGTCCACCCGTTTTGCGGGCACTTTGTATCGTCATATCTGACCTACCGGAAGAGTTGGGCACCCGCTTCCGATCCGGGCGCGCCGCCGCACGGACCGACGCCCGGCGACCGGTYCCTCCTCCCCAACGGTGTGAGACCTCAGCGTGCCTGACATGTCCCTGGGCCAGCCCTCGCCGGCGACCCGTCTCCCGCTTCTCGCGCGGGCACGGTCGCGGGCAGGGTCACGCCCGCGGGCACGGTTTTCCGGGATCGCCTGGCCCGGGTCGCGCGTGATCCGGATCGAGCTGCTCGCCGGCCTGGTCACGGCGCTGGCGCTCATCCCGGAGACGATCTCGTTCTCCGTCGTCGCCGGGGTGGACCCCAAGGTCGGCCTGTTCGCCTCCTTCACGATCTCGGTGGTCATCGCGGTGACCGGCGGGCGGCCCGCGATGATCTCGGCGGCGGCCGGGTCGATGGCGCTGGTCGCGGCTCCGCTGGTGCGCGACCACGGCCTGGACTACCTGCTGGCGACCACGATCTGTGTCGGTGTGACGATGTTCGTCCTCGGCCGCCTGGGCGTCGCGCGGCTGATGCGCTTCGTGCCCCGCACCGTGATGATCGGTTTCGTCAACGCGCTCGCGATCCTGATCTTCACTGCGCAGATGCCTCATGTGCTCGGCGAGTCCCCCGCGGTGTACGCGCTGGTGGCCGCGGGTCTGGCCATCCTGCTCGTCGTTCCCCGCCTGACCCGGGCCGTCCCGCCGCCGCTGGTGGCGGTGGCGCTGCTGACGCTGACCACGGTCGCCTTCGACCTCTCCGTGCCCACGGTCGGGGACGAGGGCAGCCTGCCCAGCTCGCTGCCCGTGCCAGGGCTCCCGTCGGTGCCGATGACCTGGGAGACGCTGCGGATCATCGGCCCGTATGTCGTCACGCTCACCGCCGTCGGCCTGTTGGAGACCCTGCTCACGGCGCAGATCGTCGACCGGATGACCGACAGCACCCACGACGCGAACCGGGAGTCCTGGGGCCTCGGGATCGCCAACATCGTCAACGGGTTCTTCGGGGGCATGGCCGGCTGCGCCATGATCGGCCAGACGATGGTCAACGTCTCCTCCGGCGGACGGACCAGGCTTTCCACGTTCTCCGCTGGTGCGTTCCTGCTCCTGCTGGTGGTCCCGCTGCGGGCGATCGTCGGTGTGATCCCGATGTCGGCTCTCGTCGCGGTCATGATCCTGGTCTCGGTGATGACCTTCGAATGGCGCAGCGTGGCCCCGGCCACCCTGCGGCGGATGCCACGCTCCGAGACCCTGGTGATGGTGGCGACCGTGGCGGTGGTCGTACCGACCCACAACCTCGCCTACGGCGTGCTGGTCGGGGTGGTGCTGTCGGCGTTGTTGTTCACGCGCCGGGTCGCTCACCTCACCAAGGTCACGAGCGTCCTGGACCCGGAGGGCGGCGAACGGATCTACGCCGTCAGCGGCCCGCTGTTCTTCGCGTCCTCGAACGACCTGGTGACGGCCTTCGACTACGCCCACGACCCGGCGCGGGTCGCCATCGACCTGTCCGAGGTGCAGATCCTGGACTCCGCCGGCGTCGCCGCGCTGGACGACGTCCGGCAGAAGTTCGGCGACCGCGGGATCACGGTCCGGTTCGCGGGTGCGAGCGGAGCGACGGCGACCATGCTCACCCGCTTCTCGGCGACGGAACCCGCCGCGCTCGCCACCGCACCCGGCCGCACCGAGGGCGCTGAGGCCGCCTCCACGGCAGCGGCCGCGCCCGCGCCCGCGCCCGAAATGACATCCGACGCGAACAGGGACGTCCCGGACGGCGGGCCGGATCCGGGCTCCGCGCGCAGGTAGGCCGATCCCGAACCGCCGCGCCCTCGACACGCCCCCGACGCGGCGCCATCAGGTTTTACTCAGGTTGTATGTGCAACATTGCCGCCAGCGACAGTCGGACCTGACAAGGCGGGTGCTCGGTGGCAGAAAGTACGCCCCACAGAAAGCGGCGCTGGCCGCTTCTCATCGTCGGCGCGGTGGTGGCCGTGGCCGTTCTGGTCGTTGGCGGCACCGCGTTCTACATCAACGTCATCAAGGAGGACGCGCCAGAGGAGTTCTCGCTCGATGACCAGTCCGCCGGCACCTCGACCGGCAGCGGCTCGGCGTCCACCGGAGGCGGCACCGCCGTCTCGACCGCACCCGGCGCCGCCGACGGCACCTGGAAGGTGACCGACGGATCCGAGGCCGGCTACCGCGTCGAGGAGGTCCTCTTCGGCCAGAAGACCACGGCTGCGGGCCGCACCTCGGACGTCTCCGGAACGATGACCATCGCCGACGACGAGCTCACCGAGGCGGCGTTCGAGGTCAAGATGGCCACGGTGCGCAGTGACGAGGACCGCCGCGACAACCAGTTCCGCAACCGGATCATGGATGTCGACGCCTACCCGACCTCGGAGTTCACCCTGACCAGCCCGGTCGATCTCGGCTCGCTGCCGGCCGCGGGCGAGAAGCGCACATACAAGGCCACCGGAACCCTGACGCTGCGCGGCAAGCCGCGCGAGGTGACCATGGACCTGCAGGCCCAGCGCTCCGGCGAGCAGATCCAGATCGTCGGCCAGATCCCGGTGACCTTCGCGGACTGGGACATCCCGAACCCGAGCGTTCCGGGCATCTCGACCGAGGACCACGGAATCATGGAGGTCTCGCTGAAGCTCGCGCGCGACGAGGCGACCCAGTAAGTCCTACGCGAGCACGCCTCACCCGATTACCGACCTCACGGCACCTGACAGCACAGCACCTGGCCGCACAGCACCTGGCCGGGCCGCACGGCTCACGCCTCGGCGGTGATCGCCGTCCGCTCGGGCTCGGCGCGGCGCTGCTCGGAGACGGCCAGGGCGGCTGCCGCCTGGCGGTTCGGCAGGAGCACCGCGATCAGGCAGGCGAGAATCAGCAGTCCGGCAGCGATCCAGAATCCAAGCGCATACCCCGAGGTCAGCGCCTCGGCCGGCGTCACACCGGCGGCAAGGCGGCCGTCGGTGTGATGGTCGGCGATGGTCGTCAGCGCCGCCAGGCCGACCGCGGCACCGATCTGCCTGCCGGTGTTGAGCAGCCCCGAGGCCAGGCCGGCGATCTGCGGCGGCACACCGGACGTCGCCGCGGTGGTCACCGCGACCATGTTCACGCCCATGCCGAGGCCGATCAGCACGAGTGGCCCGAAGACCTCCGCCCAGTAGGAGCCGCCGGCGGACAGGTTGCCGAGCCAACCCATGCTCAGCGCACCGATCGCCGAACCCATGATGATCAGTGGCCGTGGGCCGACGCGCCCGATGATCCGTGAGCTGAGCTGCGAACCACAGATGATCATGATCGGCATCGGCAGCATCGCCAGGCCGGCCTCCAGCGGGCCCATGTTCTGGATCCGCTGGAGATACAGGGTGAGGAAGAAGAACAGCCCGAACATGACGGTCCCGATCACCATGATGATCAGGTTCGCGTAGCGCAGGGCCCGCCGGCGGAAGACCCCCAGCGGAACCAGTGGGTTCGCCGTCCGCGCCTCGATGGCCACGAAGACGGCGAGCAGGACAGCGGCGGCGATCAGGCAACCGACGGTGACCGGCGAGCCCCAGCTGCTGGACTCGGTGCGCACGATGCCGTAGACCAACGCCACCAGACCCGCGGTGACGGTGATGGTGCCGGGAATGTCGAGATCCTTCGCTCCGCGGGCCTGGCCGCGGGACTCGGTGAGCGCCACCCGCGCCCCGACGACCAGCGCCACCCCGATCGGGACGTTGACGAAGAAGACCCAGCGCCAGTCCGCGATCTCGGTCAGCACTCCCCCGGCCAACGCACCGAGGGCACCACCACCCGCCGCGGTCGTGCTCCACATGCCAAGGGCGCGGGTCCGCTCCCGCGGATCCGGGAACGAGGTCATCAGCACGCTCAGGGTGGCCGGCGCCAGCACCGCCCCACCCAGCCCCTGCACCGCACGCGCGACGATCAGCGTGACCTCGCTGGTGGCGAGACCACCCGCGAGGCTCGCGAGAGTGAACACCGCGAGCCCGGTGATGAACGTCCTGCGCCGCCCGAACAGGTCCGCGGCACGCCCGYCGAACAGCAGCAGACCCGCGAACGCGAGGGTGTAGGCGTTGACCACCCACTGCATACCGGACGCACTCAGCCCCAGGTCCGTCTGCATCGACGGCAGTGCCACGTTCACGATCGAGACGTCCAGCACGACCATGAACTGGGCCAGGCAGCACACAGCGAGCACAGCCCAGGCCGGCGCCCGGCGACCGCTGCCACCGGTGCGCTCCGCCGCCACCACGCCCGCGCCGGCATCGTCGCCAGCGCCGGCATCGTCGCCAGCGCCGGCATCCTCCACCGCACCGCCGGCATCCTCCACCGCACCGGCATCGCCCACGGCCACACCGGCATCGCCCTGCGCCGCTTCGAGGTCGCCTTCCGCAGCAACTGCAACCGCGATGGCAGCCTCCACGGCTCCGGTGTCCTCGCCAGCGACGGCGCCCTCACCCGCGCTGGCACCGCCAGCCGCTCCCGCGACCTCGGCCGCACCGACACCCTCGGACGCCGCCGTACCCTTGGCCACGCCAACACCCTCGGCCGCGTCCGCCACGGGCTCCGCGTCCGCCACGGGCTCCGCGTCCGCCACGGGCTCCGCGTCCGCCACGAGCTCCGCAGGCTCGCCGCCCGAGGACGAATCCCCGCCTTCGGGCTCGTCACCGATCACGGTGCTCCGAGTCGCCGCCTCGTGGTCCTGCGTCATTGCGCCTCCCGCCCGCCGCTTGTTCCCGTACACCGTACGGTGCACCGGTCGAGCCTACGTCGTACGCTGTACGTCCACAAATGAATTCCGGACAGCGTCGAGGCGGGATGGGGATGAGCACCGCAGAGGTCAGTTCGACCAGGCCCGCCTGCCCACGGCAGGCCTCGCAACGCGGCACCCTCTCCCCGGAGCGGATCGTCGCCGTGGCGCTGGAGATAGCCGACTCCGACGGGCTCGACGCGGTGTCCATGCGGAATGTGGCCGCTGCCCTCGGCGTCGGCACGATGTCGCTCTACACCCACGTCCAGGACAAGGACACGCTGCTGGTGCTGATGCGTGACGCACAGTTCGCCGAGTGCCTCGTCGAGGACACCGGCCCCGACTGGCGCACCGGCTTCACCCGCGTCGCGCGGCAGACCCGCGAATCCCTGCTGCGCCATCCCTGGGCGGTCGCGCTCGGGCTGCGCCCCGCCCTCGGGCCCAACCGGCTCCGCCACATGGAGCAGGTACTGACGATCGCGGCCGAGATCACCGACGATCCCACCGCCCAGCGCACCATCATCCACGCGGTGGACGACCTGGTCATCGGGTGCGCCACGCAGGAGCTGGCGGCCCGGGCCATCGGGGCCGACGTTCCGCGGCCACACTGTGGTCTGCGTCGCCGGATCAACGCCGACCCCACGCTGCGCGCGCTCCTCGCCTCCGGCGAGTTCCCCCACCTCGCCCGGGTGCTGGCCGAGAGCTCCCCCTTCGCGGCGAAGCGGTTCGAGCAGGCGCTGACCTGGCTGCTCGACGGAATCGAACGGACCTACCAGCCCGACGCCTGAACCCGGTACCTGAATCCGGCGGTCTCCCTGACCGGCAGCCCCGCGAGCGGTTGTGTTCGCGGCGACTTAGCCGGGGCGTCATCTTGATCGGCCTAATCTGGTCCTTGTGCCTGCCTGGGCGTTGTTACCGGCACGCTCCGTGTCATCGATGCGGGCCGCGCGCCGGGCGCAGGCGCGCGGCGGCGCCCGCGGGCGACCCGAGCGACTCGTGCGCCCCCGGCTGGCCGGCGTGGCGTTCCTCGGCCTGGTCGGTTCCTGCCTGGTCGTGGCCACCGGCGGGCGCCTGGCCCGGCAGCCGCTGGCCGAACCGCCGACGACCTGGGGCGGGCTGCTCAACCCGGTGAGCACCGACTCGATGTCGGTACTGCCGGCTCTGCTCATCAGCGGGATCGCGCTCACGCTCGCGGCCTGGGTACGGGCGTACGTCCTCGCCGAGTCGCACCGCCTGTCCCCGCGGGCCGGCCTGATGCTCCTCGCCCTCTGGATGGTGCCGGTCACCTTCGGCCCACCCATCCTCAGCCTGGACGTCTACAGCTATGCGGCGCACGGAATGATGCTCGCCACCAGCCTCGATCCCTACAGCACGGCACCGGTCGCGCTGCCGCTCGGCAGTCCTCAGATCACGGCGGTCGACCCGCTGTGGCGATCGTCGCTGGCGCCGTACGGGCCGTTGGCACTGGCCGTGTTCCGGGCGGTGCACACCCTCACCGGAGGAAGTCTGATCGGTGCGGTGGTGGTGCTGCGCCTGCTCACCCTGGCCGGCGTCGCGCTGGTCGCCGCGGGTGTGCTCGCGCTCGCGGCACCCCAGCGGCGAGCGGAGAGCCTGGTGCTGGCGGTCGGGAACCCCATCGTGCTGTTCCAGCTCCTCGGCGCCATCCACCTTGAAGCGATCATGATGGCCCTGGTGGTGATCGGCCTGGTGGCCATCCGGCGCGGCCGGCGCACCCTGGGCCTGGTGCTGCTGGCCGCGGCCGCGGCCGTGAAATGGCCGGCGGCGCTGGCGGCCGCGGCGGTGGTCGCCTGGCAGCTCGCCCCCGAGCCGCGCCTGCGCGGCCACCCACCCGCCACACCCACGGCACTCGCAACACCCGCAGCAGCCGCCACACCTGCGGCAACCGACACACCTGCGGCAGCCGACGCACCTGCGGCAGCCGACGCACTGGCGCCACCGGCGACACCCACAGCCGGCGAGGCGACGGAGGCACCGCCGCTGGCGCGGCGGCTTCGCACCGCGCTGTGCGACGTCGCCGTGGTCCTGCTCGCGACGGCGGGCTTCGCGGCTCTCGTGCCCGACGGTCTCGGCTGGCTTCGATCGGCCGCGACACCTACGACCGTGCCCACCGGGTACTCGCCCACCAGCATCCTCGCCCACATCCTCGGCCGGATCCTGGATGCCGCCGGTGCCCCACGGACACCGGACCACCTGCTGAGCCTCTCCCAGGCTCTCGCTCTCGCCGCCTGCGCCGTGATCATCGTCAGGCTGTTCGTCACCATCTCGTCCCGGCCCGTGGCCGACACCGCGGGCTGGGCGATGCTCACCCTCGCCCTGCTCGGACCGGTGCTTCATCCCTGGTATCTGGTGTGGGGCCTCATTCTGCTGGCCATCGCGCCGACCGGGCGGAACCGTCTGGTCGTGCTGGGCACGACCCTCGCCGGCTCGTTCCTCGCGCTCCAACAATGCTCACTGCTACTGGCCGACCACCCCGAGATGCTGAGATGGGTGCGCTCCAACGGACCCGTCGTGGCGGTCACGGGCTATGTCACGGCAGCGGCGCTCGTCATCGCGTTCAGGCAGCGGGCCGCGGGCACCGCGCGCTGGCTGGCTGCCCCGGGGCGGTCAGTCCCGGGTCACCCCGGCGGGCCAGACGACATGGACCGTCTTGTTTCTGCTCCGCGCGTAGGCGACGACGTCACCCGTGCCCGCGTAGCCTCGCGCGGGCTCACCGTCCCAGACCGCGATGAGCTCGTCCACCTCGTCGACCAGCGCCCTGCTGGCGCTCATCAACGCCTCCAGGTCCACCTCCGGCGCCAGCGGCTTCCCGACCCGGCTGGCCGCGACGCACAGCCGGTCGTACACGGGTCGGTGCTCCGGGGGCAGGAAGTCGCGGTAGTTTCCGGCGGGCACGACCACGACGAGCTGACCGCCGAGGCTGAGCACCAGATCGGCGAACATGCTGTCGGTCCCCTCGGCCAGGCAGCTCACCCCGACGAGGTCCCCGGACGGATAGCGACTGAGCAGCCGACGGGTCCGCGCGACCGTGTACTTCTCGACGGCGGGCGAAAGGGCACGGTGGCCGGTGATTCCCACGACTGCCATCATCGAGAACGGTTCCTTTCGGCGATCAGGCGAACAGACCGCGGGCGGCCGGCAGGCAACGGGCAGATCCCACCAGCCTGATCGACGTGGCGGATGGATTCGCCCTCGTTCGCAGCGTATGTGTGATCTGCCCGTGGTCTGCCCGATTGATCAGGCAGGCAGCCTGAAACGCGCCACAAAGCGCCAGATCTCGTCGTTCGCGTCCAGGTCACCGGTATCGCGCCCGAGGACCGCCGCCGAGAACATCGGGACTCCGCCAGGCCAGACGTGACCGCCGCCCACCACCTCGAAGAGAACCACCGGAGCGGCCGGCGAACAGCCCGTGAAGTCATGCCGGACCACCGTCGTGCCGTCGCCGGGACGCCGGTCGGCGAGCGGGGTGTCGACGGTGGTGTCAGCGCAGCCGTCCACCAGCGCCCAGTACCGGGCTCCGGCCTCGGCCTGGGAATACTTTATGATCTTGTCGTCCCGGCCGTGGATGACCAGCATCGGGGTCCGGGGCGGCTGGCCGGTGGACCCGGCCGGGCAGCCCACCCGGGGCGCCGACCCGGCCACGACGGCGAACGCCGCGAACCGAGTGGGCCGCTGGCAGGCCAGGGCCTGGGCGAACAGCCCGCCGTTACTCATCCCCGAGGCGTACAACCGGGACGGATCGGCGTCGTAGCCGTCGACCACGAGATCGGTCAGCGCACGGATGAAGCCGGGATCATCCGCGGTCGCCGTGTTCTCGCCGCCCGGCACGCCCTGCCAGCCGACCCCCTCGTGCGCGGGGATCACCAGCAGGTACCCCGCCTTGTCCGCGAAGGACGTCAGCCGAGCGGAGTCGTCCGCTGTCCGCGGGGTCTCGAACATGCCGGGAAAATGGAACAGCGCCGGCCGCGGACCGCCGCCAGCCGTGGGCGGAACGTGCACCACGGCCCACCGTTCGATGCCCGCATGCCACAGCCGGACGACATGATCTCCGGGTGCGCCCCGGGTGGGACCGTCGGCCCGGGCCGACGGCGGCGGAAGGCAGCCGGCGACCAGCGCCATCGCGGCCAGCAAGGCCGCGATCAGCACCGGCGTGATCAGCGCAGCCGCGACCGGGGTGGTCGCGGCCCGCGACCAGCGCGCGGCAGTCACCGTGCCGGCCCGTTCGCTGTCCACTGCCCGCTGCCTGCGAGCAGGGCCCGGACGGCGTCGTCGAGCAGCCCGACCTCCTCCACCCACAGGCGGGCGAGGTCGCCGGCCCCAGGAAGGCCGGCGTCCGCCGCGGTGCCCACGCTGACGGCGTCACCGAGGCCGCTGAGGTGGCAGGCGAGCCGCTGCCCCGGGAACAGCGTCGGAATGGGGACCGCCGTCGTGATCGACTGGCCGGCGAGGGCGAGCGGGCCGGGCGCGCCGGCCTGGTTCGAGACCGACAGCAAGGAGGAGCGTCCACTCAGCCCGGCGTCGAAGAGGCGGGGCCGGATCCGGGCCGGCAGGAACTCGAAGAGCAGCCGCTCGCCCACCCCGAGCGTTCCGCCTTGTTTGAGGCGATCCGTCCTGTCTCGGACGGCCAGCAGCCGATCAAGAGGCAGCTCCTCGGCACACGGCAGGACGATCCGCGCGCCCGCCACGAAGTTCGCCAGCATCGCGCGCTCCCCAGGCTGGCGGGTGCTGACCGCCATCGCCACCGGCAGGCCGACGGTGGCCCTGCCGGTACCCGGCCAGCGCCGCAGCGCACCGGCCAGTGCCGCGAGGAACACGTCGTTGACCGTCCCGCCGACGGGGGTCCCGATCGAACGGAGGAGCGACAGGGAGGTCGTCTCCCAGCCGTGGATCGTCCGCCCGAGCCAGGGCGCGGCGAACGAGGCCGGCCCAGCCGTCGGCGCCAGCCACTGCAACGAGCGGGCGACCGCGGCGCCGACCTCCCTCGACCGGGTCCGCCCCGCCTCCCGACGCTGCGGCGGCACGAACGCCATCGGATCGGAGCCGACCCCGAACAGCGCCGACAGAACGAGGTTCTTCGCGGTGCCGTCCTGTTGGATGTGGCTCGCCCGGTAGAGCAGGGCGAACTCGGTGTCGTCGGCGGACCGCAGCAGCCAGAGCTGCCAGGGCGGACCAGCCATCGACACGACCTCGTCACTGCGTCGCGCCACGAAGTCATGCAGCGCGGTTCCGCTGAACCCCGGCCCGGCGCCCAGGCCCCACACGCCGCCTACTGAGGCCGGGGACGCCGGGGAGGCCGCGGAGGCGGGCGGGAGCACCGGGTGTTCCCGGACAAGGTGGTTCAGATCGACATCCGGGTCGGCCCGCCAGCCGTAGCGGGCCCGGCGACCGGGCACGCAGACCAGCCGCTCGGTGAGCAGCGGGAACCGGCGCAGCCGCTCGGCCACCCAGCCCCGCACCACCTCGATATCAGGCGCCGGGCCCTTCCCCAGCAGCAGGCAGTTGACGTTTATCGGCACATCCGCGTGCAGCAGCTGGTATTCGAGCAGTGCGGTGTCGAAAGCATTGAGAAGGCGAATGCGGTCCATCGGCTTCACGCTCGCTCTCCGCGGGCGAACTCGCGATCCGGTGACAGGAGACCATCCGGAAAGGTAACCCGCCCCACCGTGCCGGGCGAGCCGACAACCCCTTCCGGCCCCGCTCGGGCGAAAAGCTCCCGCCTGCCTACCGGCGGATCTCGGAGCACCGCCCGCCCCTCCCCGAATCAGGCCTCGAGGAGATGGGGATGTTTGTCGCGCCAGTGGATACCTCAGACCGGCTCGAAAGCACTCACGGCGAGCTGATGGACCGCCGGATCACGACAGGTCTGGACGCCTCCGGGAACCTCCGCCAGCAGGCTGGCCCGGTTTTCGGGCGGGTAGACGCGCAGCCGGGTTCCCCGGGTCGTCTCGTCGGCGCTCTCGCAGCCGGGGAGCAGGCCGGGCTGGGTGATGGCCAGGGTCGCGCCGGCGCGCCCGCCCGGGGCCAGGGTGACGGGGGCACCTGACGGCCCGTTCCGGTCAGCCGCCGCGCCGATCTGGCGTCCCGCCTCGTCCACCACGGAGACGCCTGGGAACCCAGCGACGACGCACGGGGCCGAACCCGTGTTCGTGAGCACGATCCGGCCGTAGATGTGGCCCGCCGCTCCCTGAAGATCGTCCACGGCGGCGGTGAGACCTGCCGCGGCACACGCCGCCACATCACCCGAAGCGGCGGTCGAGGGTGCCGTACCGGCCACGCTCGACGTCGGCGGCGGGGTCAGTGCCGGCACCGACACCGCGGCGGAGGCACCCGGGGAGGTCGGTACGGAGGCGCTCGCGCTGTCGGTCGAGTCACCCGCGTCCCCGCAACCGGCGACGGACGCGGCAATCGACACAGCCAGCGACATCATGGCGACGAGGCGGAGACGGGCAGGCCTGCCTGGTGTGGTGCGCATGCAGACCTGCCTACCCTGCTCGTGGACCGCCGAGTCCGCGCGTGACCATCCGGGCGTGACGGTCAGCGCCTGGCGGTCGGAGCCTGATGTTCAGTGCGTGGCGTCGGCCAGCTCGCGGACGCCCAGCTCGGCCAGCAGCCGGGAGCGCAGCGCGGCGAAGGCCGGATCCGTCCGCAGCCGCGGCGCAGCCAGCTCGACCGAGGCCTCGAACGACAGCCGGCCCTCGGAAAGGACCAGGATCCGGTCGGCCAGCAGGACCGCCTCGTCGACGTCGTGCGTCACGAACAGCACGGCGGGCTGATGCCGGGTGCACAGCTCGTGCAGCAGAGCGTGCATCCGGATCCGGGTGAGGGCGTCCAGGGCGCCGAACGGCTCGTCCAGCATGACCAGATCCGGTTCACGGACCAGCGCACGGGCGAGCGCCACCCGCTGCGCCTCACCGCCGGACAGCGTCACCGGCCACGAGCGTTCTCGGCCGCCCAGGCCCACCTCCTCGAGCGCGGCCCGCCCGCGCTCGGCCGCGCCGGGCCCCTTCAGGCCCAGGATGACGTTGGCGAGCACTCGGGTCCACGGCAGCAGCCGGGGCTCCTGGAAGACCACCGCCCGCCGGCGCGCGACCAGCACCTCGCCGGTGACCTCGTCGTCGAAGCCGCCGAGAACCCGCAACAGCGTGCTCTTGCCCGACCCGCTGCGCCCCAGCAGGGCGACGAACTCGCCGGGTGCGATGGTGAGGTCGAGGCCGTCGAGGACCGCACGGGAACCGAACGCCCGGGTCAGCCCGCGTACCCGCACCGCCGCGCCGGCGCCGTCCGCGACCCCCAGGTCGGTGTGGGTGCCGGTGCCGGGGTCGGTGTCCTCGGCCGCGGTCAGGTCCCCGTGAATCCGCGTCGCCATGACAACAGGCTCCTTTCCAGGACACGGACGATGCCGTCGCAGAGCAGGCCGAGAATTCCGTAGATGACCAGGCAGAGAACCATGATGTCGGTCCGGTTCCAGCCCTGGGCGCGGTTGAGCAGATAGCCGATTCCAGAGTCGGTGTTGACCTGTTCCGCGAACACCACGAGCAGCCAGGCGACACCCATCGACCAGCGAAGGCCGACCAGGAAACCCGGGAGGGCACCCGGGATGATCACCCGCCGGATCAGGCCGGTGCGGCTGAGCCCGAAGGCACTTCCCGCCTCGACAAGCTTGATGTCCACACCACGGATCGCAGCGAAGGTGTTCATATAGATCGGGAAGGTCACACCAACTGTGATCAGGAAGATTTTCGCCTCTTCGCCGATCCCGATCCAGACGATGATCAGGGGCAGCAGCGCGATGACCGGAATCGCGCGCAGGAAGTTCATCGCGGAGTCGACGACATCCTCGCCGAACCGGAAGAATCCGGCGACCACGGCAAGCGCGAGCCCGAGACCCACTCCGATCAGCAGACCCCAGGCCACCCGGAACAGGGAGGTGGCGAGGTTGTCCGCGAGCTCGCCCGAGCTCCACAGCTCGCGCGCCGCGCCGACCACGGCGCCTGGTGGGGCCAGCTCACGGTCACCGACCAGGTTCAGACCGGTCGCGAGCGACCAGGCGACGAGCAGCAGCGCCGGGCCGGCGAGCCGGCGGGTCCAGGGCGGAATCCTCCGCGCGCGCCGCGCACGGTGGCGCTTTCCGGTCGGATCCTCCAACGCGGAGACCAGCCGCACCGCCGCGACCGTGGCCCCGTCCGCGGCGGTGGCCCCGCCCGCGCCCGTGGCCGCCACGTCCGCGATCGTCGCCCCCGGGGCCGTAACCCCGATGCCGCCGATGTCGCGGGCACCGTCGCCAGCCCGGTCACGGTCCGCGGATCCGGCAGACCGGTCGACCACGCGCGGGACGGCCTCGCTGATCACTTCGGTCACGGAATCCTCCATCCGGTGTTCGCCGGCGCCCGGGTACCCGGGCGATCGCCGTTCACAGCGGCAGGCTCGCGGCGGTGAACGCGTCCCGCAGTTCCAGGTTGAAATCCTTGTCGATCTCGTTGTCGACGCTCAGCGAGGTCGGCAGCTCACCGACTGCGGAAAGCAGCTTCGCCTGCACCCGCTGGCTCTCGATGAAGGAGTCGGAGACAGGGGTGTACCTGGTTCTGGGCAGGCTGTCGAAGAAGGTGCGCGAAGCCTTCGGGTCCTGCTTGAGCGTCTCGACGTAGTACTTCTGCACCCACTCGTCCGGATGCTCCTTGGGCCAGGTCGAGGCGCGGGAGAGGCGGAGCACGAAGTCCGTCACCGCGGCGCGGCGGGCCGGGTCGGCGAGTGCGTCCTTGGCCGCGAGCAGCACTGAGTACTGCGGAAGCGGGCTGGTCTTCAGCTCACGTGCGTCTGGACCGAGTGCGGCGCCGAACTGGCGGACGTAGACCACCGCGTCCGCCTCGCCGGAGGCGAACGTGGCACCAATGCTCGCGGCCGGAACGTTCACGACCTTGACGTCGTCCTGGTCCAGTCCGACCGAGGCGAGCTGGTTGAGCAGATAGCCGTGCAGCGACGTGCCCTGGGTGAACGCGATCCGCTTCCCCTTCAGGCCGGCGAGGTCTCGGATGTCCGAGTCCTTCGGCACGAAGATGGTCTGGGAGTTCACGGACGACTCCGAGACGGCCACGGCGACCACGCCGGCATCCGAGGCGTTCGCGAACAGCACCGGGGTGTCGCCCATGAAACCGACATCGAGTCGGTCCGCGCTGAAGGCGGCGTTCATGTGCGGCCCGTCCGCGAAGTTGTTCCAGTTCAGCTTGTAGGACGTCCCCTGCCCCTGGCCGGACAGGGTGATCGGCAGCTCCAGCGACTTGCTCTGGTCACCGATACGCAGCGTTCCGGCGGTTCCGCCGGCGGACCCGCTGGAACCGGTGGAACCGCTGTCGTCCCCACCGCAGGCGGCGAAGCCGAAGGCGAGAACGGCGACCAGGCCGGCCTGGGCCAGCACCGGCCACCGCCAGCGGATCCGTCGATGGCGCATGAATGTCTCCAGGTGAAAGGAGCCGTCGGCATCTGTTCGATACCGACAGCCAGGCAGACGATGCAGTGAGATGAAGGGCGGGAGGACGGGAGGAAGAGGCGCCGAAGGAAAGCAGCCGAGAAAGGCGCCGAGGAAACAGAGGAAAAGGGGCGGAGGGGCGGAGGGTGGCAGTGGCGCACGGGTCAGGCGCCAACGGCGCAGGCCGCACCCGTTGCGGGTACGGCCTGCGGCGGTTCAGCTGCCGAGGAACGGCTGCCCGGCGACCAGTTCGGACTCCTGCCCGTCGACGCCGACCGGAACATCACCTTCGATGGTCACCCGGTAGAGAACACGGTCGAACTCGAGGTGGCTGAGGTCGGACGGACCGAGATGGGCCGTGGCCCGATTGTCCCAGAACGCGACATCGCCGGGGTTCCACTTGAATCGCACGGTGAACTCCGGCCGCGAGATCTGCTCGTAGAACAACTCGAGAACACGGTGGCTCTGGCGGGGCGAAAGACCGATGATGTCGTTGTCGCGGGCGGTGAAGCTCGGGCTCACGAAAAGCGCGCGCTCACCGGTCTCCGGATGCACTCGCACCACCGGGTGTATCGCCACCAGGGGGTTCGACTGGATCCGCCGTCCGTACTCGCCGCCCTCGAAGATCGGCAGGCTGAAGCTGTGCCGGGCCCGCAGGCTGTCGGCCAGCACCCGCAGCGGCTCCGGAAGCGACTGGTAGGCCGCGACCAGGTTCGTCCACGCCGTGTCTCCGCCGTAGGGCGGCACGATGTCGGCACGCAGGATCGAGCCGGCCGGCGGGTTGACCAGCGCGGTGACGTCGGTGTGCCACCCGTTGTCGTAGGTGGCCTTCCGCCGGTCGCCGAAGAGCTTCGCGTACCGCCGGCTGTCGATCGGAAGGATCTCCGGGTGATCCGCGGGCGGCTCGGTCTCGTGCGGGTGCGCCGCGGTGAGCCGGCCGAACCGCCGGCCGAAGGCCACCTGCTGCGCGTGGTCCAGGTGCTGGTCGCGGAAGAAGACCACCTTCCAGGTCAGCAGGGCGGAACGGATCTCGGCGATGGTCGCGTCATCGAGATCCTCCCGCAGATCGACCCCGTGGATCTCCGCTCCGGTGTACCCCGACAACGGCCTGACATCGATACCGATGCTCTGGACGGCTCCAGCCATCTGCACATTCACCCTCTCGGCGAGCGGAAGCTAACACGGAATTCCAGTGGAACGCACACAGAAAAGGCGCGTCACATCACCCGGCCAGATCCCCGGAAAGAAACCCAGAAATTATCGGCCGGCACCCTGGAGCGGGCCTGACAACCCCTTCCGGGGCGAACCATCCCGCCTATTCATCATCAGATGACCAGACAACCCTGGTCAATGTTTTCTGATCGAATGGAATTATTTCAGCGCCGCTTCCGGGAAACGACCGGGTACAGCCCCACCAGACACCCCGGCCGCCCCGGCCGCCCCGGCCGCGAGAACTGGATTACGCGAGAATGCGTCCAGCGTCCGCGGGCTTCGGTGCACGGAGTTGAGCACGGCCGCCGTCGCCGCGACCGCGAGCACGTCCGCCCCGAAGCTGCTGGGCCGCACGACCGGCTCCGGATCCCGGCACGAACGGGAATGCGCGGCGATCTCCTCGAACAGGTCCGGCAGCAGCGCGGGCTGGAAAAGCACTCCCAGCTCGGTCAGCACCAGCAGCTCCGGGTCGAGCATGTCCAGCAGAGTCGCGACCACCTTGGCGATGTCACCGAGCCGGCGGCGTACCAGCTCGACCGCCGCCGGTTCGCCCGCCGCGACCGCCTGTTGGAGCAGCATCGGGTCCGGCCGCGGCAGGATCCCGCGCTCGACCGCCCTCGCCAGCAGCGCACGGTCGGAAAGCGACGCCTGCGCGCAGCCACGCTCCCCGCATGGGCAGGGCTGTCGCGCACCGGGAACCGGCAGGTGCGCCACTCCCCCGGCGGCCGAGCGCAGGCCACGGTGGACCACGCCCTCGGTCGCGATCGCGGCGTCCACCACGTTGCCCACGAACAGGTGGACGAGGCTGGACCGGGCACGAGGCTCACCGAAGAGGATCTCGGCCTCGGCCAGTGCGTGCGCGTGGCTGTCGACCCGGACCGGCAGACCGGTTCGGGCCGCCAGCAGCGGCCCCAGCTGGAGGTTGCGCCAGCCCAGCGGCTCATGCTCGACGACGGTGCCGGTCCGGCCATCGACGTGCCCTCCGGTCACCACACCGAGACCCAGCACCCGGCGGCGGCCGGCATGCCGCTGAAGGAACCGCGGCAGACCACGCGCGATGAGGTTGATCAGCTCGGCGGCGTCACCGCTGTGCGGTAGCTCCTCCCTGGCCACGGTCCGGCCTCGCAGGTCCACCAGGCCGAAGGTGAGGATGGGGACGGCGATGTGAACACCGCAGGCGAGATGCGTGTCGGTGTCGACGTCGATCGGCACGCTCGGCCGGCCCGCACGTGGCCCGCAGGCCGCGGCGGGCAGCTCCCGCAGCACACCCAGCGAGATCAGGTCCGCCGTCTGCCGGGACACCGCCGCGGGGCTGAGCCCGGTCGCCGCGCCGATGAAGCTCCGGGCAACCGGGCCGTGGTCGAGCACCGCACGCAGGACGGCCGCGGCCGAGCCCGACCCCCGCGGCCGGTCGCGTGACCGTTGGCCGTCGCGGCCGGCGTCCGGGATGTCGGGCCTGGCAACGGGCGGATTCGTGGCGGGTGAGCTCGTGCGCGGACCGGGCACGGGAACCTCCTACGCGCGTGTCGTCCACTGCAGAGACGGTCGCCCGCCCAGACGGGTGACGGGTGACGGGTGACGAGCGGTTCGCGGGCGCGAAGCGTCGCCGTCAGCGCGTGGTCTGACAGAGCGCGCTGGCGACGCGCCGGAGATCGATATGAGCACGACAGACGAGATGCGAGTGCTCACCCATGAGAGGAGAAGCTAGGCCACCGACCTCATATTGTCAACAAGTTCGGTGTAGATATGGGCAAATCTCCGGGGTGTGCGGTCAGCCCCGCGCCGGTGCCAGCGGCGCCGCGCCCAGGCCCGCGACCGGCCCGTCCGCGGGGAGAGCGCCGGCCCGCCGGCGGTAGGACGACGGCTTCTCCCCACAGTGCTGGGCGAAGGCCCGCGCGAACGCGCTCGGGTTCTCGAAGCCCACAGCCGTGGACACCTCGAGCACCGACAGGTCCGGGTTCGCCAGCAGCGCCATCGAACGCAACAGCCTCGCCTGCAGGACGTAGTGCCGCCACGACATGCCGAGCGTGGCCTGGAACTGCCGGCGCAACGTCCGCTCCGACACGCCGACCGCACGGCTGACCGCGCCGACGGAGGCGGAGTCGAGATGCGTCTGGGTGTAGGCGATCGCCGCCGCGACGACGGGGTCGGACGTCGTGGGCAGGCTCAGCGGAGCCTCATGGTCCAGCGCCTCCGCGACGAGATGACCGAGGGTCCGGAAGAAACCCTGTGCCACCGGGTCGTCGCCGGCACGGGCGATCGGCCAGCGCAACGCATAGATCATCATCTCGCGGATGAGGGTCGGCACGGCGATGATGCGCGCACGGTCACCCGGCCGCGGAACCAGCCCGGGATCGAACAGGACGGAGATCGTCCGGGCGGTCGGGTTGAGCGTCGCCTGATGTTCCAGGCCCGCGGGAATCCAGGCGGCCTGCTGCGGCGGGAGCAGATAGTGTGCGCTCTCCGTCTCCACCTCGACGACGCCGGCGACGGCGTACTCGATCTGGTGCAGGCTGTGCGAATGCCAGCCGGTTACCAGGGCGGTGCCGTCGTGCAGGTAGCTGCCGGCGAGCGCGTGGCCCCCTCGGCGCATGTCGATGACGCCGATCCTGGCCGGTTCAGCAGCTCTGTCAGCCGAATAGACGGTAGCGGCCACCCGGGTAAGAATAGGCGACCCGGGCCGGTGGTGAAGGCCGAATTCCCGGCCACGCTGGTCTGCCGGGCCCGCCGGGCCGGCAGACCCGGGCCGGCCGAAGTCCGTCGGCCACCCACGGCACCGATCAACACCGGCCTTTCCGTCGTCGACTCGGGCCGGCGGCATCCCTGATCATGTAGCGAGAGCCGGAAGAGGCTCACTATGCTGGGCGGATGCCTGGCCTGCCAGCATCCAGAAATCAAGCGATCAGGCATCGCGTTCGATGCGTCCGGCGGATCGGAGCGCGCCCGGCACCATCGGCGGACGCGTGCGGATCGCCGGCATGAGTTCAGGACAACGCCGCCAGGGGAGCGAGGAGTCCGGGACCCGTACAGCCCTGCTCGACGCGACTGCCCAGATCATGCTGGATGAGGGGTACGCCGCCGTCAGCTCCCGGCGGGTCGCGGCCCAGGCCGGGATCAAGCCCGCCCTCGTGCATTACTACTTCCGGTCGATGGACGATCTCTTTCTGGCCGTGTTCCGGCGCGGTGCGGAGGCGAACCTGGCTCGGCAGCAGGCGGCCCTGCGCGAGCCGCGCCACCTGTGGGCCCTGTGGGAGATCGACATCGATCCGCGTGGGACCGCGCTGCTCACCGAGTTCATGGCACTCGCCAACCATCGCAAGGCCATCCGCGCGGAGATCGCGGCCTACGCGGAGCGGTTCCGCGAGACGGAACGCGCCGCGCTGGCAGCGGCCCTCGAGGCGCGGGGCGGTGCTCCGGCCGAGATCGACCCGCTGGTGGCGACCCTCTTCATGACCGGCATATCGCGCATCCTGGTCATGGAACGTGCACTGGGAATCACCATGGGCCACCAGGAGACCCTGGAACTGGTGAACCTGTGGCTGGAGGCGCTGGATCCGGCCGAGGAGCACTGACCGGGCCGTTCCCGCCGTCCCGGCGCTCCTGACCACGGTCCCGGCGCTCCTGACGGTCCCGGCGCTCCTGACGGAAGCGGAGCACGGTGGTCAGGGCCAGTGCCACGGCTGCGCCGAGGAACGGGAAGGACGGCGGGACGTAGCGGTAGTCGAAGCCCGCGGTGGCCGGCGGCAGCAGCAGCGCGAGCAGCGCGACCCCGGCCAGCAGCAGCAGTGGTGCGCGCCTGGTCCGATCGCGGACCGACAGGACCAGGCCGGCGAACGCGGCCAGCAGCGCGATGCCGATCGCCGGCGCGGGCACCCGGACGTCACGCTGATACGAGACCAGCCAGCGGGCGGCCGGGGAATGCACCGTGGTGGCGAATTCGCCGCGCTCGTAGGCGCGCATGTCGACTGCCTCCCGGTCCTTGCCCTGCAGGGGAATCGTCGCGGAGGCGAAGAGGTACCGCTGGGCCACCATCCGGCTCGGATAGTCCGCCAGACGTGATTCGAAGGTGCGCCTGAAGTCGTGGGCGACGGTGCGAAGGTAGTCCAACGGCTGCCGGGTGATCGCCGCGGTGGCGAACTGGCGCGCCAGTTCCTCCTTCTCCGGGCTGAAGGTCTCGCCGGGGACGTCGAACAGCGGTGTGTCGCCGTGCCAGATGTAGTTCGACGGCTGCTGCCGCTCGCCCACCGGCTCGGCCGGGCAGAGAACCCGTAGCTTCTGCGGCGGGTCGATCACGGCGCAGTCGGCGAACGTCGCCGTCCGGGAGTAGAGGAAGATCCCGGTGCTGCCCGAGATCGCGAATGTTCCGTGCTCGGCCTTGTACCAGCCGCTGTAGGCGGCCAGCGGCAGTGTCAGGGCCACCGCGAAGACGCCGACGGACCGCCAGCCGGGCCATCTGGCCACCAGCCACAGCGCCGCGACCAGCGCCAGGGGCAGGCCGACGGACCTGGTCACCGAGGCGGCGCTCAGCGCGAGGCCGGCGCCGAGCGCTCCCAGCACACCCACCCGGCGGTTCCAGAGCAGGCACATGACAGCGCCGAACAACAGCGCGGTGAAAAGCGTCTCGGACAGCACCATGTGTTCCAGCGCGATCTGGTAGGCATCGAACAGCTGCGGCACGGCACCGCCCGCGGCGAGCCAGGCCGGGCTGCGCAGCCGCAGCAGCAGCAGGTAGATTCCGACCCCGACGGCAAGCCCGATCAGATGCTGCGCCAGCACCACCAGCTCAAAGCTGTGAAACGGGAGGAAAGCCCGCAGGAACATGCTGTAACCGGCTGGCCGGACGGCATAGGGCTCGGGGCGCAGGGCCACGCCGACATAGTCGTAGCTGTCGTTGAACCAAAGCGCCGGTCGATATCCGAAAACCGCGGCCAACCGCACGGCGAGAGCACCGAGAAAGAGCGCTGCAAACAGGCAGTGCCACCAGCCGCCGGTGCGGCCCCAGACACCCTTTGACGCGCCCCCGCGGCGCACCGCGCGGTGCTTTGGACGATGGGTGGAGGCGTGCCCGGGCACGGTCCGGAGCGTAGCGTTCCCGGCCAAAGACAGCAAATCCGGGCGAGACTGCCACCAACCGACACCGACTACCGTCAGCTACCCGACCCAGCACGCTCCGTTTTGCACCATTCCACACCGTTGTGCACCGTTGCGCACCCGAGGTATCGGCTCCGCATCGAGGCACCGGCCCGGAGCGGGCGCGCCGGACACCCGACGACCGCCCCCCAGGCATGAATCGTGGTGCGCGACCAGACCACGCCAGGCATCGGACAGATGACGGATCAGCTGGCGGGGATTGGGCCCCGGATCGGGCGAACCAACGGCGCGTGAACATTTTCGGACCGCGCCACCCCTTTCCCGGGCGGCCAATAAAAACCCTCCCATGACCCAACTCAACCGACGCACCGTCATCCTCGGCGGGATGGCGGGAGTGGGAACTGCGCTGGCGGGTGTCTCGATCGCCCGGGCCGCGTCCTACCCCTTCACTCTCGGTGTCGCCTCCGGCGAGCCCACCGCGGACGGATTCGTTCTGTGGACCCGTCTCGCGCCCAGTCCTCTCAACGCGGACGGACTCGGCGGAATGTCGAGCGCCAATGTCACCGTGGAGTGGCAGGTGGCGACCGACCAGTACTTCACCACGCTCGCCGCCAGCGGATCGACGACCGCCGTCCAGGCCTGGGCGCACAGCGTCCACGTCGAGGTCAGCGGTCTGCAGCCGAACAGCGAGTACTGGTACCGGTTCCGCGCGTCGGGCCAGATCTCCCCGGTGGGCCGCGCCCGCACCGCGCCGGCCGTCGGCACCAGCCCCACGCTGAAGATGCTGTTCGCCTCCTGCTCGCACTACGAGGCCGGCTACTTCACCGCCTACCGCCGGATGGCCGAGGAGACCCCGGACCTGATCCTGCACCTCGGCGACTACATCTACGAGGGTGGCGCCGGCAGCTCCGGCGTGCGCACGCACCAGCCGAGCGCGGAGATCACCTCGCTGGCGAACTACCGGGTGCGGCACGCCCTCTACAAGACCGACGTCGACCTGCAGGCCGCGCACGCCGTCGCACCCTGGATCCCGGTGTGGGACGACCATGAGGTCGAGAACAACTACGCGAACCTCGTCCGGGAGAACTCCACCCCCGCCGGGGACTTCACGGCCCGGCGGGCCGCCGCGTACAAGGCGTACTACGAGCACATGCCGCTGCGCTCGGCGCAGATCCCCGTCAGCCAGAACATGCAGCTCTACCGGCGGCTGCGCTGGGGCAGCCTGGCCACCTTCCACATGCTCGACACCCGGCAGTACCGCGACGACCAGGCCTGCGGCGACGGCACGCAGGTCTGCGCGGACGCCGATCTCGCGAGCCGCACGCTGACCGGGGCCACGCAGGAGACGTGGCTGCTCAACGGCCTCGGCCAGCACCTCGGCACCTGGGACATCATCGGCCAGCAGGTCTTCTTCGCGCAGCGGCTGAGCTCCGCCGCCGGCGCGAAGAGCATGGACGCCTGGGACGGCTACACCGCCAACCGCGGCCGCATCCAGGCCGGCTGGCAGGCCACCGGCAACGACAGCGTCGTCGTGCTCACCGGGGACGTCCACCAGCACTGGGCCGCGAACATCATGGACAACTACACGACGCAGAACCAGGTGATCGGCACCGAGCTGGTGACCACCTCGATCACCTCCGGCGGTGACGGCACCGGCGCCGGCACCGGCCTGTCCACCCTGAACCCGCACGTGAAGTTCAACTGGAACCGCCGCGGCTACGTACGCACCGTCACCACCCCCGCCCAGATGACGGTGGACTTCCGCGTGCTCAACCAGGTCACCGTGCGCGGCCTGGCGGTCAGCACGGCGCAGAGCTACGTGATCCAGGCCGGGAACCCCGGCCTCCAGACGGTCTGAAGGGGGCAGCGATGCACAGGCGCAACACGCGCAACAGGCGCATCACCCGGGTCGCGGTCATCGGCACCGCGGCGACGGCCGCCCTCGCCGGCATGCTCGCCGGCCCGCTCACCGGCACCGCGCTCGCGGACGGGACCACGACGGCCGACGTCACCTGGACGGTCGCCAACACCGACGCCACCGGCGACCAGGACACCTCGGAGGTGTCCGCGACCCGCAACGGCTACACGGCCGTCGTCTGGGAGGACGACCGCGACACGACCGCCCCCGAGGACACCCTGCACACCGAGGTCTACCTCCGTCTTTACAAGGACGGGACGTCCCTGTACGAGAAGCAGCTGTCGACGGGTGGCAGCGGGAACTGGCGGCACGTCCAGCCCGACGTCGCCCTGCACGACGACGGCACCGCGGTGGTCATCTGGGCGGAGGACCCGGACGGCAACGGCTACTACAACATCACGGTCCGCGCGGTGAACACCGCCGGCACGGTGACCGGATCCGCGCAGGCGAACGCCGACTCCACCGGGCAGCAGCTCAACGCGCACGTCGCCGCGGACCCGGACACCGCCGGCTTCGCGGTCGCCTTCGAGGACGTCCAGACCGGCACGGAACCGACGGTGCGCCTGTCCGGGTACGCGTCGATCTCGTCCAAGACCTACGAGGTCCAGGTGAACACGGCCGGCGGCACCCACCACCGGCCGGACGTCGCCCAGGACGCCGTCGGCAACGCGATCGTGGTCTGGGACGAGGACGGCGACGGCAACGGCTCGTACAACGTCGGGCGCAAGGTGTACACGCCGTCGGGCGGGGTGAAGGTCGCCCAGACCATCGCCAACGTGGCGACCGCCGGGGACCAGGACCGCCCGTCGGTGGCGGCGAACTTCAACGGTGACTACGTCGTCGCCTGGGAGACCACGCAGAACGGCACCGCGCAGGTCGGTGCCCGGTCGTTCAGCGCGGCGAACGTGGCGGGCCCGGAGGTCATCCTGCCCGGCGCGGACCCGCAGGCCGGCATCGACGACCAGCGGCGCGCCGTGGTCGCCTGGGCCCAGGGCGCCGACGTCTACGCCCAGGGCCTCAACGTGGACGGCACCAGCACCGGCCGGCTCCCGCAGCTGCGGGTGCACACCACCATCGCCGGCAAGCAGGACGAGCCGGCGCTGGGCGTCAACGCGTGGGGCCAGATCGTGATCGCCTACACCGACGACCACGACGGCAACACCTTCGACCAGGTGTACCTGGGCACCGGGCTGGTCAACAGCACCTGGTAGCGGCTGGCCGGGGCGATCAGCTCAGCCAGGCACGGTTCGGCTCCGGTGGGTCGTCGCGTACGGCCCACCGGAGCCCGCACCGCCGCTCGGCGCACCGCCGCTCGACCCGCGTCACCGCTCGACCCGCATCACCGCACGACCCGCATCACCGCACGGTGGCGAAGGCCCGCCGGCAGTAGCCGATCAACTCGCCGGCCGCGGGATTTCGCTCCGCACGCCAGACCAGCGCGAGCACCGCCGGGACCGTCATATCCGTGATCGTCACGGCGGTGAGCAGGGCGCGGTGCCCCGCGATCATCGATTCGGCCATGACCGCCACCGCGAGACCCCGGATGGCCAGCGCGGCCAGTGCGTCCGGCGCGCTGGCCTCCAGGGCGATCGTCGGCCGGATCTCCTGGGCCGCACAGTGCTGGTCGATCATCGTTCGCAGGCCGGTACCGGCGGGCAGGCACACCAGCGGGTGTTCGCACACCTCGCGCAGCAGGACACCGCCGCCCCGGAGGGCCAGCGGGTGCCCGGCGGGGACCGCCGCGACGAGACGGTCCCGCACGACCACGCAGGCGTCGAGCCCGTCCGGCGCCGGCGCGGCGCCGGCCAGGCCCACCAGCGCCGCGTCCAGCGCCCCGGCGCGCGTCTGCTCGATCAGATGGTCGGAACGGTCCTCCCGCACGGTCAGCTCGATCCCCGGACGCGCCTGATGGAAGGCGGCCAGCGCGTCGAAGAGCGGCTCCAGGGTGCAGCCGGAGATCATGCCGAGGGCCAGCCGGCCGCGGACCAGGCCGGTCACCTCACCGACCGTGTGGCCCACCGCGCTGGCCGCGGCCAGGGTGGCGCGAGCATGCTCCAGCGCGGCCCGGCCGGCCGCGGTGAGAGCGGTCACCCGCCCTGACCGGTCGAAGAGGTCAGCGCCGAGCTCCCGCTCGAGCTGCCGGATCTGCGCACTCACCCCCGACTGGCTGATCCGCACCCGCTCGGCCGCGCGGGTGAAGCTCCGTTCCTCGGCGACCGCGACGAAGTACTCCAGCTGCCGCAACTCCATAACCAAGGATTCTAGATCCTAGAAGAATCATCCGTTGGACTTCTGATTCCCAGCACGAGAACGTTACGGCCAGGGGCTCCGATCCCCGACTCGCCGACGAGGAACGCAGGTACCGCCATGCGCAAGTGGTTGCCGCTGCTGACAGTCTGTCTCGGAACGTTCATGCTGCTGATCGACGTCACGATCGTGAACGTCGCCCTGCCCGACCTCGTGACCGACCTCGGTGCCTCGCTCAGCGCGCTGCAGTGGGTCATCGACGCCTACGCGCTGTCCCTGGCGGCGCTGCTGCTCGGGGTCGGCTCGATCGCCGACATCGTCGGGCATCGCCGGATGTACATCGCGGGGCTGGGGCTGTTCGCCGTCTCCTCCCTGCTCTGTGGCCTCGCGCCCGGGCCCGGCACCCTGGTCGCCGCACGCGCGGTCCAGGGTGTCGGTGCGGCGGCGATGTTCGCCACGACCTTCGCCCTGCTGAACAGCTCCTACACCGGGCGTGACCGCGGCACCGCCTACGGTGTCTGGGGGGCGGTGTCCGGCGCGTCCAGCGCGATCGGGCCGATCCTCGGCGGGCTGCTCACCGAGGGCGTCTCCTGGCGCTGGATCTTCTTCGTGAACCTGCCGGTCAGCGTGATAGCGATCGGCCTCTGTCTGACGGCGCTGAGTGACACCCACCCGCCGCGGCGGGTCCGCGTCGATCTCGGTGGCATCGCGACGTTCACCGGCGCGGCCGGTGCCCTGACCTACGCGCTCATCCGGGCGAACGAGGACGGCTGGTCCGACGCCGTGGTCTGGTCACTGCTCGCCGCATCCGCCGTGCTGCTCGCCGGATTCGTCGCCGTCGAGGCCCGGGTACGCGAGCCGCTCTTCGACCTGGCGCTGCTGCGCGACCGGCGGTTCGTCGCGGTACTGCTCACCGGCCTGCTGCTGACCTTCGCCGCCTTCGCGGCCTTCACCTACTCCTCCATCTGGCTGCAGTCCGTGCTGGGCATGGGCCCGCTCGGCGCCGGGCTCACCGGGATTCCGCTCTCGGTCGCCGCGTTCGCCGTGTCCGCCGGCCTCGGCCGCATCCTGCACGAACGGCGACCCGACCGGGTGATCTCCCTGGGTCTGCTGCTCATCGGCCTCGGCGCGCTGCTCGTCGCCGCGCTCGTCCACGGATCGGCACGTTGGCCGGCGCTGCTGCCCGGCTTCGCCGTCATCGGCCTCGGCGTCGGCCTGGTCATCCCGATTCTCGGCTCGGTGTCGATGTCCTTCGTTCCGCCGCAGCGTGGCGGCATGGCCGCCGGCGCGGTCAACACCGCCCGCCAGCTCGGGTACGCCATCGGGATCGCGGTGCTCGGCAACGTCTTCGCCGCACGCGCCCACGCCATCCTGGCCGAGCGGGACGTCCCGGCCGCGGCGCAGGTCGCGCACACCGTCGCCGGTGGGGGAAGCCGCCAGCTCCTGGGCGCGAGCGAGCCCACCGCGCGCCAGGCGCTGGACGGGGCCCTGCACGCGGCCTCCGTCGGCGCGCTCCAGATGACCTTCGTCGTCGCGGGCACCGTCGGCGTCGTCGCCAGCCTCGCCGTCGCCTACCTGATGCGTCCGCACGGCGGCGGTGGCGGCGGTGGCGGCGCGGGGTCCGTCCCGGCTCAGGACCACGCAGCCGCGATCGGGCCCGCGGCGACGCCGGCCACGTCCTGACTTGCCCCGTTAGCTGCGCTTACACTCTTGTCTCGCCAATGGGGGTAGACGGCGGGGGGTGTCGGCCATGCGCCGGCTCGGTTCGCATTACGTCCTGAGCGAGCGGCTCGGCCGCGGCGCTACGGGTGAGGTCTGGCGCGGCGAGCGGGAGGCGGACGGCACGCCGGTCGCCGTCAAGATCCTGCGCGCCGAGCTGGCGGACGACGACGAGGTCGTCGACCGGTTCCTGCGGGAACGCAGGGTCCTGCTCGCCTTCGACCATCCGCATCTGGTCAAGGTCCGCGATCTCGTCGCCGAGGGCGGGACGCTGGCGATCGTCATGGACCTGGTCGACGGGGTCGACCTGCGTGGGCACCTTCGCCGCCACGGTCCGCTGGAGCCGGCAGAAGCGGTGCGGCTGACCGCCGAGGTGCTCGACGCGCTGGGCGCCGTGCACCGCCAGGGGGTGGTGCACCGCGACGTCAAACCGGAGAACATCCTGGTCGACACCACCGACCCGGGCCGCCCGCGGGCCATGCTGACCGACTTCGGGATCGCCCGGCTCGCCCACGGGCCGGCGATGACCCGGCTCACCGGGCTGATCGGCACCCCCCGTTACATGGCACCGGAGCTCTCGGACGGCACCCGCGCCACCCCCTCAGCGGATCTCTACAGCCTCGGGGTCGTCCTGTACGAGCTGCTCAGCGGCCGGCCCCCGTTCGACGCGGAACACCCGATCGCGATGCTGCGCGCGCACCTGGAGCAGACGCCCGCGCCCCTCGACGAGCTGCCGGGCACGCTCTGGCCCACCCTCGCCCGCCTGCTCGCCAAGACGCCGGCCGACCGGCCGGGCACCGCCGGCCAGGCCCGGCTGGAACTCACGACCGCGCTGCCGGGGGCACCGACCACCACCACTGATCCGAACAGTTCGGATGAACCGGTCAGACCAGACAGCCTGAACGATCCGGACGCGACGATGATCTCCACTGGCGGATCGGGCCCAGCCGGGAAGACGGCAGCCGACGCAGCCAGGGCAACCGACGCAGGCAGGGCAACCGAAGCGGCCGGGGCAACCGAGCCGCCCATCTCGGACGAAACGATCATCTCGCCGCGGCTGACCACCCCCCTGCCCGCCACGTCCCCACCCACCGCCGCCCAGCCCGCCACGGCCCTGCCCGCCACCGCCGATCCCACGCTCAACACTCTTCTCTCCCCAGTGATCGGCAGCGGCTCCCCGGCGCCGACCGACAGGCCGGCGGACGGCGGCGCGGCCCCGATCGGCGCGGACGCGGAGTCGAAGGACGCCTCCCCCGCCCCGGTTCCAGTCGCAACCTCGGGCCGTACCCGTCCCGGATGGCCGGTATGGGTCGGGGTCGCCGCCGCGGCGGCGGTGCTCATTTCGGCCGGGTCATGGGCCCTGGCCGCGGCCGGTGGCGGGGGCGGCGACCAGGGCAGCAGCACCGCCGCCGTGGTGAACCCCCTGGCGTCGGCAGGGCCCGGCAAGCCAGCGACAGCGACCGGCACAGCGGCGACGACGACAGCCACGTCGGCGGCAGCGAACGGTTCGGGGACCGCCTCGCCATCCGGGGCGCCGTCTCCGTCCGCGACGACGGACGTCGCGACCGCCGGTCCGGGTCCGACCAGGGAAGCGGTCCCCCAGCCTGCTCACCAGACCCAGCCGAACCAGGCCAACCAGCCCACCGCGCAGCCGCCGGCCCAGCCCACCGACGACGGGCGCGGCACCGTCCCGGGGGTGGTCGGCCAGACGCTCGACGGCGCCGCGGCCACCCTGAAACAGGCCGGCTTCAACAACCTTCCATACCTGTACAACTGCTACGGAGGCTCCGCCGGGCGGGTGGTGAGCCAGAATCCGTCCGGCGGCACGCGCCTGGACCGCTCCGCGCCGGTGCGCCTGCAGGTCGAGGCGAACAACTGCGCGAAGGTGCCCGACGTCCGAGGGCTGTCCCTCAGCGCGGCCGCCGCCGCGATCAAGCAACGAGGCTTCAACAACATCCCTTACATATACGAATGCCTCGGCTCGACAGCCCTGCTGACGGTCATCACCCAGTCCCCGGCCCCCGGGACCGACCTGGTCATCTCCCAGCCCGTCGAGCTCCACCTGCAGGCCAACAACTGCTGATCCCGGCCCTTTGCCTGAACCGAGCCGGTCGTCGCCGACCCGTCAGTCCGCCTGGCAGCTGAGTGACCGCAACGGCTGCGCCGCCGTTGCCGCTTCCGAGAAAGAAGTGAGGATTCTGGCTGCCACAGCAACCGAAATCCTCACTTCTTGCGGATCGTAAAGCGACCGCGCGTCCCGTTTGTCACTATTGACGCGAATTGCTGGCGCTTTCCGGCGCAGGATTCCAATCGGGGCCGGTCGATCCAGCCGACCGGGCCGGCGTCGGCGAGCCAGTCGCGCCGTCAGCCGGCGTGGCAGCAGACCTCGAGCTCCATGCCGTCCGGGTCGCGGAAGAACAGTGACCACTCGGCGCCGAGGCGCTGGATCTCCCCGATGTCGGCGCCCAGCTCGCGCAGCCGGTCACGGGTCGCCTCCAGGGTGGCCAGGGAGTCCACCGCCAGGCCGAAATGGTCGATGGGCCCCCGCCCGCCGATGCGGCGCCGCTCTCCGATGATCTCCTCGGCCGGCACCTCGAAGACGTTGAGCGCGGCACCCCMGCCGAGGTCGAGAATCGCCATCCG
This sequence comes from Frankia sp. CcI49, assembly GCF_001983215.1. Taxonomy (NCBI): domain Bacteria; kingdom Bacillati; phylum Actinomycetota; class Actinomycetes; order Frankiales; family Frankiaceae; genus Frankia; species Frankia sp. CcI49. The sequence continues at coordinate 234,873 of NZ_MOWP01000027.1, forward strand.
AGGGTGGCCTTCTCGCGCCGCCATCTCGAAGGTCACCACGGCTTCGAACGCGTCGGAATAGAACTTCACAATATTGTCAAGATCGGCTGTAAGCGTGGCGACGTGGTTGAATCCCGCGGTGGTTGGCACTGCGTCCTCGATTCACTCGGAACACCGGCTTCACCACAGTCTGACATCGACCCGTCAGGTGTTGGTGCGGGCCACCAGACCGGCCAGCGCAGACCGGTCGATCTTGTGAAGCGGGGTGAGGGGCAGCGCGTCGACCAGGACCAGATCCTCGGGCAGCTTGTAGGTAGCCAGCTGGCCACGCAGGTGGGCGGTGAGATCGGCGAGCGTCGGCGGCCGGTCCGGGTCTCGCGCCACGACCACCGCCACCCCACGCTCACCGAGGATCTCGTCGGCCCGCGGCTGCACCGCGCACTCGGCGACCAGTGGATGGGTGCTCAGCAGCGCCTCCACCTCAGCCGGGATCACGTTGTAGCCGCCGCGGATGTACATCTCCTTCTTCCGGCCACGCAACCGGACCAGGCCCCGCCCATCGACGAGGGCCAGATCCCCGCTGCAGACCCAGCCGTCGACCAGCGCCTCGGCGGTGGCCTGCGGGTTACGCCAGTAGCCGGCCATCGCGCTCGGGGTGCGCAGCCAGAGCTCGCCGACCTCACCCGTCGGCAGCGGCCGGCCGTCGTCGTCCCGGATCTCGGCCCTGATCCCCGGTCGTGGGCGGCCGACCGAGTGCATCGCCTCGTCGTCGTCGGCGTCCGGGGCGGTGCCCAGGCCGCAGCCACCGGTCTCGGTGGACGAGTACCGCACGCAGTAGGGCGCCCCGAACCGGCGCCGGGCCTCGGCGACGAGCGCCGGCGGCGAGGCAGCGGCCCCCGCGACCAGCATCTGGACCGCCGACAGGTCGAAACCGTCGAAGTCCGGATGGCGCAGCATGAGCGCCAGCTGCGGCGCGACGGCGTTGACCACCGGCACCCGCTGCGCCGCCAGCAGGGCCAGGGTCCGCCCGGCATCCCAGCGGTCCTGGAGATGGATGCGCAGGCCCCGGCGCAGATACCAGGGCAGCTTCGTCATGAAGCCGACGTGGGCGAACTGCGTGGAGCTGAGCATCGGCTCGCCGGGCGTCCCCGCCCACTCCCGGCCCGTGTCGATCAGGACCACCGCGTCCAGCTGGGCTTCGGTGAACACCGCGGCCTTGGGCGTTCCGGTGGTGCCGGACGTGAACACGATCGCGACCGGGCGGGCCGGGTCAGCCGGCGGCGTGGCCGGAACCGGCGTACGCGCGCCGCTCCCGCGCGCCCAGCGCAGCAGTTCGTCCACCTCACCGGACTCGCTCAGCACGAGCTTCGGATCGACGGACTCGGTCAGCCGCTCCTGCTCGGGCGGTGCGAGGGCCGGGTTGACCCCGGCGGTGACGGCGCCCAGCTTCGCCGCGGCCAGGTAGGCGAGCACGTACTGGCCGCGTGACGGCAGCCGGAGCACGATCCGGTCACCGGGGCCGAGCCCGCGGGCGGCGAGGCCGGCGGCGACGCTGTCGGAGCGCTGGTCGAGGTCGGCGAAGCTGAGCCGGGCTCCGTCCGGCTCGACGAGGGCGGTGGCCGCGCCGAACCTCCGGCCGGCCTCCCGGACGGTGTCGGGCAGCCGCACCGGTGATGACGACGGCGCGGGCAGCACGGGCACCGCAGCCGCAGCCGGAACGGCCGGAACGGCCTGCCCGGACGGCACCGGGCTGTTCGCCGCGGCCGGAGTGGGGGGACCGTTCACGGGTGACGCGGGATGTCCGTCCACGGGTGAATCGTCTCCTCCCAGGTGTCGCCGACGCCATCAACCGCGGTGACCCGCTGAAAGCGCCCGCCGATGACCTATGACATCCCGGCCGGTGCGACGTCGGTCATGCTGGTTCGTCGTCCGGTCTACGAGATCGCCAGGTCGCCCGGTCGTCCAGCCATCCGGCGAGCGAGGAGGCCCGGTCGATGCCGATGGACGCGCATCTGGTCATCGGGCTCGGCTGCCTGGTCGCGGTGGCAGCCGGGTGCCTGCTGTGGGCCCGGGTCGACCGGGCTCCGGCGGTGGCGACCGCGGTGGTGCGGGCCGTCATCCAGCTCACGCTGGTCAGCCTCGCGCTACGTGGCGTGTTCGCGGCCCCACCGGCCGCCGTGGCGGCGCTGGCCGTGATGCTGACCGCCGCCGTGATCACCGCCGCGCGCAGGCTGACGGCCTTCCACCGTCCGCTGCCGGCCGTGGCCGGCTCGTGCGTGGCCGGCGCCGCGGTGACCCTGGGCATCGTGTTCGCCGTGCCGGTTCTCGACCCGTCGACCCGGCACCTGATCGCCCTGTCCGGCAGCGTCTTCGGCGGCACCATGACGGCCTGCACCCTGGTCGGCCGCCGACTGGCCGACGGGCTCGTCCGCCGCCGCGACGAGGTCGAAGGATGGCTCGCCCTCGGCGCCACCCCGCGGCAGGCCTGCGCGCAGATCGCCCGGCAGGCCGTCGGCGAGGCGCTGGTGCCCGCTCTGGACCAGACCCGCACCACCGGACTGGTGACCCTGCCCGGCGCGTTCGTCGGAGCACTGCTGGGCGGCGCGAGCCCGGCCGACGCGGCCCGCTTCCAGATCGTCATCCTGACCGGCCTGCTCACCGCTGAGACGGTCGCCGCCGTGACCCTCGCCCACCTGCTCGGAGCGCCCCGGGTACTTCCCTCCACCGGCGACAAGCGGCCCGGCCACCACAGTGATCCGTAACACTCGCGGACCGGCGAGGTGCCAATGGCCCACCTCCGCCGCGGTCCCCCACAGCATCCGCAGCGAGGTCTGTTCGGATCATTGATCCACCACACCACCGCCAGGCGCCGCACCGATCCGGTCAGCGCCCATCGCGTCCATGACCACACCGCGTTCGGTTGCGGTGTCGCCCTGATGTGTGGCCGGTGAACAGGGGCACGGTGGTTTCGGGGTCCAGGATCTCCTCGGTCACGACCGGTCTGGGCCGCATCGGATGATCCTTCTGACGGCGGTGAACGAGGTGTGTGGCCGCCGGCAGCACCGCCGTGCGGAGCACAAGCGCGTCGACGGCCAGGCCGGCGGCCATCCCGAACCCGATCATCTTGAGGGTCCGAGGTGGTTGGGCGGCGATAGCGGCGAACGTGAATATCATGATCGTGTTCATGGTGAGGATGACGTGGCCGAGGGCTGCGTGCCCACGTCGGATGTGGTCACTGCCGTGGTCACGGTCGATTCCGGACAGGTCGCGTGGCGCACCGCGGCGTCGCGAGAGGTCACGGCTTCCGCGGAGACTGCCGGGATCGGCTTGACCGGCCTCGCGAAGTCGGCCGAGCAGGGCGAGGTTCATTCCGAGGGACAGCCCGAAGACCGAGACCATGACCGGCACGAGCACGAAGGGCTCGACCGGGCTGGTGGTGACCCCGAGCATGTCGGCGAACCGCTGATCCTGGAAGAGAACCCGCAGCATGCCCGCGGCGGCCAGGACCGACAGCGTGCTGGAGGCGCCGAGAACCACGGCCAGCACGATCGAACGTGCCAGCAGAAACGTCGCCAGGGCACTGGTGGCCAGCACGATCGCCAGAAATGTCGGAAGGCTGGCACGGAAGGTGGCGGCGCCGTCGTCGAACAGGGCGGTGGGGCCACCGATGTGGGCGGTTGCCGCCGTTCCGCCCAGCAGTGGAGGGAGGGTGTCGTCGCGCAGCCTGCTGACGAGTTCGCTGGCCTGGGAGGTACGAGGGCCGGTCGTCGGCAGCACCCGGATGATCGCGGTCCCCCGGCTGTCGTCAGCCAGCGATACTTCGGCGCTCCTCACTCCGGGTACGCCTGCGATGACGGCAGCGATCCTCGAAGGTGTGACGGCGTCCCCGACGCCCGGGGCTGCGGCACGGACCCCATCGACGGCCACCAGGACCGGTCCGTTCGCCCCCGCGCCGAAGTTCTGGCTGATCAGGTCATAGGCGCGTCGTGACGTCAGCGAGGTCGTCTCGCTGCCGGCGTCACCGCCACCGACACGAAGCCCCATGCTCTGGGCGGCCAGCCCCACCAGGAGAACGCCGGCCGCGGCGGTGATGACGGCGGGATGCCGTCCGGCCTGGGCAGCCCACCACGACCGTAGCCCTGGGCGACGCCCGAGCCCGGTCCCGACGGTCGCGAGATGATGACGCTCGGCCCAGCCCAGCAGCCTCAGGCCGCCGACCACGAGCAGCGCCGGCAGCATCGTCACGATCACCAGGACGGTCACCAAGGCCGCGGCCGCTGCGGCAGACGCGACCTGCTCGAAACCGCCCAGCCTGAGGCCGCCGACGACGAGCATGGCGATACTCAGCCCAAGGCCTCCGACGATCACGGCCCCACCCGACGTGGCCATGACGATCAGGACCGCCTCGACGCGGTCCTCGCCGCGCAGCAGCTCGGACTGCGTCCGGTAGACGATGACGACCGCGCCGCCCAGGCAGGTGCCGAAGGCGAGCACCGCGGCGATGACAGGCGCGAAGGACGTCAGCGCCGCCGAGCGGGCCAGCCAGGACACGACGGCGACCGCCAGCACGGCCGACGTCGCCGCCGGCACCAGGCAGACCAGGACTCCCACCCGGGACCGCAACGTCACGCCTACCAGGAGGATCGAGGCGAGCACGGCGAGGGCCAGGGGCACCGGCGAGACGTCCGCCGACTCGAGCATCGTGACGCCCGGTCCCGACATCTCGATCTGCAGTTGCGGATCATCGTAGGCGCGGGCCACCTCGAGCAGACGATGTACCGCGTCGAGATCGGGCGCGAGCGCGTCCGCTTTCATCATCACCGCGATCAGAGCGGTTCGCCGGTCGGCGGAGACGGGATCGAGGCCCAGCATCGCCCGCCCCAGCGGCCCCGCGGGGTCGCCGACCAGAGCCACACCAGGCAGCCTGGCCAGCTCGGCAACGATCACGGCCATCCGGTCCCGCACCGGAGGTTCGTCGAGGGTCCCGCGCCGCGCCCTGAGCACCAGCGTCTCGGTGTCCGGGAGTTTGCCTCCGGTGGCGGCCGCGACCCGGTCCATCGCCTGCGCGGAATCCGAGTCAGCCGGAGCCACCTCCTGGGTGTACCGAGTATCGGAGTCGCGGAGRAAAAGGGCCGACGCCAGGACGACAGCTGTCCAGCCCAGCAGAACCAGCCAGCGGCAGCGCACGAGAACGCGCACGCGGAAACGGGGCCGCGCAGAGCCGAATCCTTCGTCGTACCCGTCATACATACGAGGGTTCCGACGGCCAAAGGTCTGAGGGAAAACGTCTACAGGAACCTCCGTGGACGTCTTTCAGACATCATCTCGTCGACCGCGGTACGTCGTGACACGCAGGTCGGCCGGCGAGCAGCTGACAGCTGGTCTTCGCGGTCACCCCGCGGAGAGCGGATTGTCCGACAGGGCCCAGCCCTCGACCACTCGCGCGCCCATCGGCTCCGGGTTGTCCTTGAACTGCACGAACTCCATGGTCTTCAGCTCCGACCGCGCACCGGTCGTCTTGTCAAGAATGTAGACCGAGTACCGAATTGCGCCCCATTCACCCTCGATCAGGACGTTGTCCAGCTGTCCCAGCTCGATGTCGTACACCGCGAACAGCTGCCCCATCATGTCCTTGTATTCCTGCAGGGTCAGTCGCTCGCTGTATACGTTGTAGTGGGCATCCGGCTCGTACAGTGTGTCGCACCATTTCAGCCACGCCTCATAGCCGTGGTTCCACTGGTCGAAACCCTCCTGGAACCGCCACCTGATACGGGTCTCGAAATCAGCACTCATTCCGGTCGTCCGCCACCTTCCGTCTCGGGAAATCCGCTCCCGTACCGCTCACCGGGTTGCGGGCTGCTCGTGGCGCTCGCGACGCTCGCGGGTGCGGTGATCGGGATGTTCCACACGATCAGCATGTTCGCGCGCCAGGCTTGCCGGTACTTGAACGTTGGTTGCGGGTTTGCTGGCGATGCCGTTGCGGTGGGCGGCTCCGGCGGATCGTCGCGGAACCAGCTCGGACGAGACCGTGGGGGCGACCGCCGCGCCCATCCTGGCCGGAAGATCGGCACTCGCGGGGGCACAGGCACGGCCAGCGATCAGCCACTGCGCCGTAGCGGCCTATCACGCCAGGTCACAACGAGCGGGCCGACCTACGCCGCCCGGCGAGCCCGTCGTCATGATGGGCGAATGGTGCCCGTTCCCGTGATGGTGGTCGAAGACGAGGAGAACGTCTCCTACGTTGTCGCCATGGCGCTGCGGCTGGCGGACTTCGAGGTGATCGAGGTCTCCACCGGGCGCGAGGCGCTACGCGTTGCCGGCGGCGACACCCCGATCGCACTCGTCATCATGGATGTGATGTTGCCCGACCTCGACGGTTTCGAGGTCTGCCGGYGGATGCGTGCCGCCGGGATGGACGTGCCCATCATCTTCCTGTCGGCTCGTGGTGACCTCGATGACCGGGTGCGGGGGCTCACTCTCGGGGGCGACGACTACCTGCCCAAGCCGTTCAGCGTCGAGGAACTCGTCGCCAGAGGCCGGGCGATCCTGCGCCGCCACGGCGCGGTCACGAAGGCATCCGTCCTGACCTGCGGCGAGCTGAGCCTCGACGAGGACGCCCACCGGGTCACCGTCGGGGGCCGGCCTGTCGTGTTGTCGCCGACCGAGTACAAGCTGCTGCATTTCCTGCTACGGAACGCGGGGCGGGTGATGACCAGGGGACAGATTCTTGACCACGTCTGGGACTTCGGCTTCGACGGTGAGTCCACGGTCGTCGAGACCTTCGTCTCGTCACTGCGGAAGAAGGTCGAAGCCTTTTCTCCGCGCCTTATTCACACCGTGCGCGGCGTGGGCTACCGGCTCAGCGATGAATGACATGGAATGACGCTCAGGCTACGGTTGGCAGTCGCCGGCGGGGTGGTGCTCGGGGTTCTCGCGATCGCCGGCTTTCTCATGATCCAGTCGGTGTGGACGGCCCAGGTCGCCCAGATCGACCAGCAGCTCACCACCGGCGCGGCCGCAGCAGTGTCCCTGGGCGAGGCGGGGCCGTTGCCCGACCTGCCGGCACCTGCCGGGCCGGCCGAGGCGCTTCCCGACGCGGTCTCGGCCATCCGGAGCGTGCAGAACGGTCTGAACTACTTCTACGTGGCGGTGCTCTCGGGCGACCGGCGCACGGTGATACTCGAGCCGGCGGTCGCTGCGGGGCAGGCACCCCAGGTGCCGGCGGGGGGAGCACGGCCGCTGACCTCGCTGCACGCGGTGACCGTGAGCTCGTCGTCCGGACCGCAACGGTGGCGAGTGGTCTTCGTCGCCGGCACCGGTGACCGGGATGTGCTGCTGGCCCAGTCGCTGGCGGKAGTGGAGGCCGCGACCGGACGGATCCGGTCAGCGATGTTCGCCGTCAGCGCGTTCGTACTGACCGTGCTGACTGCCGCCGGCTACTGGGTGGAACGGCTGGGCCTGCGTCCCATCGCCCGCGTGACGCAGGTCTCCGACGCGATCTCCACCGGTGATCGTTCGCGGCGGGTGGACACAATGGGATCACGCCGGTCGGAGGCCGGTCACCTGGCTCGCGCCTTCAACGTCATGTTGGACGAACAGCAGGAGAGCCGGGATCGCCTCCAGCGCTTCGCCGCCGACGCCTCACACGAACTACGCACGCCCGTCTCGGTGGTCCGAGGGCTCGTCGAACTGTGGGGGCAGGGGCACCTGCGTGAACGCGAAGATCTTGACGAGACGATGCGCCGGATCGGGCGGGAGGGCCGCCGGATGGCGGACCTCGTGGAGGACCTGATGCTCCTCGCGCGGCTGGACGAGAACGCAGCCGGGCAGCACGGGCAGGTCGACCTCGCCACGATGGTCCGCAACACCGAACGCGAGGTGTCGGAGCGGTATCCGTCCCGCAGGCTGCGATGCCACGTGTGCGACCCGGTCGACGTGCAGGGGGACGAGGTGGCGCTGCGGCAGGTGCTCACCAACCTGCTGGAGAACGCGCTTGTGCACACCCCGCCCACTGCCTCGGTGTCGGTGTCGGTGCGGGCAGGCGAAGCCGGCGGCACGGCGGTTCTCCAGGTGAGCGACACCGGGCCGGGGATGAGCCCGCGGGATGCCGAGCGGGCGTTCGACCGGTTCTGGCGGGCCGACGCGAGCCGCTCCCGGCCCGGCTCGGGACTCGGCCTGCCGATCGTGGCGGCGATCGTCGCCGCCCACGACGGCAAGCTCGCCTTCGACACCTCACCGGAGCACGGAACCACCGTCCGCATCGAACTGCCCATAGCCGAAGATCTCCAGCAGACCCGCATCTAGCCCTCAAGTAAGGGCAAGCCTGGCACGGGAACATACCGGCACTCGCCAGCTGAACCGGATTCCTCCCTGTGCCCACGAGAGCGACGGGCAGAAAGGCGTCCGGCGGGACACAACCGGAGTCAGAATGTCCGACCAAGCTTCCAGCAGGTCTCCCCTGAGCCGGAAGACAACAGCGGGTCTCACCCGCCGGAAAATACTCGGAGCGGCTTTCGGGACGGCCGCCTTCGGCGCGGCCGCGGCCGGCGGGCTGACCGCGTGCTCCGACGACACACATTCGCAGAGCTCCGGCGGCGCCGGCGCCGGCGGGACCGAGGTGCGGGAGCGGGCTGTCGTCGTCGGCAGTGGCTTCGGCGGGGGTGTGACAGCACTGCGGCTGGCCGAGGCCGGCGTCCCGACGCTGGTCCTGGAACGCGGCATCCGGTGGCCGAGCGGGCCCAATTCGACGACCTTCAGCCGTTTCGCCACCGTCGACAACCGATCCTCCTGGCTGACCGACCACAGCATGCTCCGAGGTGTCGACAGGACCTGGAAGCCGTTCACCGGAGTCATCGAGACCGTCGTGGGTGACGGTATGGACATCAACTGCGGGGCCGGGGTCGGCGGCGGCTCCCTGGCCTACCACGGCATGACGTTGCAGCCGACCAGGGAGAACTTCGCCGCGTCCATGCCGACGGCAGCCGGCCTCTACGACGAGCTGAACCAGTGGGCCTACCCGACCGTTGCCAGGATGCTGGGCATCTCCACAATCCCCGACGACATCCTGAATACCGACCCCTACCGCTCGTCCCGACTGTTCCTGAAAACCGCGCCGGACGCCGGCCTACAGCCGTTCCGGGTTCCCCTGCCCGTCGACTGGAATTTCGTCCGGGGTGAGCTCACGGGCGAGTACCAGCCCACCTACACCACCAGTGACCTCGCATTCGGTGTCAACAACGGCGGCAAGCACTCCATCGACGCCACCTACCTGGCCGCCGCGGAGAAGACCGGCCGGGTGCGGGTGGAGCCGCTGCACGTCGTCCGCGACATCTCACTCGACCGGAAGAAGCGCTGGGTACTGGCCATAGACCGGATCGCCACCGACGGCACAGTCCAGGAACGGAAAAGGATCGTCGCGGACGCGGTGTTCCTCAACGCCGGCTCCGCCGGCACGACACGGCTCCTGGTCAGGGCGCGGGCCAAGAACCTCGTGCCGGACCTGCCGGACTCCATCGGTACCCAGTGGGGCAACAACGGCGACCGCATCTACGCCTGGACCGGGATGAACGGCGACATCGGAACCCAGCAGGGCGGCCCGGCCTGCGTGGGGGGCCGCGACCCGCTCAGCCCCATCCCGTTCACCTTCATCCACGCCGGGTCGCCCATGCAGATCCCCGGGGTCAAGATGATGACCGTCGTCGGCTTCGGGGTCGTCCAGGCGGCCGGCACCTGGACCTACGATCCAGACAAGGACGACGCCGCACTCACCTGGCCGGCATCCGCCGAGGCCGACCTGCAGAAGCTGATCGGCGAACGCATGCAGCGGCTGGCCGCAGCGGGCGGCGGAACAGTGATCGACACCGACCAGGCCGCACCGTCGACCTGGCACCCGCTGGGCGGCGTTCCCATGGGCGCCGCAGTCGACCAGTACGGCCGAATGCTCGCCCACCGCGGCCTCTACGTACTCGACGGCGCACGGATCCCCGGCTCCACCGGTGCCTGCAACCCGTCCATGACCATCGCCGCCCTGGCCGAACACAGCATGGCCACGATCATTCGCCAGGACGTCGGACAAGTTTTCTAGCGCCGCGACCGGCGGCCGCTCCCCATCCGGATTTCAGCTCGACCACGCCCACGAGCGCGGCCGGTCGTCGCTCATCCGCCAGTGATTTCCTGACGCCAGGTGTGGAAAAAGTGGCGCAGCCGGTCGGCGGCCGGCTGAGGCAGTCCCAGGTCGTCGTCGGTGAACCGGCCGATGGTTCCGATCATGTCGGCGAACACCTGCAGGTCGAAGCCGTCGTCCTGGGTCTGGGCGAGGTGGACGAGTTCATCCTTGGTGAAGACGTTCGCCAGGTCGTGCACGTCGGTGAAATCGCGTGCCTCGGCTCGGCCGAACAGGGCGAGGGTCTTGCGGGCGGCCAGGTCATGGGCGCTGAGTGTCGGGCCGAGTTCGGTGAGGGTGGGTGGTTCGTCCGGCGGGCTGTCGACGCCGAGATCCACGATCAATGCCTCATCGCCTGCCTCGACGACAAGTCTGGCGAAGCTCCCCGTGAGCATGACCCGCCGGATGGCCCAGCCCTGCGAAGCCGCCGCGCGTTCGAACGCCACTGCCGTGTCGGGGATCGATGCCGTGGGCGGGAGAGCGGTGAACAGATCGACGTCGCGGGTCTCGCGGTCGACCAGATCACGTGCGATGAGCGCGGCGCCACCCGCGACCGCGAAGCCCGCGCTTTCGGGCAGCCCGAAGAAGATCCGCGCAACTGCCCGCTGCAACGATGTGATCATCCGAAAGCGGTCCGTTCCCAGGCGCGCCGGATCTGGACGGGAAGGACAAGCTCCGGCCAGGCGTCGACGAGCAGTGCCCCGTCGATGTAAGTGAGGATGTCCTCCGCCGTCCCCTCGCGCAGGACAATCTCGTACAAGCGGTGGCGCTGCCGGCGGTCCGTAAGGTCGTAGGTCCGATCAGGGTCGGACCAGTTCAGATGGACGGGCAAACGTACTCGCGCCAAGGCCTGCCGGATCGGAAGCCGAGGCAGCCGATCCGGCACGGTGAACGGTCGTCCTCGGCTGTCCACCACGACCTCGAACGAGGGCACCGGCACCGCGTCGAGCCGGAAGCCGGCCGCCGCCAGCAGACGCGTCGCGGTCTCCAACGTCGGCGACTTCACCCCGTGCTCATAGGCCGCCAACGTCGGCCGCGACGTGCGCGCCCGCCGCGCCAGCTCGGCCCCGGACAAGCCCGCCTCCAGCCGCGCCGATTCGATCAGCCGGCCTGCCAGCGAATCCACCACTCCCCCTCCGCCACGACGACAAACGTATCCGATGAGATACGCTACTCGCCCTTCGATCCGTTCGCCGGCCCAGCCGGCGTGACCTCGGCATGAGCCCGCCGCCAAGCGACTTGAGCCGCCGATGGCCGAGATCAACCAGTACCAGTCAGCCGCAAGCGGCAAGGACATCGCCTACGAGATGGCGCAGAAGGCCAGCAACGGCGGAACCCCCGGCCTCGCCCAGATCGGCTATCTCAACGTCCGGGTCAGGACCGAAGGGCGCAACATCGCGGATGTCGCGCTCGACCCCGACCGGTGGCGGCTCGTGCAAAGTGTCCGCAGCACAGACTTTCCTTGAGCGGGTGGAAGTGGTGTTGCGGCTTCTCTCCCGCGAACCCCAGAGGACTCCGAGAACGTCGACCCACACTCCCCGAGGAGTTCCTCAAGGAAGAACAGACCCGCATCGACCGGGCCCTGTCCCGCGCCTGCGAAACCCTTGCCCTGTGTGAGGGTGAAGCTCTGCGAGGACAGCCACACCCTTTACCGGACGGCACCCGCAACCTGCGGCTCACGGTTCGGGATCACGAATGCCACCGGCCGGCACGGCGGCACCTACCCGTATTTCTACTGCCTGGGCCGGTCCCACACTGCGCCGACTCTCACGCTCGCCCACGGCGACATCAGGGGCCACAGGGGACAAACAAGAACGCCGCCCGGCGCTTCACCGGGCGGCGTGTTGCTTACCGAGAGACAGAGAAACCATGATCGGGATTCGAACATGGCAACTCTGGTGGAGGTGAGGGGACTCGAACCCCTGGCCTCCTCCGTGCGAGGGAGGCGCTCTACCAGGCTGAGCTACACCCCCTGGAAGCAACTGAAGCTTACAGGACGCGGGACGAAAGTGGGTGGGCGCCCCCTCCGGTAGTTGTCTCGTCTGGTGGGTGGGCTTCTGACGGCGGTGTGCCGCCGGCGGCGAGCCCCGGCTGGTCAACGCCGGTGGCTCTGGCTGTCGCGAGCACGGAGTACGTCCGCTCGGTGAAGGCCATCGCGGGTTCGGCCGACTGGACGTCTATGGCCGGTCTGGCTGGCCTCGCTTGACGGGGTGACTGGCCCTGGGCCGGTACCAGGCGTGGGGAGGCCGCCTGGTGGCCGCTGGCGGTGGCAGTGACGGTGACGAGGCCGGCCAGCACGAGCATGGATTCGAAGATGGCGGCGGCTTCGGCGACGGCGAGCAGGCCTGCCTCGTGGCCGCGCCAGCCGCGGGACCGGGCTCCGTCGAGCACGATCCTGGTGTCGGGCCGCGGTTCGGGTCCGTCGCCGTCCCTGCCGCTGCCGCTGGGGCTGCCGCTGCCGCTGGGGCTGCCGCTGCCGCTGGGGCTGGGACCGGAGTCGGGTCCGGGGCCGACGAAGACCAGCCGTCCGCCGGTGGGCACTGTCCGGTCCTGTACCGGGCGGTTCTCCCACAGTTCGAGGGTTTCCTCCGGGCTCCAGGCGTCGTCGCGCAGCGGCGTCTGCCAGGCCGCGCGCCCGGGCCGGTAGACGTGGAGATGCACCCGGACGCCCCGGCAGCGGAAGTGCAGCCCGGTGCCATCGGCGGTGACGGCCTTCAGGTCGATGGGGACGGCGCTGCTACCCGGGCAGGTGACGAATCCGCGGTCCCGCAGCCGGGCGAGCCAAGATTCGAATGTCAAGACAGGAACTCTCCTCCTGCCGCTGTCCGCTCCGGCTCCGGTGGCCTGCACCAGCCGGCTCCGATCACCGGCTGGCGGTGATCGGGGCGGGCGGTGCGGCGGACCGGACTACGGGCGGATCCGACGGCACGACATCGAGACACGCAGTGACCGAACCGGAGGGCTGGTGCCATGCGGAGCAGGCGGCCATCGATGGCCGCGCGGCTCGGCGCTGGCACGTGATCACGTTTCTGGCGGTCCCGACCGGCTGTGATGACCGGTGGGCGGGTTCGGTGCGCGGATTGGCCCGATACCGAACGTGATCCGGAGGCCCCTCACGCCCTGGCCCGTCAGGCTGAGCCTGACCGGGCGACGCCGGGTGGCCGTTGTCGGCGTGGAGGCGGCGTCAGCGGGCGCGAGGGCAGGGACAACACCGCGTACAGGCAGCCGACAGCTCCGTGCGCCGGGAACCGGCGGCGGAGGCGAGCTGCGAGCGGAGTGTCACCAGGCCATTATGCACGCGGACGGCGCCGGGCGTCGGCTGCGCCCGGCTCAGGACGTCCGGCTGCGCGGCGATGCCGGGCCGCCGCGCGGGCGCTCCGGCACGCTGGCCTGGTAGTGCGGGACTTCGCGGCTGCCCGCTCGACCGCGGGATGTTGTCAGGCTCACGGCACGGGTCAGCTGCCGACCGCGTGGCGGCGCAGCAGTGTCTCCAGTTCGTCCGGGGTCTGCCCCTGGGCCTGGTCCGCCGGCGCCGCGGCGGCCGCGGCCCCGCTCGCCGCCCCCGCGCCGCTTCCGCCCGCCGCAGTACCACCGGCCGCGGCGGGCGGGATCAGACCGCCGTGGGTGCCCGGTGGATTGACCTGGACCCGCCCCGGACGCGAGGTGTTCGGGCGTGCACCGGGCCGCGGGACGGGCCGTTGCGCGCCGCCGGTGCGATACCCGGAGGAGCCGGAGCCGGCCGTTCCGGTGGCGACACCGGGCGCGGGCGCCCCTGAGCCGCTGTCGGCCGCCTCGGCGTACTGGTGACTGTTCTCGTAGCCCTGGACGTCGTGGCCCTGGACGTCGTAGCCCTGGCCTTCGCCCTGGGGCGCGTACTCGTAGTACGCGGCCTGGTCGACGTCCGCGGGCTGATCCGGGTGGCCGCCGTAGGCGACCTGCTCCGCATGCTCCGCCGGGTAGCTCGCCTGGGCCGTGTACTCAACCTGTTCGGCCTGGACGTACTCGACGTACTCGACCGGCCCCAGGTGGTCACCGTGCCCTGAGTGCTCGCCGTAGGCCGTGTAGGCGGTACGGGTCACCGTCCGACCGGTGTAGTGGATTCCAGCCGCCGGCTGCGCCACCGCGCCGTCGGCCTCGCCCTCGTAGCCGTCRGCCACGTAACCGCCAGCCGCGTGGCCGTCGGCCGCGTAACCGTCGGCGTCGTAGCGGTCGTCCTCGTAGCCGTCGGCCGGGTACTCGTCGGCCGGGTACTCGTCGGTGTCGTAGTCACCGGCAGAGGAGTCGCCTTCCGCGTCGTCGTCGGAGCCCTCGGGCGAACCGGCCTGGTAGGAGCCGTCTCCGGCGTGGCCGCGGCTGGCGGTGCCGGCGAGATCCACCGTGTCGGCCCGGGCGTGCGCGAGGTCCGCCTCGGTCAGATCGCCGCCGCTGTCGGTGGACAGCCGCACCGGCGCGTAGTCACCGCCGCGCGTCGCCGAGCCCGCCGACCCCGCCCTGGCCGGCGTGGCCTGCCCCACCGCTCCCGCGCCGCCGGACCAGCCCCGGATGCCGCCACAAGCCCGTGCGGCCCGGTCGGCGGCGATGCGCCGGTCCAGCTCCGCCCTGGACCGCAGCAGCCGCCGGTGAGCCTGCGCGGACCGGCGCAGGTGGGCCACATAGCCGAACGTTCCGGCGTCCACGATGAGCTGGACGACGATCCACATGCCACCGAGACTGGCCGCGAGGACGACGCTGATCGGCATCGCGACGAGCAGCACGAGCAGCCGCTGCCGGCGCAGTCGGATGAGTGCGGTGTGCTCCGCCTGCACGGCACGCACGGCCCGGTCGGCGGAGACGTTGCGCAACGCGCCGGACCGCGGCCCGAACAGGTGAGGAGCCGGCTGGGCGTCATCGAACGCGGCCGTCGCCGCCGTCGCCGCCGTCGTCGCCGGATTCCCGGAGTCCGCGGTGGCGTGGGAATCCGCCGAGCCGCGGGAATCCGCCGAGCCGCGGGAATCCGCCGAGCCGGAGGATTCCACCGAGCCGGCGCCTGCGTCCGAGCCGGCGCTTCGGTCCGAGCTGGGGCCCGATGGAACGCCTGCGCGCGAATGCGCCATCCCTGAAGCCTCCTGTGCCCCCGTCACCGGGCTCTGGGACGTGGCCCTGGTGAGCGGGTCCACCCCGCCGCGTGGCGAGACGCGCCGGGAGAGCACCCGCATTGCGGTGGAGAAACGGTCCGCGGACCGCTGCTCCACCGCCGAGTCATGGTGCCGCAGCCACATGGGGATGAGCACGAAGCCCCACACCGCGACGATCGCGAGCCAGATGATCGCACTCATTCGATCACGATCCGTGACAGCCCGAGGACGTCGTTGGGTGGCCTGACGTCGCCAACCCAGTGCGGAACGCCCACACCGGCGGAGCGCCCTTCACCATTGCCGGCGCCTTCACCGTCGCCGGTGAGAGTGGAGCCGGCCCGCACCCGCAGGTCGCGAGCCTGGCGCGGACCGGATGCGCCGGGCGCGTGCCGCGCGAGCGAGCGGACCACCGGGATGCCTCTTCTCGATGTCGTCGTTTACGATTTCGTGCCCGACGCTAGTGAGCGCAATGCGCGCGGTCACCGACCGGAACCCCGCGTGTCGCACACGTCGGCGAGGTTCACCGGATGGTCGTCCGCTGTCAATCCGAGGTGGCACCGATGTGGCCCGGGCGACGACCCCACCACCGGGCACACCGGTAGCACGATGATCACCCAACGTAAGAAGTCATGCCCGCGAGGCCTTTCCCGCCGGGGAACGGGCCGTGGACGCCTTCCACGGCCACCTCCCGGTGACCCCGAACAGGGTTGCCGCCAGTGCCCGGCGCAAGGCACCGCGACCGGGTGGAACGGTTTCAGGGGCGATTCGCGACGGTAGAGAAAACCTCAGGGGAGCCCGCCGAGCGAGACCATCCCCACCTTGGAAGGTGCGGACGAGGCTCCGCCGTGCGCCCCCTTCAGGAGTGGGCCGAACGGGCGCGGCTCCAGCGCGCCAGCAATCCGTCCGGGACGTCCTCGGTCGTCAGCGCGAAGCAGATGTGGTCGCGGTACTCGCCGTCGATCGCGAGAAACCTGCGGTGCAGGCCCTCCTCGCGGAAGCCGAGCTTCGTCAGCATCCGGCGGCTCGCCGCGTTCTCCGGGCGGACGTTCGCCTCCAGCCGATGCAGACCCACCGGCCCGAAGCAATGGTCGGTCACCAGGGCCAGCGCGGTCGGTGTGATTCCCCGGCCGGCGCGGGCGCCGTCGAGCCAGTAGCCGACCTGGGCGCTGTTGAAGGCGCCCCGCACAATCGTCGACACGGTGAGCTGGCCCGCCAGCCGCCCGTCGATCGCGATGACGAACGCGAGCGCCGCACCGGCCCTGGACTGCGCCCGCAGGCGGTGCATCATCTGCGAGTACACGCTGAAGGTCTGGTGCTCGTTCCAGGTCTCGCGCACCGATGGGGCCCCCGGCCGGGTCGCCTCCCACGGCGCGAGCCAGTCCGCGTTGCGGCTGCGCACCTCGACCCAGGCTCCGGCGTCACGAAGCCGCATGGGCCGCACGACGACGTCGCCGTGGCGCAGCACAGCCGGCCATCCGGGTGCGCTCACCCGCGACTCCTCCCGCCGCTGTCGCCGGCGTGACCGGTGCTGGCGGCGTGACCGGTGCTGGCGGCGTGACCGGTGCTGGCGGCGTGATCGGTGTCGCCGCGCAGCTGGGCGAGGGCGTGCGCGACGACCGGGCCGAGCACGGCCAGCCCGTCACGGACTCCGCCGGTCGAGCCGGGCAGGTTCACGATCAGGGTCGTCGCGCGGGTGCCGGCCAGGCCCCGGGAGAGGACAGCGGTGGGCACCTTGTCCCGCCCGGCGGCCCGCAGTGCCTCGGCGAGCCCCGGCAGCTCACGTTCGAGCAGGCCCCGGGTCGCCTCCGGGGTGACGTCACGTGGCCCGAGACCGGTGCCGCCGGTGGTCACGACCAGGGCTGTGCCAGCGTCGACGGCCGCGCGGATGACGGCGGTGATCTCGTCCTGCTCATCCGGCACCACGACCGGTGCCGGCACGTCGAACCCGAGCCCGGTGAGGCCCTCGACGAGCAGCGGGCCCGACCGGTCGGTGTAGATACCGCGGTGGGCACGGTCCGAGACCGTCACGACCAGCGCCCGGGCACCCGGCGGCGGACCTGGCATGCCGCTCACCCGCTCCCGCTCTGGCGCTGGCTCCCACTCGGGCTCTGGCTCAGGCCCTGGCTCGGGCTCTGGCTTCGGTGCCAGTCTCCGGATCTGCCGCCGGTCTTGGACACGACCCGCACCCCGGTGAGCTCGGCCTCGGGATCGACCGCCTTGACCATGTCGTGCAGCGTCAGCCCGGCGACCGCGACGGCGGTCAGCGCCTCCATCTCCACCCCGGTCCGGTCGGTGGTGCGCACCGTCGCCGTGATGTCGACCGCGTCGTCGAGCACCGCCAGCTCGACCTTCACTCCCGAGATCGCGATCGGGTGGCAGAGCGGGACCAGGTCCGGGGTGCGCTTGGCACCCATGATCCCGGCGATGCGCGCGACGGCCAGCGCGTCGCCCTTCGGCATCCCCTCGCCACGCAGCAGCTCGATCACGGCCGGCGAGGTCAGCAGCCGCCCGACAGCGGTGGCCGTCCGCGTCGTGACGTCCTTGGCGGAGACGTCGACCATCCGCGCCGCACCCTGGTCGTCCACATGGGTGAGCCGCACCGGGTCACTCACCGGCGGTCCCACCCGTCGGCGCCGAACCCGCCGAACCCGCGGAACCCGCCGAGGCAGCCGACGCGGTTGACGCCGTTGACGCGGGGACCTGGGGCCCGGCGCACTCGGGCTCGGCCAGCAGCAGCGCGGGCAGCACCATACCGGGGGACACCTCGACGACCTCCTCGGGAACGACGAGCAGCGCGTGCGCCGAGGCGAGCCCGGACATCTGATGGGCGCCCTGGCCGCCCGCGGACGTCGCGACGAGCTCTCCGCCGGCATCGCGCTCAAGACGGACCCGGGGAAACGTACGCTTCCCAGGCTGCGACCGCACAACCTCACCCACCTTTACGGCGAGGGTGTTCCAGATCGCCGCCGCGTCCTGGCCCCCGGCGGYCGGCTCGGAGAACGGCGCCGATCCCGGGGACGTCACCGATGTCGGCAGGCCACGCATCCTCCGCAGCGCCGGCCGGACGAACAGCTCGAACGACACCAGGGCGCTGACCGGGTTTCCGGGCAGGGTGAAGACCGGCACTCCGCCCACCACCCCGAATCCCTGCGGCTTGCCCGGCTGCATGGCGATGCGCTCGAACCGGATCTCGCCCGACTTGCTCAGAACCTCCTTGACCACGTCACGCGCGCCGACGCTGATTCCGCCGGTGGTGATGACGACGTCGGCGTCCTTGAGCACCTGCTCGAACGCGTCGGCGAACGCGTCGGGATCGTCCGAAACCCCGGCGAACCTGCGGACGACCGCTCCCGCCTCATGGGCCGCCGCGGCGATGGCGTGGCTGTTCGAGTCGACGATCTGCCCCGGCCCGAGCGGGGTGCCGACCTCGACGAGCTCACTGCCGGTCGACAGCACCGCGACCCGCGGCCTCGGATGGACGGCGGGCCGGGCGATGTTCACCGCGGCCAGCAGCCCGATCTGGGCGGAGCCCAGCACGGTTCCCGCGGCCAGCACGAGATTCCCGGGCGCGATGTCCTCACCGGCGCGCCGGATGTGCAGCCCGCGCCGGGGTGCCTGGTGGATCCGCACGCTCTCGGTGCCGCCGTCGGTCCATTCGAGCTGGACGATGGTGTCGGCGCCTTCCGGCAGCGGAGCGCCGGTCATGATTCTTGCGACGGTGCCGGGTACGAGCGGCTCCGGGCGCACCGGTCCGGCCATGATCTCGCTGGAGACTGCCAGCGTGACCGGGTTGGCCTCACTGGCGGCGGCCACCTCCGCGGCTCGCGCCGCATATCCGTCCATCGCCGAGTTGTCGAAGCCGGGGACAGCCACCGTTGCTCGGACGTCTGCCGCCAGCACACACCCGTGTGCCTCGCGCAGCGCGGTCCGACGCGGGGACATTGGCCCGATTGCTGACAGAATGTCCGATGCGTGCTGATCTACCGTTTTCACGTACACCGTCCGTTCTTGACACTTCTGTTCTGGCCGTTCGTCCTTCGCGTCAGCAGTGAGCGGTACCACGGCAACACGGCCGTCGGAGCGGTTCCGGTTCCGGTTCCGTCAGACGTTCACCAGGGGTGCATTTCCACCCCGGCGGGGACTCTGGATCGACTGTGCTTCCAGCGCCCCGCACATTTGCGCACGAAGATGTCCCGACAGTCTGCTCGCCAACACCAATGCGGCGGAGCAAGGGTCCGGACAAGTGGCCGGGTATCGCATAATCGGAAGTGCCTGGTCACGGCTCGTCAGCACACGATGCGACCCATTCGCCGCCGGTGCGGGCACCCTCGGCGGCGACCGGACCGGCGCTGTTCGACGGCCGCCGGGCGCGGCCACGACGCTCCCGGCGAGGGTTCATCGCAGCGATCCGTCCGACCGTCACCAGCCGGCCGCCGGCTGTCACCGGCGGCCGTTCTGCCGGCGGCCATTCCGCCGGCAGCGCCCTGCCGCCGCCGGCAGCTCCCTGCCGCCGCCGACGGTCCCCGGCCGCCGCCGGCGCCCGTCGGCCGGCCACGCCGATCCGGCGCGGGCCGCACCGTCAGGCGTCGGCCTTGGGCCCACCGGAGGCGACGTACTCCTCCAGCCACGGGTAGAAGTCGGGGCCGAGGTCCTGACGCTCGCTCGCCAGCCGGACGATGGCCTTCAGGTAGTCCAGCCGGTCACCCGTGTCGTAGCGGCGGCCGGTGAACACGACACCGTGCACGGGGAGCTGGGCTCCCGGGTCGTCACCGGCCCGGGTCGCCAGCGTCCGCAGCGCGTCGGTGAGCTGGATCTCGTTGCCCCTGCCAGGCGGCGTCGACCGCAGGATGTCGAACGTCTCCGGCGGCAGCACATAGCGCCCGATGACCGCCAGGTTGCTGGGCGCCTCCTCGACCGGCGGCTTCTCGACCAGATCCGTGATCCGGACCGCCCGGTAGCGGCCCGTGGGCTCGCTCGCCGCATCCGCTGACACGGCCAGCGGCGCGACGGTGGCCACGCCGTACATCGACACGGACTCCTCGGGCACCTCCATCAGCGCCACCACCGCACCGCCGTACCGCGCCTGCACGGCGAGCATCTCGGCCAGCAGCGGGTCACGTTCGTCGATGAGGTCGTCACCGAGCAGCACGGCGAAGGGSTCGTCGCCGACGTGGGCGGCGGCGCAGAGCACGGCATGCCCGAGGCCACGCGGCGAGGCCTGGCGGACGGAGTGGACCTCGGCCAGCGCCGCGGACGCGCGGACACGCTCGAGCCGGGCTTTGTCACCCTTGCGCTCAAGGGCGAGCTCCAGCTCCGCCTCACGGTCGAAGTGATCCTCGATGGCCTTCTTGGAGCGGCTGGTCACCAGCAGCACGTCTCGAAGGCCAGCCCGTGAGGCTTCTTCGACAACATATTCGATCGCCGGTCTGTCAACGACAGGAAGCATCTCTTTGGGAACCGACTTCGTCGCGGGCAGGAACCGGGTTCCCAGTCCCGCGGCAGGAATGACCGCCTTCGTCACCAGCATGGGCGAAACCTTAGTCTGGCAGGGCGTCCCGGAGCACCACGGCACCGATACACAGGACATTCACAACGAGCCGTGGGCCCGGTCCAGCACGATACCGGGCCCGGCCACGGTGGTGGCGGGTGTCCGACAGCCCGGCCACCATCGAAGGCCCGGCCACCCGACACCCACCGTCCGGCACTGCGATCAACCATCCGCAGTCAGTTCGTCACGCTCGCCGGACGCGTACCGGAAGCCGCCCGCCGCCCCGGCGGGTCAGCGTCGGGCAGGTCTCCACGTGCGGGTCGATCACGGTACCGTGAGGCTTCGCCAGTGGGATGTCAGGCCGGTGTCGTCTTTGTGACCGTCACCGACAGCATGAAGGCGCACGACGCGGGAAGTCCGAGCAGTCGGGAGGCGGGGCCCGACATATCGAGGGCGGCCACGCTCGAGCGCGCTGAGGGTGGGGATGGCTGTGACCGGAGGAACCGTCACCGGCAGTGACGTGGTAGGCCGGGCTGGCTCTGGCCAGGCCTCGGCACCCTCCCCCGGCCCGTCACCGACGGATCCCGGCACGGCCACGGGAACAGACTCCGGCGGCGCAGCGTCCAGTGGCACGGTGCCCGGTGGCGCCACATCCGGTGGCACGGCGTCCGGCGGCGCAGTGCCCGGTGGCGCAGTGCCTGGTGGTACTTCGGCGACGGCACCCCCGGCGCCGTCGCCCGTGCTTTCCCCGTCGGCCGAGTGGCCCGGCCCCAAGAGCGAGATCCGCCGGCGCCTGCTGGCGCTGCGGCGCGCGGGCGTCACGCCGGACTCGGCGGTCCTCACCGAACGGGTGCTGGCGCTGCCCGAGGTCGCCCGGGCCAGGTGCGTGGCCGCCTACGTCGGGATGGCGGACGA
Source organism: Frankia sp. CcI49 (assembly GCF_001983215.1). NCBI lineage: Bacteria > Bacillati > Actinomycetota > Actinomycetes > Frankiales > Frankiaceae > Frankia > Frankia sp. CcI49. The sequence continues at coordinate 256,531 of NZ_MOWP01000027.1, forward strand.
GCCCGACACCGCCGAGCTGCTCGCCCGGCTGCGGGCGCGTGGGGTCCGGATCCTGTTGCCCGTCGTACGCCCCGATCTCGATCTGGACTTCCGCGAGTACGGGACCACGCTCGTGCCCGGGGCCATGGGCACCCGCGAGCCACCGCCGAGCGCCCCCCTGGTCGAGCTCGCCCGCGCGGATGCGGTCATCGTGCCCGCCCTCGCGGTCGACCAGGCGGGCAACCGGCTGGGGCGTGGCGGTGGCTCCTATGACCGGGCGCTGGCCCGCACCGCCCCCTCCACCCCGGTGATAGCGTTGGTGCACGATCGGGAGATTCTGACCGACGTCCCTGCGGAGGAGCACGACAGGCGGGTGACAGTGATCGTCACACCGTCAAGAACGCTTCGCCCAGCATCGTCATGAAGCCCACGTCGTCATTCGGGAAGCCATCGGCCGCCTTCAGGCGTTAGAGTTGGCAGTCCCTACCGCCGAGTGCCAACTTCGGGAGGAGTCCGTGCCGACCTACCAGTACCGCTGCACCGCCTGCGGGCATGATCTTGAAGCCGTGCAGAGCTTCAGTGACGCGGCGCTGACCGAGTGTCCTGCTTGCACGGGCCAACTTCGGAAGGTGTTCAGCTCCGTCGGTCTCGTCTTCAAGGGCAGCGGTTTCTACAAGACCGACAGCCGTTCGGGCTCCTCCTCCGGGGTTCCGGCGCGCACGAAGGAGTCGTCCGCCACTTCGTCGGACGGCGACTCGTCCGGCAAGAGCTCCGCTGCGGCCGAAAGCGGCACGGCGGCGTCCGCCGGGTCCTCGAGCAGCAGCACCAGCTCGTCGACGAGCGCTGCGTCTGCCGCATCCAGCACGGCTGCTGCCTGACCCGTCAGGAAAGAACAGCATTCAACGAACAGCCCCCGGCGGCCCTTCCGCCGGGGGCTGTTCGTTTGCCAGCGCCGCTCGTTTGCCAGCGCTGCTCCGTAGTCGGCGCTGCACTGCAGTCAGCACTGCTCTGTAGGCGGCGCTGCTCCGCAGTCAGCACTGGCACCACAGTGGGAATGCCTCGTGCCCGGCTTCTTGCCGCCGACCACTTCCGGTGTTCGCTACTTGTGGTAGCCGTTTAGGTAGACGAGGGTAACGCCAAGGCCCGCCTTGGCGGGTGTCGCGGTCTGCCTGCCGGCGGTCAGCACGGCCCGAGGGCCGCCATCCGAAGCGTTGAGGATCGTGGACGTCCCAACGACCACGATCCTCAGGTCCCGCTCGGTGGCAGCGGCAGCCCGAAGCGCGGGATGTGGCGGCACGCCTTCCGAGGCCCGAGATCCGCAAACTCCTCGTCACGGCTGGCCCCAACCAGGCCAGGACCCCCGGATTCCGGCACCCGGCCGACGCCCTGCCCGTGGCAGCACGGCACCGAAGCGGAGCACACCCGCTACCTCGACCGGTCACCCCGCCCAGCCGGAACCCGACCACGAGGGCCGACCAGCGGCCATCCGACATCACGCGTCATGACCGGGTGCGGAAAGGCACCACTGAGACGTCCCACCAGCACCACCAGCAGGCACAGCCGGGGCAAGCGGCCATGGCAGGCCTGGGGCGAACCGGCCGATTCTGACAGCAGCTCCTCGATCGATGTGCGGGCTGTCCGCTATCGGACCAAGCGCAGCCGCTATTCCACGGCACGGGCACAGACGCGAAGACAATCGACTGAACGAATCGACCTGTCTCGGTGATTCAGTCGACAATTTCGACCACGGCGTCGGCCCAGGAAGCGCGCGCGGGAACAGGGGTAGCAGGCCACACGGAGGTTCAACAAGAACCACGACTCGCACCACAGGCACGCCACGAACCGTCATGTGGCCCGGATACACCAGACCTCGAATACCGTCAACCTACGGGATCAGACCGCGAACCCCTCCCCGCAAGGACGGATTCACGTGCATCCGCAGATGCGTAGATGTGGGCCATATCGCGCACATTGCCCGATTCACGATTCCCGCACCCCCGGGCCCGCCCAGGATGCCCGTACCCACAAGGCATCCTGGACAKCTCGGGCACCCAGGCAGTCACGGAGCCCGAGGCGCCCGCGGGGCGGGCATGCCTACTGTTTACGCCGCCGATAGTGCTCCACGATCCAGGCGTCGACCTCGCGCTTACGCCAAACCCTGGTCCCTTTGGCTCCGCTACCCGCAGGCGCGTTGATGACCTGCAGAGGCTCCGGAAACTTGGCGTCCTTGCGAGTCCAGTAGTCCACAGCCTGTCGCGTGATCTTGAGTTGGAACGCGATGTCCCCGATGCCAACCAACTGCTCACCGTCGTCCACGACAACATCGTAACCACTTTGCTCTTGCTCAAGAACCTCGCTAGGGTCGTTTTTGCTTATCGACAAATAAAGGCTGTGGAGGAAACATGCCAGCGACCCCCGGTGGACAGGACGCGATCAGTGAGCTGATTGACCGCGACGAGGCCTACGACTCGGACCCGTCCGGAGACCCTCCACTCCTGGTGGCGAGGTATCGAGCCGCATTGCGGGCGGCGCTGCGCGCCCGGCAGCCGGCGCCGGACGGCCAGGCACAGGCCTGGACGCAGCGGGAACGCGACGCCTACCTGGCCGGCGGGGAGGCCGCCCGCCAGGCGGTCGTCAGTGCGATGGCCACGGCGATCCTGGGCACCGAGCCGGAACCGCCCGGGACCGAACGCGCCGCGCCCGAACCACCCGACCGGCCCACCGGCGCAGGCCAGGTCGACTGATCACGAGACACCGACCATCGGCGTTCGTGTCGTCACGCACTCCCGGCCACGGATGGCCGGTAGATTGGCCGCGCCGGCACCGGACGCGCCCAGCCAGGCGCGGCCCGTGGCCCGGCTCGATGGACGGACCGACGGACGGCCCCTTGCCGGCTGCCACCGCGCAGGGGCCGCACGCCGATCAAAGGAGATCACCATGGGGCACACGCCGCTGCCCGGCGACGAGATCCCGAGCGACGAGCGCGAGATCGGCTGGGGCGACGAAGGCCTGTTCGACGACGAGGTCGACACCGACCTCGCGCGGCTCATGGAAGACCTGCCACCACACCACGTCGATCGCTGACCGCCACCAACCTCACCGCGCCAGCGCACCCCGCCGGCTCGTCCACCCGTCCACTCACCCGCTCGCACCGCGGTCCCGACCGGCTTCGCCGGCGGACCTCCCGCCCGGCGTGACATTCCTCGCGCCGTGGCGGGCCGGCGCGCGCCTCGCGGATCCGGCCGAGTTCCCACAGTTCCCACAGCGCCCACAGTGCCCAGCGCCCTCGGCAGCCCGCCGACGGGTGACCGCACCCACCAGCTCGGGCGCGGCCGACGCCAGCCGACACGGGGACTTCACGCCCGGGTCGGACGACGTTCACGCCAGCGACTGTGACGTGCGATACACCCGGCCCGGACGGAACACAAGGTGACCTTTGGCATTGGATTCCGTCACCCAAAGGCGCAATACTGATCGAGCCTCGCATCTGCGGTAACCCTCATGCGCCTACCGCCACATCGTTCCCCTCGGAGACGACGTGATGCTCACCATCGGCGAAGAAGCCGACACACTCATCGCAGGCCCCGAAACGGCCTCCCCGCCATCGAAAGCGGCGTCCACGCCGACGTTGCTACCGCTCGGAGCTCCGTCCAGCCCGCCAGTCATGACGAGCCTGCTCGCGACCGTCCGCCCCAGTCCCAGTCCCAGTCCCAGCCCCAACACCGGCACCGGCACCGGCACCGGCACCGGCATGGGGATCGAGATCGGAGCGGCGGCCGGACTGGCCGTGAGCCCGCCGGCGGCCGTGGCCGGGCATCGTCCCGACCGCCCGCTCCGGGCCCGGGTCGAGCAGCGCGCCGAGGGCGCCGTGATCCATCTGAGCGGTCTCCTCGCCGCTGGGGCGATCGGCTCGGCGAGGGCGGCGGTGGACGACGCGGCCACCCCGGGGCCGCGGGAAATAGTCGTCGATCTCGCCGGCGTCCACGGTGCGGACCCGCTCGGCGCGGTCCTGCTGGGAGCGATGAGCCGCCATGCGGCCCGCCGTGGCTGCCGGTTACGCCTACGTGCCGTCGGGCCGCCGGTACTRCAGGTGCTGGCAGAACGGGGCGTGCGGGTCGAGTTTGTGGACCCGACCAGCTGACCTCGACGGCCGCCCCTGTTCGCCCGTACCGTAGGGGGGTATTTCGCGGCGACGGCGCGGGGGCAGGTGATGCGGGTGAAGGCCGAGACCGACCAGATGACCCAGGTCCAGCCCCAGGGCGACCAGCAGGAGCACACCGAGTCACAGCACGGGTACACCTCCGGCAAGGACGAGTACACCGCGCGGCTGCGGCGGATCGAGGGCCAGGTGCGGGGCCTTCAGCGAATGATCGCCGAGGACAAGTACTGCATCGACATCCTCACCCAGGTCTCCGCGGCGACCCGGGCCCTGCAGTCCGTCGCGCTCGGCCTGCTGTCGGATCACCTCGCCCACTGCGTGGCTCAGGCCGTCGCGGATGGTGGGCCGGCGGCCGACGAGAAGCTCCGCGAGGCGACCGCCGCGATCGCTCGTCTCGTCCGCTCCTGACCCGCGGAAAGTGGCGAACAGCGACGACACCGGGCGCGCAGCCGTACCCGGCCCCGCAACCGAGCTCGGCCCCGGCCGGTCCGCGACCTTCGAGCGTGTGTGGCTCGACGCCCACTCGTGGGTGGATGTGGCCCGCGGCTGGATGCCGGCTGCGGACGCGCTCTACGAGGCCGTCCGCGACGGCACCCCATGGCGTCAGGGGACGATGTGGCGGTACGAACGCCACGTAACCGAACCGCGGCTGAGCGCCTTCATCCGCAGCGGAGCCCCCGTTCCGTTCCCACCGTTGCTGGCCGCCTACCGGGCGCTGCGCCAGCGGTACGGGGTCGACTTCGACGGGTTCGGCCTGTCCTGGTACCGCGACGGGAACGACGCTGTGGCCTTCCACCGCGACCGCGAGATGCGCTGGCTCGACGACACGATCATCGCGATCCTCACCCTCGGCGCCCGACGTCCCTTCATGGTGAAGTCGCGCCACCTCCCCGCCGGCCGCCGGATCCTCAACGATCCCCAGGACCGCGCCGGCCGCGACTTCTCCCCCGCGGGCGGTGACCTGCTCGTGCTCGGTGGGCGGGCGCAGGCCGACTGGCTGCACGCGGTGCCCCGGGTCACCGGCGCGGTGCCCGGGCGCATCTCCGTCCAGTGGCGTTGGACGTCCCGCTCGGGCCGCCCGGAGATCGGCCCCGGCTACGGAGCCGCGCGCACCTTCTCCTCCCGTTCCTCCCGCTGAGGAGCGCCTCCCGCTGACGAGCCCGCCCACGCTCCTGCCGGCGGCGCGGGCGGGCTCGTCAGGTCAGGATTCCTGGCAGGGCGGAGCGTAGTGGCGGTCGCCGACGTGGTTGCGCCAGTCCGCACGGCTGATCGTGGTCGCGGTCCGGGCGCAGATGTTCTCGGCCGCCGCGGCCGGATCAAGCTCCCAGACCCGCGCGGCGTTCCCGTCGGCCACGACGAGCGTCCGCGCCGGCCCGTCGGCGAGCGCAAGCCCGACCGGCGCGTCGAAACCGTCGGAACCATCGGTGGTGCCGCCTTCGGACCTACCGGGCAGCGACAGGCTCAGCCGGGGTGACGGGTGGCGCGGGCTCGTCAGGTCCCAGACGGAGACGTCACCACCGACGCGCGCCGGCCCCACCACGAGCGCGCGGCCGTCCGCGGAGAAGGCGACCTCGCCGGCCCCGCCGGCCGGCGAGAAGGAGGTCAGCCGATGGAGGCCCCGCGGATCGCGGGGGTGGTAGATCTCGACAATCGAGCGTGACCTCGGCGCGGACGTCGGGTCGGTGGCGTCGGCTGTCCCGTCGGCGGGCAGTCCGGTGGTGGTGACCGCCAGCGTGCGGCCGTCGGGCGAGTACGAGGCGCCGGCGACGACGCCGGCGCCGCGCAGATCGCCCGCCAGCCGAGGCTGGCGCGGGTCCTTCAGAGACCACATCGAAAGACGCCCGACGCCGCCGGCCAGCAGCTGGTCGCCTCCCGGCGCGAAGGCCAGCGCGGTGACCGGCCCGGCGATGCGAACCTGGGCGAGCCGGGCGGGCTTGCGGGGGTCGGCGACGTCCCACAGCCGCACCGTGCCGTCGGACGATCCCGTGGCCACCAGCCGGCCATCGGTGCTCACCACGATCTCGTCGACGGTGCCGCTGTGCCCGGCCAGGACCCCGAGCCGCTCGACCGCCCCGTCCGCCGTCACACGCCACAGCCCGACCGTGCTCGGGCCGCCGCTGAGCCCGGCCCCGGCCGCCGTGATCACAACTGTGCCGGCGGAGGCGGGCCGCCCCGGCTGGGACAGGTAGGCGACGGCGCTGACCGCCGGCCCGTCGACCGGAAGCGCGGTGATCTGGGTGCCGGCCGTCGGATCCGACAGGTCCCAGAAGGCGGCTCCGGTCGCGCTGGCGGTGAGCATGCTCCGCCCGTCCGGTGCGACGGCGAGGCCGACGACGTCGCTGGGAAGGTTGCCGACCCGCCGGACGGACGCGTCGACCAGTGCGGCGGCCGCGGTCGTGGTCGGAGAGATCCCGTAGGCCGCCAGGGCGAGCTGCCCGGCGAGATCCGGCTGGCGCTCGAACAGATCCCGCGCCTGGCGCGCGATCTTCTTGGACGCATTCGCCGCCGTGTGCGCCCGGACCAGACCGACGATCTCGATCGCCAGGGTGACCGCCGTCAGGCTGGCGATCAGGCTGAGGAACACCCGGAACCGTCGGTCGCCCCTGCTGTAATGGGTTCGGCTCCCGACCCGAGCGGGCGACTCCACCGGAGCCGGTGCCTCGACCGGAGCCGGTGCCTCGACCGCTTCCGGGGACTCGACCGGCTTGGCCCGGTCCGCGGGCTGGGTCGACGGTGCGTCGCCGCCTGCCTGCGGCACACCGGCCGCCGGCGCTTCGTCCACCGGCTCGCGCCCACCGGCCTCCCCCGTGCCGCCGACCGGCCCCGGCTCACCAACCAGCTGGGGCTCACTCGCCGGCTCGGACCCGCYCGCAGCCGTCGGCTCACCCACCGGCCGGGGCTCACTCGCCGGCTCGGACCCGCTCACCGGGGCTTCGGCCGCCGGAATCACCTCGGGCACCGGAATCACCTCGGCCGCCGGCACCACCTCGGGCACCGGCACCGTCTCGGGCACCGGCACGAGCGCAGGCGTCGGAACGTCCAGGCCAACGGAGCCGGGCTCGCCGCCGGGTCGAGCTATGAGCCGGGTGGTGGCCTGTGCCGGATCGGCTGAGGCTCCGCCGCCACCGCCCGCCCCGGCGCCGCCGCCCGCCCCGGCGTCGTCCACAGTGACGGGAGCGGGACGATCGGTGCCCGTGAGCCCGGTGCCGGGACGTCCGTCCAGCAGTTCCAGCAGTTCGGCTGCTGTCGGGCGGCGGGACGGATCCTTACGCATCGCGGCACTGACAAAATCACAGAGAGTAAGATCCAGGCCGCGCAGATCGGGCTCGGCGTAGACCGCCCGCTGCAACAGAACCTGTGGTGTTCCGTTACCGAACGGAAGCCGGCCGGTGGCCGCGAAGAGGACCACACCGCCCCAGGCGAAGATGTCCGACGCCGTTGTGAGGGGCCGCCGCAGAACATGTTCCGGGGTAATGAATGCCGGTGTGCCGAGGCCGGGTCCCGAGCCCGCCCGACCTGCGAGCGCGGCGGAGTTGAGGACGCGCACGAGGCCGAAGTCGAGCAGCCGGATTCCACTCGGAGAAAGCAACACATTAGCTGGTTTCAGGTCTCCGGAGACCAGACCGGCACCATGGAGCCCGGTCAGTGCGGACACAAGTGCCATCGCCATGGCCCGAACGTCGTCCGGAGGCAGCGGACCGGTGTGCGCGACCCGCTGGGCCAGCGTCGGAGCATCCACGAACTCCGTCACGACGTACGGCGGATGCGCCGTGGTGCCGGCGTCGACGATCTCCGCGAGTGACGGTGGCGCGAGCGCCCGAACAGTCTCAAGATCCGCCTGCAGCAGCCGGCGGAATTCGTGGTCGCGGGCGAACGCCGCACTGATCATCTTGATGACGACATGCCGGCCGGATGGATCTAGCGCGAGATAGACCGGCCCGGTTCCAGCCTCAGCCAGCTGCCTTTCCACGGTATACGGGCCGATTGAAACCGGCCGATTGCCGCGTGGTGCTTCGAGGTGTCGCCGGGCAACGACCACAGGTCGGCACCTCCGAAATATTCGTGAAACCCCGTAACGAGAACGCCGCAGTCACATCGGACGTGCTCGCATGTTATCTATACGGAGGCCGCCCGAACGGGCCGGTTACGCTTCGCGGTCGCCGAGGGCCGCGGCGACCGCGAGGAGCAACCCGGGATGCCGGTAGACCGCCCCGATCGTCAGCGGCCCCCCGCGGAGCGCCTGTAGCACCTCGTCGTGGCGCGGGACCTGTGCCCATCGGGCCCGCACCAGCCCGGCCAGGGCGAGCAACCCGCCCAGATGACGTTCCAGCGCGTCGCCAGCCGGCCCGAGCAGGCCCCCGAGCCAGGCCCGGTACTGGGCCGCGCTCATGATTTCCCACACCACCCGGTCTGTCACCCCCGCAGACCCTTTCGGACCACCCTGGGGACCACGCTCCCCATCCGGCCGGTGGTGCACCGCGACAATGTGCGGCAGGCGCACCAGGCTGCCGCTGGCAGCGGCRCTCACAGCGGTACCCGCGGCGGCGCCTGCGAGCTCGGGGCGATGATCCGCGACGACGACCCGGCTGGCCAGGCCACGCGCCGTGCGCGCGTCGTGCAGTCGGCCGGCGAAGCAGACCGCGAGCGCGGTGCTGACGACCGGTGCGAACCGCGCGTGCACCGCGACCGCGGTGAGGTCCGCCGTCTCCACCAGTGCGACGGCCGTGCGAGCCGCCTGGCCGGGATCAGCGGCGACGAACTCCACCCGGGTGACCTGGTGGCCCGCGGACGGGTCGCCGGCCGGTACCGGGCACACCGGGGAGCCCGGCGTACGGCGAACCCGGTCGATCGTGATCAGGCCGTCGACATAGGGCAGGCGCAGCCTGGGCAGGTCCGCGGCAGCAACGGCGTGCGGGTCACCGCCCGCCATCGCCCGCCCCCTCGTGCCCGCTCCAGGTACGGCCGACCTTACAAGCGCTGAGGTGGGCCGGAACCCGAATTCACGAGAAGATCGATCCGAAGGCAACTACCAGCCCCAGCAGGCCGAGCGGCCGCCTCCGGCACTGTTGTCCCGCAGGCTTTCCGGCCCCGCGGGCTCCCCCCGCGCCGCCGGCTCGGCCGGCCACCGACTACTCGGCCGGGCCGACTGCTCCGCTGGGCCGACTACTCCGCCGTGCCGCCGGACGACCGGGCGAAGGGCCGCAGGCGGGCGACCAGGCCCCGAACCTCGGCGCTGGCCGCGGCCAGCGTCTCCTCATAGGACGTCGCGGCCCCGTCGAGGAGCACGTCGAGCGCGATCAGGCGCTCGGCGACCTCGGTAATGAGGTCGAAGTCACGCACGTGCTGATGAGCCAGCTCAGCCAGCCGCTCATTTTTCTCAAACAGCTCGACAAACACGCTCACCTTGGCACGCAGGAGCCACGGGTCGAACGGCTTGGCGATGTAGTCGACCGCGCCGACCGCGTACCCACGGAAGGCGTGATGTGGCTCACGGTCAATCGCCGTCAGAAAGATGATAGGCGTGTCCCTCGTCCGCCCACGCTGCTTGATCCGGTGCGCGGTCTCGAAGCCATCCATCCCCGGCATCTGAACGTCCAGAAGGATGACCGCGAAGTCGTCGATGAGCAGACGCTTGAGTGCTTCCTCGCCCGAGGACGCCGTGACCAGATCCTGGTCCAGCGAGGCGAGGATCGCCTCCAGGGCCATGAGGTTGTCAGGCCGGTCATCCACAAGGAGGATCTTGCTTCGCGGGCGCTCCGAATTCGAAGCGCCCGCGGTTTCGACAGGTCCGCCGGTCCGCTCGGTCACCCGCCTGCCTCCTCCTTCGCCGGTCGGCCTGGATGTTCGTGGCGACGACACCACTGTTCCACCTTCGCCGATCGGCATGTGCGGGCCATCACCGGCCCGTCGACGCTTACCCGAATGCGCACCATACGCGATCTGATCATCACAGATGTGACCGCATCACTCCGAGGAGGTGATCGAGATCCACGGGCTTGGTGATGTAGTCCGTCGCCCCGGCCGAAATGCTCTTCTCCCGATCACCGGGCATCGCCTTCGCGGTCAGCACGAGAATCGGCAGCGGTGCGAAGGCGGGCATCGCGCGGATCGCGGATGTCGTCTCGTTGCCGTCCATGCCGGGGAGCATGACGTCCATCAACACGAGGTGCACCGGCGCGCTGTCCTGTTGGAGCGTCCGGATCGCGTCATGGCCGTTGTCAGCGTAGAGCACCCGCATCCCGTGCATCTCCAGTGCGCTGGTCAGCGCGAACACGTTGCGGACATCGTCATCTACCACCAGCACGGAGGCGCCCACGAGCGGATCGGAGCTGTCGAGGTTCGCGGAGGGCGGCCGAGCCACCGCCGACGGGTCGGTGAGGAACGGTGTGCCCTCGTCCGAGCGCGGGTCCACGGCGTTCCCCTCAGAAGCCCGGCTTGACCACAGCGTACGCTCCCCGACCCGCGACCTCCCGGCCTGCCTCGAGCCCTCGGCGTTCGGCGCGGAACCCATCCCGGGCGCCGTCGGCCCGGCCGCCCCCGCCAACCCCACGCCGGTGCGCCCCGACCCCGACGCCGAGCCCAACCCCGACCGCGGCCCCGCCTCCGCCAAGGAGCCCGCCGTGACGAACCCCGAGCCCTGCCGGCGATCCGGCGCGGCCAGTTCGGCCCCGGCCAGCCCCGGGCCTCGTCCGTCACCGCCCGCCTCCAGGCGGGACCGGGCTCCACCCGCACCTTCGACGATCATGAGAACGCCGTCCGGCTCGCCGGGAATCACGACGGCCGGTACCTCGGCCGGCATCACCGACGGGACGAACAGCGTGAACGTGCTGCCCTGGCCGATCTGGCTGGACACCGCGATCGATCCGCCGAGCAGGCGGGCGATCTCCTTGCTGATCGACAGTCCCAGACCGGTGCCGCCGTAGCGGCGGGACGTCGTGCCGTCCGCCTGCTGGAAGGCCTCGAAGATCATCCTCAGTTTCTCGGCGGCGACGCCGATCCCGGTGTCGCTGACGGCGAAGGACAGCACCATCGGCGCCGACCGCAGGCTCGGCGCGACGAACGGGGTGTCGGGCGACGCGACGGACACGTCCAGGCGCACGGTGCCGGAGTCGGTGAACTTCACGGCGTTGGACAGCAGGTTCTTCAGCACCTGCTGGATGCGCTGCTCGTCCGTGACGAACTCCTCGGGGACGTCGCTCGCGACGCTGATCTCGAAGGTGAGGCCCTTCTCCTCCGCGGTGGGCCCGAACACTCCCGCGACGGCGTCGCACAGGGCCGCGGTGCGCACCGGACCGGCGTCGACGTTCATCTTGCCGGCCTCGACCTTGGAGAGGTCGAGGATGTCGTTGATAAGACCGAGCAGCTCCGAGCCCGCGGAGTGGATCGTCTCGGCGAAGTCGATCTGCTTCTGGCTGAGGTTGTGGTCGGGGTTGTCGGCCAGCAGCTTCGCCAGGATGAGCAGGCTGTTCAGCGGGGTCCGCAGCTCGTGGCTCATGTTCGCCAGGAACTCGGACTTGTACTGCGACGACAGTGCCAGCTGCTCGGCCTTCTCCTCCAGGCCGATGCGGGCCATGTCGATCTCGGTGTTCTTCTCCTCCAGCAGCGCCGCCTTCTCCTCCAGCTCGTTGTTGGTGCGCTGGAGCTCGACGGACTGGGAGCGCAGCTCCTGGGTGAGGCGCTGCGACTGGGCGAGCAGCTCCTCCGTCCGGGCGTTCGCCATGATCGTGTTCAGGACGACGCCGATGGTGTCGACGAGCTGGTCGACGAGGGTGAGGTGCAGGTCGGAGAACGGGGTGAAGGACGCCAGCTCGATGACGCCGAGCACCTGGTTCTCGAAGATGACCGGGACCACCACGAGGTCACATGGTGGCGCCTCACCGAGGCCGCTGCGGATGTTGAGGTAGCCGGCCGGGACGTCCTCGACCCGGATGCGCTTCTTCTCCAGCGCGGCCTGGCCGATCAGCCCCTCGCCGAACAGGAACGTGCCGTCGGAGCGGCGCCGCGGCACCGACCCGTAGCCGGCGACGTAGCGCAGCTTGTCGCCCTCGATGAAGTCGAGCAGGTAGACGGTGCCCTGCTGGGCGTTCACCGCCGGGGTCATCTCACTGATGATCATCTGGCAGACCGTGTAGAGGTCGCGCTGGCCCTGCATCTTGCTGCCGATGAGGGCCAGGTTCGACTTCAGCCAGTCCTGCTGGGCGTTGACCTCGGTGGTCTCCCGCAGCCGGGCGATCATCTGGTTGATGTTGTCCTTGAGCTCGGCGACCTCGCCCTCGGCCTCGACCGTGATCGAGCGGGTCAGGTCACCGCGGGTCACCGCCGTGGAAACGTCGCCGATCGCGCGCAGCTGGATCGTCAGGGTCGTGGCGAGCTGGTTGACGTTGTCGGTGAGGTCCCGCCAGGTGCCGGCGACGCCGGCGACCGTGGCCTGGCCGCCCAGCTTGCCCTCGACGCCCACCTCCCGGCCGACCCGGGTGATCTCGATCGCGAACGAGGAGAGCTGGTCGACCATCGTGTTGACGGTGTCCTTCAGCTCGGCGATCTCGCCCTGCGCGGTCACCGTGATCTTCTGCGAGAGGTCGCCGCGGGCGACCGCCGTCGTCACCGCCGAGATGTTGCGGACCTGGGTGGTCAGGTTGCCGGCCATCGAGTTCACCGACTCGGTGAGATCCCGCCACACCCCCGACACACCCCGCACGTGCGCCTGGCCACCCAGGTTCCCCTCGGTACCCACCTCGCGGGCGACCCGGGTGACCTCGTCGGCGAACGACGACAGCTGGTCCACCATCGTGTTCAGGGTCTCCTTGAGCTCAAGGATCTCGCCCTGGGCGGTGACCGTGATCTTCTGCGAGAGGTCGCCGCGGGCCACCGCCGTCGCCACCAGGGCGATGTTGCGGACCTGGCTGGTCAGGTTGCCGGCCATCGAGTTCACCGACTCGGTGAGATCCCGCCACACCCCCGACACACCCCGCACGTGCGCCTGGCCACCCAGGTTCCCCTCGGTACCCACCTCCCAGGCGACCCGGGTCACCTCGTCCGCGAACGACGACAGCTGGTCCACCATCGTGTTCAGGGTGTGCGCCAGCCCCGCGACCTCGCCGCGGGCGTCCACGGTGATCTGCCGGGTCAGGTCACCCCGGGCCACCGCGGCCGCGACCTCGGCGATGCTGCGCACCTGGGTGGTCAGGTTGCCGGCCATGATGTTCACCGAGTCGGTGAGGTCGCGCCACACCCCGGAGACGCCCATGACCTTGGCCTGACCGCCGAGCTTGCCCTCGGTGCCGACCTCCTTCGCCACCCGGGTGACCTCGTCGGCGAACGCGGAGAGCTGGTCGACCATCGTGTTCACGGTCGACTTCAGCTCGTGGATCTCGCCGCGGGCGTCCACGGTGATCTTCTGCGAGAGGTCGCCCTGCGCGACGGCGGTCGTCACCTGGGCGATGTTGCGGACCTGGCTGGTCAGGTTGCCGGCCATCGAGTTCACCGACTCGGTGAGATCCCGCCACACCCCGGAGACACCCATGACCTTGGCCTGACCGCCGAGGTTGCCCTCGGTACCGACCTCGCGGGCCACCCGGGTGACCTCGTCCGCGAACGACGACAGCTGGTCGACCATCGTGTTCACGGTCGTGCCGATGCGGAGGAACTCACCGCGCACCGGCTGGCCGGCGATCTCCAGCGCCATCTGCTGGGAGAGATCACCCTCGGCCACCGCGGCGATGACCCGGGCGACCTCGTGGGTGGGCCGGGCCAGATCGTCGATGAGCGAGTTCACCGACTGGGTGAGCTCGTCCCAGCCACCGCTGCCACCCAGGTCGTCCATCCGCAGGGTGAGACGACCGTCACGTCGAATCACCTTGGAGACTCTGGAAACCTCACGTGCGTGCCGCTCCTGCATGCCGGCGAGCTCGTTGAACCGGCGGGCCACGTCGCCACCGACACCGTCACCGATCGGGAGCCGGACACCGAAGTCACCGTCGACCAGCCGGTCGAGCCCCGCGAGCAGGCCTGGCAGCAACGCCTCCACGCCCCCGGCGACGCTCCCGGGGCCACCTCCGACCGTGCCCGCGCCGTAGGCGGGGCCAGGAGGCGCCGGGGCGCTGTGGGCAGAGCCGTTGACCGACCCGTTGGTGGTGTCGCCCGTCGCGAGGGTGCCGGTGGCGCCCGCGGGCGGACCGCCGGCATCCCCGCCATGCTCGGACGACTGCTGGCGGTCGGGGCTCACGTCGGCGCTCATCAGTCTCCTACCTTGCCTGTGACGGTGGAATTATGAGGGCTACGAGCCACCCACGGGCGGCCTGGGGCAAGCGGTGGCGGCCGGGTGGCTCGGGCCGCGTGGCCGGTGCGCGGCAGCGGGTCCGCGATGCATGGCTGGTCTGGCGCCTGACGGGCGGGTGCATGGCCGGTCCGCGCACAGGTGGTGCCACCGGGCCCTGTCGGTGGCCCGTTCGGCCCAGCGGTCGACATCCGTTGGCCCGGGTTCCAGGGTGACTGACGATGGTGTGGTCGAGATCGGTGCGTGGGTAGGCGTGTAGCCGACGACGATGCGGAATGTGGCCATGGGACGGAGGTGTGCTGGTGTCGTCTGATCGGTCCGAACTGTGGTCCCGCTGTGGACTTTTGTCCCCGCCTGAGCAACTTCGGGCCAGGAACGCTCGAAGCAGGCACATCAGCCGCCAGTATCCGCCTTACCGAGGACGACGCAGGAGAGACTGAGCCACATGAACGCCGACCCAGCGGCCGGAGACCGGGTCGCGCCCCCGCGCTCTGTCGAACTGCCACCGACTGCTGACTCTCCGCGGTCGGCCCGGCGCTTCGTGCAGGACGTCCTGCGCGGCAATCTCGACGAGGACACCCTTGACTCGGCACTGCTCCTGGTCACCGAGCTGGTCACCAACGTGGTCGTGCACGCGGGGACGGTCGCGACGGTCGGCATCGCGCTGGAGTCCGCGGGCGTGCGCGTCAGCGTCAGCGACCGCCATCCGGTCCGCATCGGCGTCGGTCGCCGCGAGACGCAGGTGGTGCGGCCCCGGCCAGCCGGGCCCGACGACCTCGAAAGCCTCGACGGGCTGGGCCTGGAGGACCTTGACGGCAGGCCCGACGGGCTCGAGGGCCTGCGCGAGGACGGCCGCGGCCTCGCGCTGGTCGATGCGCTGGCCAGCTCCTGGGGCACCGAGCATGTCGCCGGTGGGAAGACCGTCTGGTTCCGGCTGACGGCCGCCGCCTCCGCACAGCCACCGGAACGCGTGCCACCCGGTGCCGCGCGCGGCGCGGAGGGCGCGGAAAGCACGGCAGACGCCGGGAACGCGCCGAGCGCGGAGGGCACGAGGACCACGGAGGGCGCGGAGGGCGCCAGGGCCACGGAGGGCGCCGCGGTCGTCGCGCCGTCCAACCCGGGTTCCGCAGGCGTCCCGCCCAGGCTGCCCCGGCTGATCGCCCGCGACACCGCCCGTGCGCTGAGCGCCGAGGGCGAGGTGTCCGAGTTGCTCGCCCAGCTTCTCGACGCCCTGCCCGCCAGCGGCGGCATGGTGCGGCGCCCCGCCGCGGACGGCGTTCGGGTGGAGACCGTCGCGGCGATGGGACGCGCCGGCGCGGACGCACAGGCACGGGTGTTTCCCCTCGACCCGACCCAGGACAGCCTGGGCGAGCTGCTGCTCTGGCCCTCCGTCGACGGCACCGCCAGCGGCGCCGGTGGGCCTGCGGACAGCCACCCGGAAGGGCACGACGGCTTCGACGTCGAGCGCGTCCAGCTCGTCTCGCGCTGGATGGCCCTCGCTCTCGGCGGCGGCGACATGCGGCGGGCCGAGGAACGCCGCATCGGGATGCTCTCCTTCCTCGCCGAGGCATCGGATCTGCTGGCGGGAAATCTGGACCTGGCCCGCTCGCTCGCGCTGCTGGCCCGGCTTCCGGTTCCCCGGCTGGCGCAGTGGTGCGCGGTCTACCTCAACCACGAGGGCGCGAACCCCACRCTGGAGGCGTTCGGGCACGCCGAGGAGTCCCAGACGGCCGCGCTCACCCGGGCCGCGGTCGACCCGGACGGCGCGTTGATGGCCGCGGTGCGCGCCGCGCGCGGCGACCAGGTCCAGATGGTGACCGCGTTCGGCGGGCCCGCCCTGGTCGTCGTCCTGCAGGCGCGGCGGCGCGTGCTCGGCGTGCTCGCGCTCGGTCGCGCCCCCGGCCACGCGTTCCTCGCGGACGAGATGGATCTGCTGGCGGACCTGGCCCGCCGGGCCGCGTTCGCGGTCGACAACGCCAGGCTGTACAGCCGCCAGGTGGAGCTCGCCGGCACCCTGCAGGCCGGCCTGCGCCCGCCCGCGCTGCCGAACATCCCGGGGATCGATCTCGGCTCCGCCTACGGGGCCGCGCAGTCCGCCGGGCTCGACGTCGGTGGGGACTTCTTCGACCTGATCCACGGTCCGAACGGCTGGACGGTGGCCATCGGCGACGTCTGCGGCAAGGGAGCGGAGGCCGCGACCGTCACCGGGGTCGCCCGCGCCGTGCTGCGGCTGCTCACCGGCCGGGGCGCGGCGCTGGAGGAGCTGCTGCTCGAGCTCAACCGCGCGCTGCGGGACACCGCCACCGCCGGGAACGCCCGCTTCTGCACGATGGCCGCCGCCTCGATGCTTCCGCTGGCGGGCGGCAACGCCCGGTTCCACCTGCACCTGGCCGGTCATCCCCAGCCCGTGGTCCTGCACCAGGACGGATCAGCGTCCCTCGTCGGCCTGGCCGGCACCCTGCTGGGTGTGCTCGACGACGATGAGATCTCCTTCCCGGGCCTGGAGCTGCAGCTACAGGCGGGCGAGTCTCTGGTGCTCTACACGGATGGCGTCGTCGAGGCCAGGCAGGGGCGGGAGTTGTTCGGGGAGCAACGGCTGGTCGACGCGGTGGCCGGCTGCCACGGCCTTTCCGCACAGGGGGTGGCCGACCGGGTGCTGTCCGCGGCAGAACGGTTCGCGGGTGGCAATCTGCGCGATGATGTGGCGATTCTCGTCGCCCGGGTGGCCGACTGAGCCTTTGACCCCCGGGCACCTGGATTGCGCTGCCGCCTGATGGGTAAACAGTGCGAGATGTCCCCGTTCAAGACGTGGTGATCGATGAGTTCTACATCGGTTCCGATGAGTGTGGTCCAGCAGACGGGTCCGTGCCGTCCGCCGGCCACGCACATCGTCGCGGAGCTGCCCTACCTCCCGTCCGCCGTGCCGCAGGCACGGCGGGTGCTGCGGGAGTGCCTCGGGCTGACCGACCTGCCGGACGACAGCCGGGCCACGGCCGAGCTGCTGGTGAGCGAGCTCGTCACCAACGCGGTCAAGTACGGCAGTCCGCCGGTGTGGCTGCTCGTCGAGCTGCGGCCGGGCCTCGTCCACGCCTCGGTGTCCGACACGTCGACGACGCTGCCGCACCGCCGTGTGATCGACGCCGACTCCGAGGGGGGCCGCGGGCTGCTGGTCCTCGACGCGCTGGCCGGCAGCTGGGGCGCCGTCTCCGTGGAGTCCGGCAAGTACCTCTGGTTCGACCTGCCGGTCATCCGGTCGGAGTAGACGGATCGCGGGCCGACTGATCCGAGGCCGACCGATCCGGAGCTGGCGGCGGCAGGACGATGCGGGCCGCCCGGGGGTGGCCGAGGAACTCGTGCATGGCGAACTCGTAGCCGTAGGCACCGGCCATCGGGAAGACCACGACGTCGCCGGCCCGCAGGCGGTCGACGGTCACGTCCCGGGCCAGCGTGTCCTCGGGAGTGCACAGCTCGCCCACCACGGTGACCGGGCCGGCGGCCACCTCGGGCCGGGGCCAGCCCACCGGCCAGCTCTCGCGGGGCACCACGGCGAAGTTGTGCACGATCTCCCAGGAGGTCGGCAGCTGGAAATGGTTGATACCGCCCCGAAGCACCGCAAAAGCCTCACCGTGCACCTTTTTGACGTCGGTCACCTCGGCCGCGTACCAGCCACAGTCGGCCACCAGCATCCGGCCAGGCTCGAAGATCACTCGGACGTCCGTCGGCGGGCGCAGCCGGGCCAGGCCATCACCGAAAAGATCGAGGTCGAACGGACGCTCGCCCCGCCGGTCCGGTTCAAAGGGCACACCGAGACCACCGCCGACGTCCACCACCCGCAGGTCGAAGCGGCCCTCGTGCGCCTGCCGGACGGCGAAGTCGAGACACCACCGCACGTACTCCAGGTGCGCGGCCGCGTCGAGGTTTCCCGAGACGGCATGCACATGGAAGCCCACCAGATCGATCCCCGGCAGAGAGCGCGCCAGCTCGACCGCGCCCGGCACCTCCCGCTCCTCGATCCCGAAGGCACTCGGACGCCCACCCATCCGCAACGAGCCGGCGAGCCCGACCCGGGCGGGGTTCACCCGCAGCGCGACCGCGGCACGGCGGCCGGCCCGGGTGGCCACCGCATCGATCCGCAACAGCTCCAGAGGGCTCTCCACGTTGACGACGTCGACGGTTCCCGACGTCTCACCCGCGGCGGGGTCCAGGAGGGCCCGCAGCAGGCTCAGGGACTTTCCCGGGCCCGACGCCACCAGCCGGGGCAGGGGCGCCGGCTGCGGCTGGGGCGGCGGCGGCTGGGGCGGCGGCTGCGGCTGGGGTGGCTGACCCGCGCGGCCCAGGGCATCGGTCGCGAGCGCGAGCTCACGCGCCGAGGAGATCTCGAACCCGTCGACCCCACGACCGCCGGCCAGCAGCGCGTCGAGCACCGGCGGGAAGGAGTTGGCCTTGACCGCGAAGTACAGCTGCGCCCACGGCGGCAGATGGCGACGCAGGTCGACGGCGGCCCGCTCCGCCACAGCCGGCGCGTAGAGGTACGCGCTGAGCTCGGGCTCCGCGTCAACACCGGACTCCGCGCCACCGCCGAGCTGCCAGCCGCCACCGGGCCAGGCCCGCACGTGCTCGATCACAGCCGGGGGCAACCGGTCCAGGCCGAGGGCGCGCAGTGGCGCCGCCGAGATCGGAAGATCCAGCACAGCCCGAAATGTACGACGCGGCGGCAAAGCATGCGCGTTGCCCGAGCCTCGCCCGACCCGGATCAGAAGCCAGCCGTCATGCCCAGGTCGAGTGCAGGCACGCCCGACCACCCGACGGGGAGACGAGGTCACGAAACAGAAACCGCACCGAAACGATGCCGACATCCACGGAACCGCTCCACCTCGCCCATTTGCGATCGTAGTATCACGGTGGGCAACGATCGCGCGGGGAGTCGGACGGGAAGCCGCGGGCGAAGCCCATGCACGAAACCCACCGAGGAAGCCCAGCCGCAAAAAGCCCACATGGGGAGCACGGCCAGCGCCCCACCTCGACAGTCGGCAGCCGTAAGGGAGACAACACCCCGATGCGAGGGGTGCACCAGAGTTCAACAGTGAGGAAGAGCTCGGCGCGTCCACTGGCCGGAGATCGGGACTCATTGAGGTTAGGCTTCCCTGATCCGGTCCGCTCGAAGGGAAGTCGCCGTGACGACAATCTCACCGGCCGACATCGATGCCAGTACCGGCGGAGCAGGTCCCAACAATGCGGATCCCAAGGCCGCGGCGGCGATCCTGGCGCGGCAGGCCACCCGTGAATCCGCCGCCCGCACCTACGCACGATCGCTCCCGATCGTTCCGACAAGCGCCGCGGGGTCCTGGATCACCGGTGCCGACGGGCGGCGTTACCTGGATTTCCTCGCCGGAGCCGGCACCCTCGCCACCGGGCACAACCACCCGGCGGTCGTAGCCTCGATCGAGCGCGTCCTGCGTTCCGGAGCGCCCCTGCACGTCCTCGACATCGCCACCCCGCAGAAGGACGCCTTCACCGAGGAACTGGCGAACACGCTGCCCGCCGGGCTGCGCGAGGACCCGAAGCTGCTGTTCTGCGGGCCGACCGGCGCCGATGCCGTCGAAGCCGCGCTCAAGCTCGCCTACACCGTCACCGGGCGCCAGAACGTCCTGGCGTTCACCGGTGCGTACCACGGGATGACAGCCGGAGCACTCGCCGTGACCGGCAACGTGCCGGTGAAGGAGCCGCTGCCGACAGCAGCGTCGGTCGTCCGGCTGCCCTTCCCCTACCCGTACCGGTGCCCGTTCGGTGTGGGCGGCGCCGCCAGCGCGGAGATCTCCGCGCACTATGTCGAGCAGCTGCTCGACGACCCCTGCGGCGGCATCACCAGCCCGGCCGCGATGATCCTCGAGGTGGTGCAGGGGGAGGGCGGCGTCGTTCCGGCCCCTGACGGGTGGCTACGGGCGATGCGCGAGCTGACCAGCCGCCGCGGGATCCCGCTCATCGTGGACGAGGTCCAGACGGGTGTCGGGCGCACCGGCACCTTCTGGGCCTGCGAACGGGCCGGCGTGGTGCCCGACATGCTCGTGATGTCGAAGGCGATCGGCGGTGGGCTGCCGCTGGCCGTCGTCGCCTACCGCGCCGACCTGGACGTCTGGGCGCCGGGAGCGCACGCGGGCACCTTCCGCGGAAACCAGCTCGCGATGGCGGCGGGGCTGGCCACCCTGCGGCTGGTGCGGGACCACGGGCTCAGCGATCGCGCGGCCGTGGTCGGTGACCGGCTGCTGGCCGGTCTGAACCACATCGCCCGGAGCACCGAGATCGTCGGTGACGTGCGCGGCCGCGGCCTGATGCTCGGCGTCGAGATCGTCGACCCGCACCGGGAGCCGGACCGGACCGGCGCTCGGCCCCCGGATGCCGCTCGGGCCGCGGCGATCAGATCCGCGTGCCTCGACCGTGGCCTGATCATCGAGCTCGGCGGCCGCCATGACGCCGTGCTCCGTCTGCTGCCGCCGCTGACCATCACCGACGAGGAGGCGGACCTCGCGCTGGAGATCCTGGCCGACGCCATCGCACTGTCCGGCTCGCCCAAACTTTCCGGCGCAGCAGAGAGGATGGGATGACGGGGCCGGGTCACCAACCCGCGGACGATCTGCGCGCGCTGCTACGAGTCACGCTGGACGCCCTCGACGCCGGCCGCCGGGACCGCGGCGGCCCGCTGCCCGCCGGTGGGCCGGCCGCGGTCCGGCAGGCGACACTCGACGCGCTCGGGCCAGGGCCGCTTCTGCCCCGAACGGGCGACGGTGAGGCCGCGGCGCTCGGCGGGCTCACCCGCATGCTGACCGCGGGGTCGGCCGATCCCGCGGATCCGTTCTGCGCCGCCCATCTGCACTGCCCACCGTTGGCTGTGGCCGTGGCCGCCGACCTCGCGGTGAGCACGCTCAACCCGTCGCTGGACTCCTGGGACCAGGCCCCCGCCGGCACGACCATCGAGCTGGAGGTGGTCGCCGCGCTGGCCGAGCTCGTCGGGTTCGACCCGACGCACGCCGTGGGCACCGTGACCACCGGCGGCACCGAGTCCAACCTGATGGGCCTGCTGCTCGGCAGCCACACCACCGGGCAGGCGGCGGTCCGGTCGCGAGCCCGGGGCCGGAGCGGGCCGAGAGCCCATCACGGCCGGCCCGGGCCACGGGCCCAGCTCGGGCGGGCCGGCCGCGGTGGCAGCGCGGGTCCGGTTCCCGTCCTGTGCTCGGCGGCCGGCCACCACTCGGTTCGGCGCGGTGCCGAGCTGCTCGGGCTCACGAAGGTCGTCCCGGTCGCGGTCGACGCCGCGTACCGCATGGACGTCCAGGTGCTGCGGGCCGCGCTGGCCCGGCACGACGGCCCCGTCCTCGTCGTCGCGACGGCGGGCACCACCGACGCCGGCGCGATCGACCCGCTGGCCGAGATAGCCGATCTGGTGCGCAGCCACCCGGCGCCGAGCTGGCTGCACGTGGACGCCGCGCACGGCGGTGGCGCCCTGTTCTCCCGCCGGCTCGCCGGCCGCCTCACGGGCCTGGACCAGGCCGACTCCGTCGCGCTCGACCTGCACAAGCTGGGCTGGCAGCCGGCACCCGCGGGAGTCTTCCTCACCCCGTCACGGCGCGGCTGGAGCCGGCTGGAAGCCGAGATCGCCTACCTCAACCCGGCCGATGAGACCACCGCGGGATACACCAGCCTGCTGGGGCGATCGCTGCGAACGACCCGCCGGCCGGACGCATTCAAGATCGCGGTGACCTTCCGCGCGCTCGGCCGAGAGCGCCTCGGGGCGATGGTGGACGCCTGCCACGACCTCGCCGAGCACGCCGCGCACGTCATCGCCGACCACCCTCGGCTGGAGCTCGCCGCGCCGGTCACCCTCAGCACCGTGCTGTTCCGGTACGTCCCGGCCGGCACCGGCACCGGCACCGGCACCGAGGAGGGCACCCGGCTCGACCGGTTGAACGCCGCGATCCGTAGCCGCCTGCTCGACGACGGCGCGGCGGTCGTGGGGCGGACGACCGCCGGCCCCGAGGCCGCCGTCCACCTCAAGCTCACCCTGCTGAACCCGGCGGCCACCGCCGCCGACGTCTCCGCGCTGCTCGCGCTCGT
Source organism: Frankia sp. CcI49 (assembly GCF_001983215.1). Lineage (NCBI taxonomy): Bacteria > Bacillati > Actinomycetota > Actinomycetes > Frankiales > Frankiaceae > Frankia > Frankia sp. CcI49. The sequence continues at coordinate 279,054 of NZ_MOWP01000027.1, forward strand.
CGCCGCCACCGGAGACCGCATCGCGGCCGAGGCACCGCATTGACCATCGCGAAGCGGACGATCGCCGAAAGGACCGCCGAAGCCCCCGCCCCCGGCCCGATCCGCCCAGACCCGGCAAGCCCCGGTGTGGCCGGGGCCGGGGCCGGCCCCGCAGCCGCGGCCCCGGCAGTCATTGGCCCGGCAGACATGGGCCCGGCCGGTGCCGCGGCGGGCGAGGCGGACGAGGTCGTGACCGAGGTCCTGCTCCGGTGCTGGTTGAGGGAGCTCGGCGCCCAGGCGGGAGCGCCGACCGGCCCGGCGCTCCGGCTGCCGCTGCCCGCGACCGGCCTGGCACTGGACCTCGACATCACCTACCGGTCTCCGACCGGCTGGCACCGCTTCGGCCCGCCGCGTCTGCACGGCACGCCGATCGACGCGGGCCGGCCCGACGCGGGGCTGCTCGACGCTGGCCTGCTCGCCGCGCTCCTGACCCGGGAGGTGGCCGCCGGTGCGGCACTGCCCCCCGGCGCCGCGCGCGGTGCTCTGGCGCGCATCCTCGACTCGGCGGAGTGGATCACCCGGATCATCGCCTTCCGTCGCGGTGAGCCCGCCGCCGCGACGGCGGCCAGCGCGTCAGCGGCCAGCGCGTCGGCGCCCGGCGAGCCCGCGGATCGGTCGGCCCGCGAGCCCGCCCGCGTGCCGGCCGGGAACGCCGCGAACCGCGCACCGTTTCTCGTGGCCGAACGTGCTCTGATCACCGGCCATCCGTTTCACCCGGCCGCGAAGAACCGGGGCGAGGCCTCGGCCGCCGAGACGGCGCGGTACTCGCCCGAGCTGCACGGGGCGTTCCGGCTGCACTGGTTCGCGGCGCATCCGAACATCGTCCGCCACGGCGGACCCGACCCGGCCCGAACGCTCGCGTCGCTGCGGGCCGAGGCCGGGACGGAAACCGGGAACGGGAACGAGAGCGGGAGGGGGACGGGTACCGGCCCGGTGGCACCGCCGGGATACCTGCTGCTGCCCGCCCATCCCTGGCAGGCGCGCACCGTCGGCGACCGCCCGGAGCTCGCCCGGCTGCTCGACGACGGACAGCTGGTTGATCTCGGTCCGTCCGGGCGACCCTGGTTCCCCACATCGTCGCTGCGCACGGTGTGGCGGCCGGACGCGCCGGTCATGCTCAAGCTCTCCCTCGGTATGCGGATCACCAACTCCCGCCGGGAGCTGCACACCGACGAGCTCGCCCTCGGCGCGGAGATGGCCCGGTACGCCCGGCTGGCCCTGGACGAATGGCTTGGCCGCCACCATCCGGAATTCCGGCTCCTTTCCGAGCCGTCGTGGGCCGCGGTGCTGCCCGGTGGGCTGGAATGCGCGCTGCGGACCAACCCGTTCGGGGCCGGGGACCGGGCGGTGTGCGCCGCCGCGCTGATCGCCGACCGCCCCGACCTCGCCCCCGGGGCGCCCGACCGGTCACGGCGGTCGATGCTCGCCGAGATCATCACGAACCTCACCCGCCGCGGAACGGCCGCGACCCGCCCGGCCGCGGCCGGCTCGGAGCCGACCGGCTCGGCGGTGGCCAGCCACGCGACGACGACAGTGGCGGGCGAGTGGTACGGCCAGTACCTGCGGGTACTCATCCTGCCCGTGCTCGATCTTTACCTGCGCCGTGGCGTCGGCCTCGAGGCCCATCTGCAGAACACCGTCGTCACCCTTGACGACCAGGGCTGGCCGGTCACCGGATGGTTCCGGGACAGCCAGGGCTACTACCTGGCCGCCTCCCGCGCCGAGGCCGCGCGGCATGAGGTCCCCGGCCTCGGGGACGGGCTGCCCGCCGTCTTCGACGACGCCCTGGTCGAGCAGCGCCTCATCTACTACACAGTGGTGAACAACGCCCTAGCCGTCATCGGCGCRCTCGGCGCCGCCGGGATCGCGGACGAACGGGTACTGCTCGCACAGCTGCGCGCGGAGCTGGTCCGTGCCCGCTGCGGCCCGGGCGGGCGGGCACGGCGGGGCCGGGCGCTGCTGAACCGCCTGCTGGACGCCCCGACCCTGCCCTGCAAGGCGAACCTGCGCACCTGCGTCGACGGCCGCGACGAGCTGGTCGGCCCCGTGACCTCCCAGTCGATCTACGTGGAGATCCCCAATCCGATCGTGGAGGTCCGTCCCTGATGTCACCCTCCGCCACGGCCCCCGAGCCGTTCGACCTGCTCGGGGTGGGACTCGGCCCGTTCAACCTGTCGCTGGCGGCGCTCGCCGACAGCGTGCCGGGCGTGCGGGCCGTCTTCCTGGAACAGCAGGACGCCTTTCACTGGCATCCGGGGCTGCTGCTGGACGGCACCACGTTGCAGGTTCCCTTCCTCGCCGACCTGGTGACCCTGATCGACCCGACCAGCCGGTGGTCGTTCCTGTCCTACCTGCGCGAACACGACCGCCTGTTCCGTTTCTACTTCTACGAGCGGTTCCACCTGCCGCGGCGCGAGTACGACGACTACTGCCGGTGGGTCGCGCAGTCGCTCGGATCCACCCGGTTCGGGGCGCGGGTCGATGCGGTGCGCTGGCGGCCGGGCAGCGAGCTGTTCGAGGTGACGGTCAGCGGCCCGCACGCCGGCGGCCCGACAGCCGGCGGCCCGACAGCCGGCGGCCCGACAGCCGGCGGCCCGACAGCCGGCGGCCCGCGTGACCCCGCCAGCGGCCCGCGCGAGATCGCCGGCGGCCCGGACGAGTCCGCGCCCCGCGTGCTCACCGCCCGCAACCTCGTGCTCGGCCTCGGCACCGAGCCGGTCGTCCCGCCGGCCTTCGCCGGCGTGCGCGGCCGGCGGGTGTTCCACTCGGCCGACTTCCGCGGGCAACGCGACCAGCTGGCCGGGGCCCGGCACGTCACGGTCGTCGGTTCCGGGCAGTCCGGCGCCGAGGTGTTCGCGGAGCTGCTGCGCGCCCAGCCCTCGACCGGGCAGTCGCTGGCCTGGATCACCCGCACCCCCGCGTTCGCGCCGATGGAGTACTCCAAGCTGGGCCTGGAACAGTTCACCCCGGACTACGTGCGCTACTTCCACGGGCTCGACCAGCCGACGAAGGACGCCACCGTGCCCGGCCAGTGGCAGCTCTACAAGGGCATCGACGCGCAGACCATCGGCGAGATCTACGACCTGCTCTACGAGCGCAGCATCGGCGGCACCGACGCGGACGCGCTGCTGCTGCCGAACGTGTCCGTGGAGGCGGTGAGCCAGCCCGGCGCGGATCACGCGCACGCCCTGCGCCTGCGGTGCCGGCACCGCGCCCAGCACCGCGAGTTCACCGTCGACACCGACGCGGTCGTCCTCGCCACCGGCTACGCACCGCGCCGGCCGACGCTGCTCGACCCGGTCGGCGGGCTGCTGCACCTCGACCCCGGCGGCCGCTTCCGGGTGGACGACCGGTACCGCCTCGCGACCGCGGCCGAGGTCACGGGACGGATCTACGTCCAGAACGCCGAGCTGCACACGCACGGGGTGGGCGCGCCCGATCTGGGGCTGGGCGCCTGGCGGGCCGCGGTCATCCTCGACGACCTGACCGGCGGGCGGGCGCACCGGCTGCCTCCGCCCACCGCCTTCACCACGTTCGGCGCTCCCGAGCCACCGCGAGCCGCCGCGCCGGATGGAGCCCCGGACGCCGGGGCAGCCGGGGCAGCCGGGGTGGCCACGGGTTCCATCCCCGTCCAGCCCGCCGAGGCAGGCGGAGCGGGCCGGTGACGGGGCCGGAGCAGGTCGAGCCGACACAGGCCGAGCTGTGGCGCACCGCGGGCCGCGCGCTGCTGTCCCGGCTGATCGCCGAGCTGGCCTACGAGGAACTGCTCGTCCCCACCACACACGCCGTGCCGCCCACTGCCACGCCGCCGCCCGCAGCTGCTCCGCCGCCGCCCGCAGCTGCTCCGCCGCCGCCCGCAGCTGCTCCGCGCACGGTGGTCGCTGGACGGGGCGCACCCGCGCGTTACCGGATCGAGTGCGGTGCGGTGGCCTACACGTTCACGGCCCGGCGGGGCACCTTCGGCACCTGGTGGCCGGCGGCCTCGACCCTGCGCCGCGGCGGTGAGCCGGCCGACGACCCGGTCCGGTTCCTGCTCGACGCGCAGGCGTTGCTGGGGTGGTCCGGCGACGTCCTCGCCGATGTCGTACGCGAGGTGACGGCGACCCAGCGCGCGGATGTGGAGATCCTGCGCGGGGYGCTGCCCGCGGCGCGGCTGGCCGGGCTGTCCCACCTGGAGCTGGAGGGGCGCCAGGCCGGTCATCCCTGCCTGGCCGCGAACAAGGGCCGGCTCGGTTTCGGCGTGGCCGACGCGGCCCGCTACGCGCCGGAGTCGGGCGTCCCGTTCCGGCTGCGCTGGGTGGCCGCCGAGCCGGCTCTGGGGCTGCTCGTCACGCAGGCCGGGCTGACGCCGTCCGACCTGTACGACCGCGAGCTGTCGGCCGCGACCCGGGCGGAGTTCACCGCGGCGCTGACCGCGGCGCTGATCCGCGCCGGGTGCGCCGGGGGAACCAGCTCCGCTGACGCGGACGCGCTGGCGGCGCGGTACGTGTGGCTGCCGGTCCATCCATGGCAGTGGGAGAACGTGGTGACCACTCTGTTCGCCGGCGAGCTGGCCACCGGGGCCCTCGTCGACCTGGGCGAGGCACCGGACCGCTACCTGCCACTGCAGTCCGTCCGCACGGTGGCGAACATCGACACGGTGGGCGGGCGCGACGTCAAGCTCGCCCTGATGATCCGCAACACCCTGGTGTGGCGGGGGATGTCCGCGGAGGACGCGAAGGCGGGTCCCGTGGTCTCCTCGTGGCTGACGTCACTGGCTCGGCAGGATCCGCAGCTGCGGGCCATGGGTGTGATCCCCCTGCCGGAGGTCGCCGGCGCGACCGTGGCGCATCCCGCCTTCGATGCGCTGGCGGACGCCCCCTACCGCCTGCACGAGCTGCTGGGCGTGCTCTGGCGGGAGCCGGTCACCGCCTTCCTCGCCCCGGGCGAACGAGCCCGGACGATGGCCGCGCTGCTCACCATCGGGTCGGACGGCCGCGCGCTGGCCGCCGAGCTGGTGCACCGGTCCGGGCTGACCGCCGCCCGGTGGCTCGCCGCGTTCCTGCACGCCCTGCTCCCACCGCTGCTGCACTACCTGTACGTGTACGGAGTGGCCTTCACCCCCCACGGCGAGAACGTGATCTGTGTGTTCGACGCCGACGACGTGCCGCGGCGCATCGCGGTGAAGGACTTCGGGGCCGACATCGACCTGGTCGAGGGTGACTTCCCGCAGCGCGCCGCCACAGACGGCGGTGCGAGCGCGCTGTGCCGCCACTGGCCGGCCCGGATGCTCGCCCACTCGGTGCTCTCCGCCGTGTTCGCCGGCCACTTCCGGTACTTCTCGGTGGTCGTCGAGGATCACCTCGGGATCGCCGAACCACAGTTCTGGGCGATGGTGCGGGATGCCGTGCTCGACTACCAGCAGGCGCATCCGGAGCTGGCCGACCGCTTCGCGCTGATCGACCTGCTGGCCCCGTCGTTCGACCGGGTCTGCCTGAACCGCGAGCAGCTGTCGGGGGCGGGCTTCCACGAGCGTGCCGGCCGGGACGCCCAGTTCGACGTCCTGCACGGCATGGTCGCCAACCCGCTCGTGGCCACCGGCACATCCGGCGACGGTGAGCCATCCGGCGGTGAGCCATCCGGCGACGGCGAACCGCTCGGAGATGGGCGTTGACAGCGGCCGGGAGTCCCCCGCCCCCTGCGCCGGAGGCGATGGCACTGCTTGCCGACGGCAGCGTCGACGAGGTGATCGTCGCCGCGCCCGACCTGCAGGGCAGGCTGCTCGGCACCACGCTGTCGCCGGAGTACTTCCGCGAGCGGCTGCTGGGCGGCGACGGCGTCGGCGCGTGCACCTATCTCTATGCGGTCGACGTCGAGATGGAGACCGGGCCCGGCTATGCCTACGACCCCTGGCAGGGCGGTTTCGGGGATCTGCGGCTGATCCCCGACCCGGCGACGCTGCGCCGCGCGCCGTGGCGGCCCCAGTCGGCGATCGTGATCGCGGACGCGCTCTGGCCGGACGGCTCCACCGTCGAGGTCGCGCCGCGGACGGTGCTGCGCCGGCAGCTGGACCGGCTGGCCGGCCTGGGCCTGTGTGCGCTGGCCGGCACCGAGCCGGAGTTCCTGGTGTTCGAGGAGAACTACCGCGACGCCGCCCGCCGGGACTACACCCGGCTCACGCCGGCCAGCAGCTACAACATCGACTACGCGCTCGCCGGCACCGAGCGCCTGGACGATCTCGTCCGCTCGATCCGCACCGCGATGGCGGTGGCGGGCGCCCGGGTGGAATCCGCGCGTGCCGAGGTTCATCGCGGCCAGTACGAGATCGTCTTCGGCTATGACGAGGCGATGCGCACCTGCGACCAGCACGTGCTCTACAAGACCACCGCGAAGAAGATCGCCGGTGCGGCGGGCCGGGCGCTCACCTTCATGGCCAAGTACGACCAGGGCGAGGGGAACTCCTGCCATGTGCATCTGTCCCTGCGCACCTCGCAGGGCGGCCTCGTCCTCGCCGCCGCCACGGGCGAGAGCGAGAACTCGGGCGAACACGGAGGCGGCGGCAGCGGCGGCAGCAGCGGCAGCGGCGGGATGTCGGAGCTGATGCGCTGGTTCGTCGCGGGGCAGCTGGCCTGCCTGGCCGAGCTCACCCTCCTGTACGCGCCGACCGTCAACTCCTACAAGCGGCTGGCTCCCGGCGCCTTCGCGCCGACCGGAATCTCCTGGGGGTACGACAACCGCACGTGCGCGGTGCGGGTGGTGGGCTCCGGGGGCTCGTTGCGGATCGAGCACCGGGTGCCCGGCGGCGACGCGAACCCCTACCTCGCCGTCGCCGGGATGATCGCAGCCGGGCTGTACGGCATCGAGCATCGACTGCCGCTGGAGCCGCCGCGGGTCGGGAACGCCTTCGCGGCGAACGACGTCCCGAGGCTGCCCACCTCACTGCGCGAAGCGGCCCGGGCGTGGCGGGAAAGCGCCGTCGCCCGGGCCGCCTTCGGGCAGCCGGTGGTGGATCATCTCGCCTACGCGGCGCAGGTCGAGCTGGCCGGCTACGAACGAACCGTCACGGACTGGGAACGCCGGCGCTGCTTTGAGCGGTTCTGACACCCTCGCCACCTGACGGCGCCCGGTCGGCCGGGACCCGGCCGGAAGGTGTCCCGTCGGATGCTGGCCCCTCCGACGGTGTCCCGTCGGCGGGCACCTTGGCCGACGCCACCGTGGCCGACGGCACAGTGGCCGACGACACAGTGGCCGACGACACAGTGGCCGACGGCACCGCGACGGTGCTCCCGGCCGGGCCGGCCTCGCTCAGCCCGATGCGGGCGTGCAGGGCGCGCAGCGGCTTCGGTGCCCACCAGTTCGCCTGCCCGGCGACCCGCATGAACGCCGGCACCAGCACACCGCGGATCAGGGAGGCGTCCAGCAGGATCGCCAGCGCCGTGCCCAGCCCGAACATCTGCATGAAGCGGACCGAGGACGTGGAGAAGGCGATGAAGGTCACCGCGAGCAGGGCCGCCGCCGTCGTGACGAGACGCCCGGTGCGGGCCAGGCCGGCGGCGACCGCCTCGGTGTTCGACGCGCCCGCGTCGTACTCCTCCTTGATCCGGGAGAGCAGGAAGACCTCGTAGTCCATGCTCAGCCCGAACGCGATGCAGAACAGCAGCACCGGCATCGACGTGTCGAGCGTGCCCGGGGTGAAGTCCAGCCACGAGGCGAGATGGCCGTCCTGGAAGATCCAGACGGCGACGCCGAACACGGCGGTGAGCGTCAGCCCGTTCAGGACGATCGCCTTCAGCGGGAGCACCACACTGCCGGTGAACAGGAACAGCAGGACGAAGGTCGTCAGCGCGATGAGCCCGATGGCCAGCGGCAGGTGGCTGGCCATCGTGGCCTTGCCGTCGACGAGCACCGCCGGCGGGCCGCCGGCCAGCGCCTCGGTGCCGGCCGGGGCGGCGAGGTCCCTGACCTGGTGGACCAGCTCCTGCGCTTGCGCCGAATGCGGCTCCACCGAGGGCACCACCCGCAGGTAGGAGGCGTTCTCGGCCGAGTAGCGCTCGGTGGACGCACCGGGCGGCACCACGGTCCGGCCGTCGACCAGCACGCCGGCGGCGCTGTCGACCCGGGCGACACCGTCCATCTTCGAGATCGCGGCCGCGTAGTCGGCGATCTCGTCCGGACCGGTGGCCTCGGCCGGACCGGTCACCACCACCACGATCGCCCCGGCGTCGTTGGAGGAGAAGTCGCCGCGGATGACGTCTCCGACCGCGCGGCTGGAGTTGTCGGCGCGCAGCACCCGGTCGTCCGGCGTGCCGAACTCGACGTGAAGGAACGGGGCGCCGAGGACGAGGAGCAGGGCGATGACCGGCAGCCCGGCCAGCAGGGGCCGGCGCATCGTCATGGTGGCCACCCGCCGCCAGAACGGCGACTCGACGGTCTCCCGAGGCGCGTTCCCGGCGGCAGCGTCCGCGCCGCCCTCGGCACCCGCGGACGTCCCGGCCGCCCGGCGGCGGCGCAGGAAGCCGAGCAGGCCACCCACCCGCAGGGCGTTCACCTTCGGCCCGAGCAGCATCAGCACGGCTGGCAGGACGACCACGGCGGCGAAGACGGCGACCGCCGTGACCGCGATCCCCGCGTAGGCCATGGACTTGAGGAAGTAGGGCGGGAAGACCAGCATCACGGCGAGCGCGACGATCACCGTCGCGCCGCTGAAGAGGATGGTCCGCCCGGCGGTGCGGACCGTCACCGCGACAGCTTCGGCCCGGTCCCGGCCGGCGGCGAGCTCCTCACGGAAACGGCTGACCATGAGCAGGGCGTAGTCGATGCCGAGACCCATGCCGAGCGCCGTGGTGAGGTTCACCGCGAAGATCGACACGTCGGTGAGGCTGCCCACCACCGACAGCACGGCGAAGCCGCCCAGGATGCCCATGAGCCCGATGCCCAGCGGCAGGAGCGCGGCCACCAGGCCACCGAAGGCGATGATCATGAGCACGGTCGTGATCGGGATCGCGATCGCCTCGGCCACCGCGAGATCGGCGCCCACCTGGCCGTTGATGTCCTCGCCGACGGTGGCCGCACCGCCCGGGCGCACGGTGACCGGCGAGTCGGCGTCGCCCCCTGGCACCCGGCCGGCCTCGTAGGCGTCCTCGTAGCGGGCGACCAGGTCGCTGGCATGGTCCTCGTCCACGCTGGCGATGACCAGCGCGGAGCGGCCGTCGTCGGATTTAAGCGGTGGCGCGCCAGTCCAGTAGGACGACACATTGGTGACCCCGGGCTGGGCGGCCAGATCGGCGGCCAGCTCGCGCCCGGCCACCGCCACCGCCGGGTCGTCGACGGCCTGCCTGGCCTGAGTCTGGCCGGTGATGTCGGGGCGGGCCGTGACGAGCAGGACGAGGTTCGGCTCCCCGCCGAAGCGCTCGTCGACGAGGTCGGCGGCTCGGCTGGAGGCGGACGCCGGATCGTCGAACCCGCCTGATTCGAGCTTGCCGAACGCGCCGAGRCCAAGCGCACCGGCGCCCAGCAGTGCGATGAGGGTGAGCAACAGGACGAGACGCGGCCGGCGAGTGACGATCTTCGCTACAGCGGTGAACACGGGACCCTCCCGAGAGAAGCGATCTCTTGAGAGAACAGTGTTCGCGAACACCGTTCTCTGTCAAGACCCTTGTTCTTGGAAGTTGACACCGATCGCAGTCTGGCCGCAGCATGGCGACTGTGACTCGTCCAGTCCCCCGTCGCGAGCGCCTCCGCCAGACAACGATCGAGGAGATCAAGAAGGCCGCCCACAAACAGCTGACCGAGCACGGTGCGGCCGGCCTCTCGCTGCGGGCCGTGGCACGCGAGATGGGGATGACGCCGTCCGCGATCTACCGGTACTTCGACAGCCGGGCCGCACTGATCCACGTGCTGGCGCAGGACGCCTACAGCTCCCTCGCCGACGTGCTGGAGGCGGCCTTCGACGCCGCGCCGACGGACGACCACATGGTGCGCTGGCTGCTGGTCGCCCGCTCCCACCGGCGCTGGGCGATGCTGAACCCGACGGAATACACGCTGATCTTCGGTCCGCAGCCCGACGACCTGACCGACCCGTCGACCGCAGTGCTCGACGAGCTCGAACGGTCCGTCGCCGTGCTCCTGCGGTGCATGGCCGAGGCGATCGAGGCCGGCGTCTTCGATCCGAGCGGGTTGGAGGCCGAGCTGTCACCCAACCTCCGCCGGCAGTTCGAGGCGTGGGACTGCGACGACTCCGGCCTCGGCCCGGTCGCCGATGCCGCCYGCATGCTGGTGTGGACCCAGCTGCACGGGCTGCTGGCGCTGGATCTGTTCGGTCACCTCCCGGAGCCGCTCCGGGGCTCGGGTGAGCTCTTCGACCAGCAGATGATCGGTGCGCTGGTGCGGGTCGGGTGCCAGATACCCGTCGACTTCGCCGAGGTGATCGACCGTGCCGACCGGGTCGCGGCCGGCATCGGTGAGGGCGTGTTCGAACTCGGCACCGGCGCGGCACCGCCCGGTGCCGGCGCGGCGCCGCCCGGTGCCGGCCGAGCGGCGCCGCGGTTTCTACCGCCCGCCTGACCACACCGCTCGCAGGAGCGGCGCGGGCGGCTCCGCTCCGGCGGTGTTGCCACCGTCTGGCGACGTTGCTACCCCCGCCGGGTCAGACCTGCCGCCATACGTTCAGGCAGATGTCCGCATCCTCCTACTCAGAGTGTCGAGGGCGGCACGGCGAGCACTCTTGATCTCACCCAGCCGCGCCTGGTAGGCCGGCGAGGTCGCCAGCGGCTGATAGAAGCCCAGCCGCGGGACGAAATCGGTCTCGTCGTACCCGGGTGGCCGGTACAGCGGATAGGTACGACCCGGAAATAGGAGGTCGTAGTTGTCGGCAATCTGCCAGACGGCGACATGCGGATCGAGGCGCCGCCGCTGGAAGTAGGCCTCGAGAACATCGATTGTGAAACTGATCTCATGGAACTGCTTGACCAGGTTGTGGTAGTGCTGACCAACCTGATACTTGATCGGCAGCTCGACCTGTAGACAGTCCGCGTAGTCGAGAAGGTCCAGGGCGAGAACCTTCAGGGAAGTCTCCACCCCGTAACCGCGCGAGAACGCGAGCGACGCAAAGACGTCGGCGTCAATCACGAACTCCCCGATCAATGGCTGGATTGCCCGGGTGATGGACGGCACATGACGCGCGAGCTGCTTCGAGAGAAGCGAGCGCAGCATCTCGGTCGTTCGCCCGCCGGGCTGCCCGTCACCGGTGACCCTGCGCGAGCTTCCGTTCACGAATAGCGGAGCGTTACCGGCGGTCGCCGCCGCCGCCAGAACGCCGACCGTGATCGGGTCATAACTTTCAAGATCGGCGTCGTGGAAAATCAGCCGGTTACCGAACGCGAGGTACGCGAGGCTGCGCATGGCACCGGCCTTGCCACCGGCCGCGGCGTCCTCCGCCCCCGCGTGCCGTTCCATGACGGACTGGCCTCGGGCGACCCAGCTCGCCCCCGCCTCCGTCGCGATCCGCACCAGATCGTGCTCGTCACCGTCCGAGGACGGATCGACTATTACGCCGATCTCGTCGATGACGCTGCGTTCCTGCATCCACCGTTGCCGGTTGAGCGCGATGATGGTCCCGAGCGCCCGCGCCGCCTCAGGCCCGCGGGCGGGTATCAGCAGACTTAGCGTGACGCCTCTGTTGAGCTTGTCCACCTCGATCGCATCGAGGTCGAGGGTGGTGGGTTCGAGCGTTCGCACGGACGCCCCTCTCTCGAGACCTTTCTTGGCTTAAGACCCCCCCAGGTCCGACCACGCCCGCGCAGACGTGGCCGACATAACACCTGATGGTTCGCGTACCACGTGAACCACGTCAGGCGAAGCTTTCCGGGCAGGCGCTCCCCGGTCAACCGGACGCCGCTGGCGATCCTCCCTCTTCACACCTTTCCATACCTTTACCCGCGGATCCCCCCAGGGACCGACCGCCGTGGAACACACGGCCGGCGTGCGGGGATCAAAGTATGGATGTTGCGCGACGGATCGTCACTCCCCCGGAGGAGTCCCCCAGAACATCACTTTCGGCCCGCTCGGCGCGCCGGCCCGGGCCAGGTTCACCGGCGCCCGGCCGTCCGTCGCGCCGGCCGCCCATCCGGCCGGCGCGACGGGATACACGACGGGACACCAGACCCTTCGCCGGTGTACCCGGGAGCTGTCCGGACGACGCCCGGCGGGTCCGGACACGTCCGCGTGGATCCCGGCCGTCCCGGCTGGTCGGGCCCCGGTTGGGAAGGCCGGCTCGGCGACACGATGGCATGCTGAGGTGGTGGATGTCGTACTGGACCCGATGCGCCCGGACCTCCGGCTTGGCCGGACGCCGATCCCTGTCGTCGGCCGCGCCCGGGTCTATGTGTGCGGCATCACTCCCTATGCGGTCACACATCTGGGCCATGCAGCCACGTACCTGTGGACGGATCTGACAGCGCGGGTATGGCGTGCGGCCGGGGTCCAGGTGGAGCTCGCCCGCAACATCACCGACGTCGACGACGCGATGTTCGCCGAGGCCCGCCGGCTGGGGATGCCCTTCGACCAGGTCGCGGCGATGCAGCGGTTCTCCTTCGACCGCTCGATGTCCGCGCTCGGGATCCAGCCACCGGACCACGAGCCGACGGCGCGCGCCGCGGTGACCCGGGTGATCGAGCTCACGACCGCGCTGCTGCGCGCCGGTCATGCCTACGAACGCAACGGCACCGTCTACGCCCGCACGGCCGAGGCTGCGGACCGCGCCGGCCTCGACCGGGCCGCGGCGATCGCTCTCGCCGCCGAGTTCAACGACGACCCGCGGGATCCGAACCGTGACGACCCGCTCGACGTCGCGGTCTGGCGGGCCGACCCGGCCGACGGTGAGTTTCCGAGCTGGCCCAGCCCCTGGGGGCCGGGCCGTCCCGGCTGGCACGCCGAGTGCGCGGCGATGGTGCTGTCGACCTTCGGCTCCAGTATCGATCTTCATGTCGGCGGCGCCGACCTGCGGTTCCCGCACCACGCCGTGGAGTCGCTGCTGGCCGAGCAGGCGACGGGCGTCCGGCCGTTCGCGCGGGCCTGGCTGCACCCCGGCACCGTCCGGGTGGGCGGGGTCAAGATGTCGAAGTCCCTGGGCAACCTCGCCTTCGTCGACGACCTGCTGACCCGGCACACACCGTCCGCCCTCCGGCTGCTCTGCCTCGGGCGCGCGTGGGACGCCGACTGGGACTTCGACGAGTCGGCGTTCGGCGCGGCCGAGGCGGCGCTCGACGCGCTCTATGCGGCCGCGGCGCGGCCCGGCGGTGGCGGCGGTGGCGAGCGGGAGAGCCCGGCCGCGGCGGAGGTCGACGCGGCGCTGCTCGACAACCTCGACACCGTCCGGGCACAGGCCGTGGCGCTGGAGGCCGGCGGCGACGCGGCCCGGCGCTTCATCTCCGTCCTGGGGCTGATCTGACAGCTCCGCGCTTCGGACAGCGCCGTGCTTCCAACAGCTCTGCGCTTTCTGATGGCTCTGCGCTTTCTGATGGCTCTGCGCTCGCGCCACCCCGAGACTGCCTCCGCCGGCAACGGCACCGCCACCATCACCGACTGATCACCGGTTGCTCACCGGCTGACCGTGGGTCGAGCCACGACAGGACCGCGCACTCGCCCACACCCGGCGTACCGGGCCGACGCCGCGACACAAGAATCAGACAAAAGCTCATACCCTGCGTCAAAGGATCGTGCACACGGAGCTACCATCAGGATGGTTCTGTTGTGGTCCAGGTCCGGCCCAACGGGCTGAAGCGCTTTTGTCGGGCTACCTCCGGTACTCGGGCCGTCTCGGGTACGAGGTGGCGTTGCGGGCCGCACCGGCGCCCCGGCTGCTGGGAGTGCGCCCGTCCAGCGTCTCCGGCGTTCGGATTCCGCGATCCCCCACACCACAACCCACGGACCCCGCTCCCGCGGACCCGCGCCCCTGCACCGGCGCCTCCGCAGCTTCACGCATTCGTATTCGGAGACGCTGCTCATGCCCCGGTCGCTTCCGCCCGGCACCCGGTCGCCGGCGATTCCCGGTGATCGGTGACCGCACCCCGAGCCATGCGGCCGTCGTCCGACCGCCGCTGGGCCCTGGCGCTGGGCGGCGGGATCGGTCTGCTGGTCGTCTTCTGGGCGCTGTCGGCAGCTGGCACCGTGTCGGCCGGGCGCACCGCCGTCGAGCTGCTGGCCGGCGTCTGTGCCACGGCCGCGGTGTGCGTGGGGGTACGCCGGCACCGCCCGGCGGCCACGCTGCCGTGGTGGCTGTTCGCCGCCGCCCAGGCCACGGCGACCGTCGGCGACTCGCTGCTCTACGGCATCGGGAACCTGCTCGACCGGCACCGTTTCCCGGGGCTCTGGGACGTCTGCTACCTGGCCCAGTACCCACTGCTGGTGGCCGGCGTCGTCGTGCTGGCCCGCCGGCGTGGCCTGCCCGGTGGGCTCACCGACGTGCTGGACAGTGCGACCATCGGGGTCGCGGGGGCCCTCGTCGCCTGGGTCTATGTGATCGCCCCAGGCCTGTCGGCGGAGCATTCGTCCTCATTCGCGACCCGCGTCACCGCGCTGGCCTACGCCGCCTCGTTCCCGGCGCTGTTCGCGGCCGGCCTGCTGCTGGTGCTCGACCGCGGCCGGCGCGGACCGGCCGGCTACCTGCTCCTCACCCATCTCTCGGCGGTCCTGGCCGCATCGCTGCTCTACCTGCCGCGGCAGATCGACGGGACGGACCAGTTCGGCGGCGGCGCACAGCTCGTCGCCCTGCTCGGCGCGCTGGGGCTCGGCGGCGCCGCCCTCCATCCGAGCATGCGCGAGCTCACCAGCACCCGGAAACGGAGCACGGCGGTCCTGTCGACGTCCCGGCTGCTGGCGCTCACCGCGGCGGCGCTGGTCGCGCCGATCGTGCTGACGGTGCAGAGCGTTCGCGGCGAGACCGACGGCCTGGTGGTCGTCGCCGTCTCCAGCGGCGCGATGTTCGTCCTGATCATCTTCCGGATGGCGGGTCTGGTCGCGGACCAGCACCAGGCCGCGATCACCGACGGTCTGACCGGCGTGCACACCCGCCGCCACCTGGACGGTGAGCTGTCCGCGGCGGTCGACCGCGCGTTGCGGGAGGGCCACCGCCTCGGTCTGTTCCTGATCGACGTCGACCATTTCAAGTCGATCAACGACCGGTTCGGGCACCCGGTCGGGGATGACGTCCTGGTCGAGGTGGCACGCCGGCTGCGGGCCGCGACCCGGCCCGGTGACGTGCTGGGCCGGTACGGCGGTGAGGAGTTCGCCGTCCTGGTCACGGACCTGCCCGAGATCGACCTCGCGGCCGTCGGGGAACGGCTGCGCCGCCAGGTCTGCGCCACGCCGATCCGGGTCGGCACCCGTTCGCCGGGCGGTCACCTCGACCCGCCGGGCCGGCGCACCGACCCGCCGCGGCCGGGCGACGGGCCACGTCCGGCCGTCGAGCAGCTCGTCGCGGTCACGGTGTCGGTGGGCGCGGCCGCCATACCGACCCACGCCGCGGACACGTTCGGCCTGGTCGCGGCGGCCGACAGCGCGCTGTACGCGGCGAAGAGCGCGGGGCGTGACCAGGTCGCGGTCAGCGGGACCATCGGGGCGCCCGCGGACGGCGACCAGCTCGCGGTCAGCGGAGCAGCCGAAGCGCTCTGAGGCCCGGCACCGACAGGCCCGATGGGGCACCGACAGGCACCGGGTTTCGTCGGCTACGCGACATGACAGGCGTCCGACGTGCCGGCACGCGTCATCGCCAGGACGCACCCTGAGTGGTATGCGCGATTTGCCCGTTTAGGGCGCCTTTCGCGACGTAATCTCCGCGGAGAGCTCGAGCCTTCACCTGGAACGAAGAAACCTCGATCCTCCCACCGGCGTGTAGCGCCGAACACACCACCCCCCTCCCTCCCCCGCGACACCCATCCGAGCGTCCCGCCCGAACAGTCGGACGAGGCGCTCTCGACGCCGTTCCCCGCTCCCCCGCTCCCGCTCCCCGCGGCGGAACGGCGCCCAGCGGTGCACCACCCCAACGCCCACATCCACATCCACGCCCACGTCCACCGCCCACGTCGGCCCAGCGGAGTCGAGGAGGACTGATGTCCGGGTTGCTGTACCGGATCGGAGCTGCCGCGGCCACCCGGCCGTGGCGGGTCATCGGGATGTGGCTGGCCACCCTCGTCGTGGCACTGGGACTCGCGGCCGGCTCCGGCGGCGAGCCCCACGACGACTTCAGCGCCCCGATGACGGCCTCGCAGCACGGGACGGACCTGCTGCGCGCGAACTTTCCGAACCTCGCGGGCGCCGACGCCCGGGTCGTGGTGCACGATCCCGACGGCACCCCCCTGGATGCCGGCCTGCTGGCGACCGTGCGAACCCGGCTCGCCGCCCTGCCGTCAGCTGTGGTGGCCAGCCCGCCCCAGCTGTCCCGGGACGGCGACACCGCCCTGCTCACCGTGAACTACACGGATCCGGTCGCCGACATGGACGCGGAGCAGGCACTGGCGGACCTGTTCACCGCGGCCACCCCGGCCACCCAGCGGGGACTGCAGGTGGACGTCGGCGGCCAGATCTCGGAGAACCTGCAGGAGGTCGACGGCCGGGCGGAGGCGACCGGCGTCGCGCTGGCCCTGTTGATCCTGCTGATCGCCTTCGGGTCGCTGGTCGCCGCGGGGGTGCCGATCGCGGTCGCGATGATCGGTCTGGGGATCGGGGCGTCGTGCATCACCCTGATCTCCGCGGTGACCACGGTGAGCTCGATCGCGCCGTCGCTGGCCTCGATGGTCGGCATCGGCGTCGGCATCGACTACGCGCTGCTGCTCGTCACCCGGCATGTGGAAGGGCTGCGGGCCGGGCTGTCGGTGCGGGAGGCCGCGGGCCGGGCGAACGCCACGGCCGGCGCCTCGGTGGTCTTCGCGGGGCTCACCGTCATCCTGTCGTTGACGGGGCTGCGGCTCGTCGGCCTCAGCACCTATGTGACGACGGCGTTCACGACGGCCGCCGTCGTGATCGCGGTCGTGCTGGTCGCGATCACCCTCGTGCCGGCGCTGTGCGGCCTCGCGGATCTGCGGGTCCTGCGGCGCCGCAACCACGCCGAGCTGCTGGCGGCCCGATCCGTCGCCCGTTCGGTCGCCGCGGCCGGCAGCGGAGCATCCTCCCCCGGAGCCCTCCTCGGCTCGGGCGAGCCCTCCACCGCCACGCGACGCACCCTGACCGCCGCCTGGGCGAGGCGCATCGGTGACCGGCCGGGCCCGTGGGCCTTCGGCGCGCTCATCATCCTGCTGACGCTCAGCGCGCCGATCCTGACGATGCGCACCTGGCCACAGGACGCCGGCAGCCAGCCGGTCGACGTCACCCAGCGACGCGCCTACGACCTGATCTCCAGCGAGTACGGGCCCGGCGCGAACGGCCCCCTGCTGCTGGCCGTCGACCTGCGGCGGCTCCCGCCCGTTGCCCTGGCCGAACTGGCCACGAAGGTCGCCGCGGTGCCCGGGGTGGCGTCCGTCACGCCGGCGGTCGTCGCACCGTCCGGCACCGCGGCGGTGATCGAGGTGGTGCCGACGACCGGACCGAGCGACGCCGCCTCGACCGAGCTGGTCAACCGGCTGCGCGCCGACGTCCTGCCACCCGGCGTGGACGTCACCGGCACCACCGCGATCTTCGCCGACCTGTCCGCGCTGCTGGCCGAGCGGCTCTGGTGGGTCGTGGGCTTCGTGGTCGGCGTGTCCATCCTGCTGCTGACCGTCGTCTTCCGGTCGCCGGTGGTCGCCCTCAAGGCGGCCGCGATGAACCTGCTGTCCATCTCCGCCGCCTACGGCGTGGTGACGGCGGTCTTCCAGTGGGGATGGGGAACCGATCTTCTGGGACTGCCGCACAGCGTCCCGATGTCGAGCTGGCTGCCCGTCCTGATGTTCACCGTGCTGTTCGGGCTGAGCATGGACTACGAGGTCTTCCTGCTTTCCCGGATCAGGGAGGACTGGGTGGTCACCCGCGACCCGCGCGGCAGCGTGGTGCGTGGCCTCGCCTCGACCGCCCGGGTGATCACGAGCGCCGCCCTCATCATGATCGCCGTCTTCGCGGGGTTCGCCCTCGACCCGGACGTGACCGTGAAGATGGTCGGCGTCGGCATGGCCGTCGCGGTGTTCGTCGACGCGACGCTGATCCGCCTGGTGCTGGTGCCGGCCACGATGGCGCTGCTGGGCCGGGCGAACTGGTGGCTGCCGCGGTGGTGTGACCGGCTGCTGCCCCAGGTCGACGTGCACGGCGAGCGTTTCGCTCCCGGGGCGGCCGCCGCCGCGGCGATGCGGCCGGACCAGGCCGGCGACGGCAGGGCGGCCGACCACGCCACCGCCAGGAAGGCCGGGTCCGGCAGGAAAGGCAGCACCGGCACCGACACCGGCGCCGGCACCGGACGGAAGGCGGGGGCGGGCGGCGGGGAGCCGACCGGCCGCGGGTCGATGGCCACCGGGGGTGGTCCGGCACCCGACCCGCCGCCCGCCGACGGGGGTGGCCCCGACTCCGGGACCAGCCCGAAGTCGGGTGGGACAGATCGCCTTAAACCTCCTTCCGGCCCCGTGATGGCCGGTTCGGGCATCCCCACACAGGTCTCAACCGAGCCGATCGACCATTCGGCCAACGGCCGCGAACTGCACCGATGAGATTCCGTTTCCGCAGGTCAGAGCGGGTGTCGACGGCCGGCGGTTAGCACTTTCGATCAGCCGGCTAGCCCCGATCTGGGTGGCGGAATGGGGGGATCTGTCCTGATTAGCTGAGACGCCATAGGCAGAAAGTCGCCCCAGGCGGCCCGGAGGAAGAAGGCGACGCGGCGTGGACGAGCTCACCATGGACGGGCTCACCGTGGACGGGATCGCGATGGAAACGATCTCCATGGGTGGGTTCACCATCGACGAGATCACTGTCGAGCGGATCCTGCCGCCCGGCGCGCAGGGTCGGGGCACGACCCCGGAACGCGACGACGACCCGGTCCGGATTCCGGTCCGGAGCCCGAGCGTCAGCCCCGCCCGCGGCGGGTGGCTCGCGGCGCACCCGCCGGCGGGCGGTCTTGAGCTCGGCGGCTTCACCTTCGCCGACCTCGAACCCGCCGGTCTGGGCCGGCTCGGCCTCGACCTGCGCCGCCTGGAACTGCTCGCCGGGTTCGACGCGGCCGAGGAGTGGCTGTCCAGTCGTGGGCTCGCCGGCGTCGAGGTGAGCCGCTTCGAGCCGGACGACCCCGCGGTGAACCTGATCACCGACCTCACCGGCAGGCGGACCGCTGCGGCCGGCACCCGGCTCGGCGCCGACGCCAGGGCGGACACTGTAACCGTGACCGCCACCAGCAACGGCCTTGACCGAGGATCAGACCTGTCAACCGGCACCGACGCCGGCACGGGCGCAGGCACGGGCACCGACGCCGGCCAGCGCGGCAGTGCCTCGTCGCCGGGGCCGGGGTCGGTGCCGGCCCCCCGTCCCAGCACCATGGTCTTCGAGCGGGCGGCCCACGACTACGACGCCGACGTCCACGGGATCCCGTTCTTCCGCCCGCTGGGCCGAACGCTGGTCAGCGCCGCCGGCGTCCGGCCCGGCGAGGACGTGGTCGATCTCGCCTGCGGGCGCGGCGCCGTCCTCATCCCCGCCGCCGAGGCGACCGGGCCCACCGGTTCGGTTCGCGCCTTCGATCTGGCGCCGACCATGGTCGCGCTGACCGCCGCCGACGTCACCGCCCGCTCGCTGCCCTGGGCGACCGTGGCGGTCGCCGACGCGACGAATCCTCCGGTCGAGCCGGCCAGTGCCGACGTGCTGCTCTGCGGCATGGGCCTGTTCCTGCTGCCCGACCCGGCGGGAGCGCTCGCGCGGTGGCGCGGCCTGCTGCGGCCCGGCGGGCGGCTGGCCGTCAGCGTCTTCGGTGCCCCGGACCCGCTGTGGAGCCGGCCCGACTACCCGCTTCGCCTGGCGACCGGCCTGGGCGCGGCCGACCGCCGGCCCGGGCAGGCCATCCTGGCGGAAGGCGCACTGGCCCGGGCGCTCACCGCGGCCGGATTCGAACTCACCCGGGACGATCTCGTCGCCACCGACCTGGTCTTCCGCGACGTGGAGCACTGGTGGCACTGGGCGTGGGGCACCGCGGTCCGCTCGATGCTCGAGAAGGTCGACAACGCCGACCTCCCGGCGATGATCGATGACCTCACCCGGTGGCACGCGCCGTCGGTGGACGCTGGTGGCCTGCACTGGCGTCCGACCATCCGGATCGTCACCGCCACGGTGGGCGCGCCCCGCGGCTGAGCCCGCCCGGTCGCAGGGCGCACCGGTCGCACGGGTAGCCGGTAGCCGGTACGGAGTCCGAATCCCGCACCCGCCCCCGCAGGCACCGACAATTCGTCTCAAGAGGGGCAAAATAGGCAGGGGTGCACCTGGCATCCCGCAAGAAGTGCGGATTCTGGTCGTTGGAGCGACCAGAATCCTTCACTCTTGCGACCCGCCAAGCGCTGCTGGGCCCCTGATCGCGACCGCGAGGCCCAACAGGTGACCGGGAAGGGCCTCAGGCCAGGTAGCGGACCACCGTCTCGGCCACGCAGACCGGCTTGGTGGCGCCCTCCATCTCGATGGTGACCTGGTTGACCGCCTGGACACCGCCGGGCACGTCGTCGACCGACAGGTTGCGGACGATGCCGCGGACCCGGGAGCCGACCGGGACCGGCTGCGGGAAGCGCACCTTGTTCAGGCCGTAGTTCAGCGCCAGCTTGATCCCGGTGACCTGCGCGACGTCAGCGGAGATCACCGGGATCAGCGACAGCGTGAGATAGCCGTGGGCGATCGTGGTCTTGAACGGCCCGTCCTTCGCCCGCTCCACGTCGACGTGGATCCACTGCCAGTCGCCCGTGGCGTCGGCGAAACCGTTCACCTGCTCCTGGGTGATCTCCCGCCACGAGCTGGTGCCCAGCTCCTGGCCCTGCAGCTTCCTCAACCCGTCGATTCCGTCGATCGTCGCCATCTGGCGAGTATCTCGAAGCCGTCGCTGACACGCACCGGGAACGACGCGGGGCCGGGACGCTCACTGCGGAGCGTGCCCGGCCCTGCGTTCAGGCCTCGCGTTCGGGCCCTGCGTTCAGGCCTCGCGTTCGGGTTCCGCGTCAGGCGTGCGCGACGAAGTTGAAGCGGCTGCCGCTGTCGAAGGTGCGGCGGAAGCTGCCGAGCGTGTACGGGCCGGTTCCGTCCATGTCGAAGATCCGCAGACCCAGATCGCCGTCGATCAGGCGGTACATCTCCTCCGCCGTGGTCCCGTACTTCCGGGCGGCGGCACCGAACTCGAAGATGATGTACGGGCGGTTCGTGGCCAGCAGCTTCTGCCCGCCCTTCAGCACGCCGTACTCGGCACCCTCGACGTCGATCTTGATCAGGTCCAGGCGGTGGTCGGGCGGGAGGGTCTCGTCGAGCACCTCGACGACGACCTCGATCTCCTCGACCTCCTCGGCGCCCTCCGCCGTCCGCTGACGCAGCCCGCTGTACGCCGGCCGGCTGCGGACGTAGGCGAACGGGCTGACCCCGGACTTCTCCGCGAGCGCGGCCTGCTTCAGCGTGACGGTCGGGAACTCCAGGCAGAGGTACTCGAAAAGGTGCGGAAGCGGCTCGTAGGCGATGTGCTCACCGCGCGGGGCGTGCAGCACGATCGACTTGAGCACGTCGCCGCGGTGCGCACCCACGTCGATGCAGTTGGAGTCCTCCTGGAGCACGAAGGAGAGCAGCAGCGCGAGGTGTTGGTCATCGACCGCGTTGCGGCGGGCGCTGGGCAGCACGGTGCGGCGGACCAGCTTCAGCGCCGGCCCCAGACCCAGCTCGACCGCGGTCTGGCGGAGCTGACCGAGCTGTCTGTTCATCTGCTCCTGCATCGCGGAACGTCCCTTTCGCGAGCCATCCGTCCGGCGCGGGCCCGACGCCGGCTGCGCTTCGCTGCGCTCGCCGCCGGGCTGGGCCATCCAGGCTGGTTGTCCGAAAAATGTGCGGTCTGTGCTGTCACGCACAACACCGCGCACTTCGCCGTCGCGCCAATTGTGACAAGTCGCCCGGGAGGGCCCACCGCCACCCCCATCATTGGCCACAGTCCGGACACTGTGCCCAGCTGCGCCACCACGTACCAGCTCCAGGTCAAGGCCCGAAGGTGGTCAGAAACCGGACGGAAACCGGACAGCCCAGGCATTGGTCCGGGCCAGTTCAGGCCCGGACCAGGCTCCGAACAGGCCCAGACTTGCCCGAACCGGCCTGGCACACCGACCGATCAGGCCCGGGCCAGGCCCGGTTCACCGCCCGGATCAGTCCCGGGAGTCGAAGGCCTCCACCGGCGGGCAGGTGCAGACCAGATTGCGGTCCCCGTAGGCGCCGTCGATCCGCCGCACCGGCGGCCAGTACTTCGCCGCCCGCAGCGACGCGACCGGGTAGGCCGCCACGGACCGCGGGTACGGGTGGTCCCAGTCGTCCCCCGTGACCATCGCGGCGGTGTGCGGAGCGTTGCACAGCGGGTTGTCGTCCCGCGGCCAGACGCCGTCGCCGACCTTGGCGGCCTCGGCCCTGATGGCGATCATCGCGTCGCAGAAACGGTCGATCTCGCCGAGGTCCTCGCTCTCGGTCGGCTCCACCATCAGCGTCCCGGCGACCGGGAACGACATGGTCGGCGCGTGGAACCCGTAGTCGATCAGGCGCTTGGCGATGTCGTCGACGGTCACGCCCGTCGCCTTGGTCAACGRCCGGAGATCGAGGATGCACTCGTGCGCGACGAGACCATTGCGCCCGGTGTAGAGAACCGGATAGTGCGGCGCGAGCCGACGGGCGATGTAGTTGGCGTTGAGCACGGCCACCGACGTCGCCGCCCGCAGTCCGTCCGCGCCCATGAGGCGGATGTAGGCCCACGGGATCATGAGGATGCCGGCGGATCCCCACGGCGATCCCGAGATCGGCCCGACCCCGGTCTCGGGGCCTGCCTCCGGGCACAGTGGGTGGTTCGGCAGATACGGCACCAGCTTCTCGCCGACCGCCACCGGCCCGACCCCCGGGCCGCCGCCACCATGCGGGATGCAGAAGGTCTTGTGCAGGTTGAGGTGGCTCACGTCCGCCCCGAACCGGCCCGGCTTCGACAGCCCGACCAGCGCGTTGAGGTTCGCCCCGTCGACGTAGACCAGTCCGCCGGCGTCGTGCACCACCGCGCACGCCCGGGCGATGCCCTCCTCGTACACACCGTGCGTCGACGGGTAGGTGACCATGAGGGCCGCCAGCACCGACGCGTGCTTCGCCGCCTTCGCGGTCAGGTCGTCCAGGTCGACGTTGCCCTCCGCGTCGCAGGCGACCACGACCACCCGCATGCCGGCCATCGCGGCGCTCGCCGCGTTGGTGCCGTGGGCCGAGGACGGGATCAGGCAGACGTCACRCACCGGCGCGCCCGGCTCGGCGTGGTCACGGTGGTAGGCGCGGATGGCCAGCAGCCCGGCCAGCTCCCCCTGACTGCCGGCGTTCGGCTGCACCGAGACGGCGGCGTACCCGGTGATCCGCGCGAGCCACAGCTCCAGATCCCGGATCATCGACACGTACCCGGACGCCTGGTCGATCGGGGCGAAGGGGTGGATGTCCGCGAAGTCGGGCCAGGTGACCGCGGCCATCTCGGTCGTCGCGTTGAGCTTCATCGTGCAGGAACCGAGCGGGATCATGCCCCGGTCGAGGGCGAAGTCGACGTCGGCGAGACGCCGCAGGTACCGCAGCATGGCCGTTTCGGACCGGTGCGAGTGGAACACCGGATGCGTCAGGAAGGCCTCGTCCTCCCCGCGGAGCAGCGCGGCCGGCAGCGCCGCCGGCACCGACACCGCCACCCCCGCGGACGCCACCTCGGGCGCCGGGCCCTCGGGAGCACTCACACCGAAGGCGGCCCAGACGGCACGCAGATCCGCCTCCACCGTCGTCTCGTTGCAGGAGACGCCGACATGGTCGGAGTCGACGAGCCGCAGGTTCACCCCGTGCACGAGGGCGTCCGCCACGACCTGCCCGGCTCGCCCCGCCACCCGGGCGAGCACCGTGTCGAAGAACTCGCCGTGGACGATCTCCACGCCGCCGGCACGCAGACCGGCCGCCAGCCGCACCGCCTGCGCGTGCACCGCGCCGGCGATCGCGGCCAGCCCCGCCGGGCCGTGGTAGACGGCGTACATCGAGGCCAGCACGGCCGGCAGCACCTGGGCGGTGCAGATGTTGCTGGTCGCCTTCTCCCGCCGGATGTGCTGCTCCCGGGTCTGCAACGTGAGGCGGTAGGCGGGGTCGCCCGCCGCGTCCACCGAGACACCGACCAGCCGGCCGGGAAGCATCCGCTCAAGGCCGGACCGCACCGCGAGATAGCCCGCGTGCGGGCCGCCGAAGGACAGCGACAGCCCGAACCGCTGGGTCGTGCCGACCACGATGTCCGCGCCGAGACCGCCGGGGGCGCGCAGCAGCGTGAGCGCCAGCAGATCGGCCGCGACGGTCACGACGATGTCGCGTTCCCGCGCCTGGGCGATGAGGCCCCGAGGATCGCGCACGCCCCCGTCCGCGCCCGGGTAGGACAGCAGCACGCCGAAGACGTCCGGCAGGATGTCGGCTGCGACCGCTGCCACCGCTGCCGCGGCGGGCCCGGCTGATGCGTCCGACAGCGCGGTGGCTTCGTCCGCCGGGACGGGGGACTCACCCGGCGCCGGCGTCGGCCGGGGGGTGAGGCCGTCCCGGAGGTCGGCGACGACGACGGTGATGCCGAGTGCCTCCGCCCTGGTGCGGACGACGGCGACGGTCTGGGGCAGAGTGTCCGCGTCGATCAGGAAGGTGGAGCGCTTCCCCCGGGTGGCGCGGTAGGCGATCTGCATCGCCTCCGCCGCGGCGGTGGGCTCGTCGAGCAGCGAGGCACCCGCGACCGCCAGACCGGTCAGGTCCGTGATCATGGTCTGGAAGTTCAGCAGGGCTTCGAGCCGGCCCTGCGAGATCTCCGGCTGGTACGGCGTGTAGGCCGTGTACCAGGCCGGGTTCTCGAGCACGTTGCGCTGGATCACCCCCGGCATGACCGCCGGGCTGAAACCCAGGCCGATCATGGAGGTGACGCGGCGGTTACGACCGGCCAGCGCCCGCAGCTCCGCGAGGACCTCCGTCTCGGTGACCGCCGGCGGTAGATCGAGCTCGGTGTCCCGGATGGCGGCGGGTACCGCCGCGTCGGTGAGCGCGGTCAGCGAGCCCAGGCCCAGCAGATCGAGCATGGCCATCCGGTCGGCGTCATCCGGGCCGATGTGGCGGTCGACGAACCGCGGGATCGCCTCGACCACGAGCGCGGCGCCCGGCTCGGGCCGCTGCCGCGGGGGCGCCTGGCGCTCGGACCCGGCCTCACGCCCAGTCGTCGTACCGGCGCCGTTCGTGGTGCCGGCACCATTCGTGGTAGCCGCGCCATTCGTGGTAGCCGCGCGGTTCGTGGTAGCCGCGCCGTTCGTGGTGCCGGCACCATTCGTGGTAGCCGCGCCATTCGTGGTAGCCGCGCGGTTCGTGGTAGCCGCGCCGTTCGTGGTAGCCGCGCCGTTCGTGGCACTGCCGTCAGCGGTACCGCCGCCAGTGTCGGCGGGCTGAGCGGAGGAATCCGGCGGCGTCGCCGCAGTGGTGATCTCGGTGGTCATCGTCGCTTCGCTCCGGAGGTCGTGCGACGCCGAAGAGAGACCACACCGAACGGTGACGACACCGGACGGCTGTGGTCCCCCGCCCGCGTCGCGGCGGGCCTCCCCCTCTGTCATGAGCCTGAGAGCTTCGCCGGCCACCACGCCCGGGGTCACCCGGACACCAGCGGCCGACTTGCACCGTCGGCGGGACACAGTCCTCGTGTCCGCTTTTCAGAGTCGCCTGACCCGGCGGTCTTGAGCCTGAGAGTTTGTGGGGAGATCTTGCTCCTTCGGCGCTCCGAGGCTGGCCCGGAGCTCTCCCGCACGGGTGTGAGCGGCGCGATGTGCAGTTGTCGATGTTGCGGGTGGCCAGGTTGCAGGTGGCCGGGTTGCAGACAGCCATGGTGCGGTTGACGCGGGTGCGCGGTGACGCTGGTCCCGCCGCATAGGCTAGTCGGCCCTGTCGCCGGCCGCCAAAGATCTTGCAAACCCGCTCAAAGTCCGCGAGGCCACCGTCTCGTCCGCGACATCGTCGTCGCCCTCGCAAGCCCAGGCGCTCAGCAACCGGACCCGCCCCACCGCCGGATCACGGTCCGCCACCTGAGCAGGTCACCGCGGTCGGCCCACCGCACGGCGCCCCACCGGAGGTCCCGCGCCCCCACACGGCGTCGCCCCACCGGGGATCCCGCACCCCCACACGGCGTCCGCAATTCGCACTAATAAGGACAAACAGGACGCGGCACCACCTGACAACCCGCAAGAAGTGAGGATCTCGGTTGCTCCAACAGCCAAAATCCTCGCTTCCTGCTCGGAAGCAGCGGATGGGCAGAGCGCTGGTGCGACTCCATACTGCTCACTGGAACTAGACGCTGGCGCGCTCGCGCTTGCCCGTCGGATGCGCGGTGCGGAACTTCGCGGCCTCCTCGTCGCTGCGCGCCCCGCCCCGCTCCCCTTCGAAGAAGGTCTTGGCGAGGCGGTCGTGCGACGTCTGGTCCGTCACCTGCCGGGCCATCTCGTCATCCGAAATGCCCTGCCCGGCTGGCTCCGTGTGCCGTCCACCCTTTACGACCTGGTGCGACATGTCCAACCTCCTGACATCCGCCGCCGTTGCACGCTCCTCGGACGATCCATCCGGCCGGTGATTGCCGGCCCGGATCCCGCCCTCGATGTCGACATGCCCGGATCAGACCCTGGTCATCCCAACGGCCACCGACAGCCAGCCCTCTGCCGCCGACTGCCGGACCCCACCGACAGCCAGACCCCCGCCGGCAGCCAGCCGGTCGGGACGCAACCCTCCGGACGCGCCCCGGCTATCGGGTCCACCGGATTCACCGGAACCATCCGGCACCGGTATGTTTCCCACTAGGAGATATCCGCCGATACCACGCATATAGCAGGCGACCTGGGTGCGACGTGCGCTATATCACCGGGTGTAACGTCGCCGGAGATGAGCCGCGCCCGAGGAGCGGAAGCCAGATGATCAGCGGTTATCGGTTCCTCCGGGACCTCGGCCACGGTGGTTTCAGCACCGTCCACCTCGCCGAGCAGGAGATCTTCGATCGGCAGGTCGCCGTGAAGGTCATGCATGCCGACCTGCGCGATCCGGACGCGCGGCGCCGGTTCGTCCGGGAATGCAGGGTGACCGGCCGGCTCACCGGGAACCCGAACATCATCACCGTGTTCGACGCCGGAACCACGATCGACCACCGGCCGTACATCGCGATGGAGTACTTCCCGGCGGGAACACTGCGCGACCGGGTGATCGACCAGGGCCCCCTGCCCGTCCGGGAGGTGCTGGCACTCGCGGTTCCGGTGACCCGCGCCCTGGATGCCGCACACCGGCACGGCATTCTGCACCGCGACCTGAAACCGGCGAACATCCTGCTCCGTGCTTCGGGCGAGCCGGTGCTCAGCGACTTCGGCATCGCCAGCGTCGCGGAAGGCCTCGACCCGGCGACCTTCTCGGCGGCATTCACCGCCGGTTTCGCGGCACCGGAGGTGCTGCTCGGCGAGCAGCCGGAAACCACCTCGGACGTGTTCGGGCTCGCCGCGACGCTCTTCGCACTGCTCACCGACCGCACGCCCTTTCCCGGAAAGACCCCGGCCGAAATCTTCACCCGGATCCAGGCCGGCGAGATGCTGCCGCTCGATCGCCCGGACGCACCACCAGCCCTGGACGATCTCCTTCGCCGCATGCTCGCCCGCACTCGGGACCAGCGGCCGGGCCTGGATGAGGTCACAGCAGAGCTCACCTCGCTGCTCACCGAACTGGAGCACGGCGACCCCTACCCTTCAGCCGGCTGGCAGGGCACAGGCCCGCGCGGCGAGGAGTACGGCGAGGACAGCACAGGTGCACCGCTCGAATCGCCGCAGCGCTCCCGGCCTCGGCGCCAGCGCCGAAGCGGGTGGCAGGTCGCGGCCGTGGCCGGCTCGGCCGCGCTGCTGACGGCCGGGGCGGTCGCCCTCTTTCTGCAGCTTGCGCGCCACGGCGAACAGGATGACGCCGCCGAGCTCACGACCAGTGCCAGCTCCACCGCGCCGCCCGCGAGCACAGCGGGCACGAGCCCCACCGCCCCCACCAGCCCCGATACGGACACCAGCCCCGGCCCCGACGTGAACGCCGGCACCGGCACCGATGCGGTGAGCACGAGCACGCCGGCACCGGCGATCACCCCCGCTGACAAATGCGGCGTGCGATACGAAGAGATCCGTGACTACCAGGATCGCGTCTTCAAGAGCCAGTTCATGTGCCCGACGGACGCCGAGTCACCGGTCTACGCCAACATCGGCGCCGACGCGACCGAGCCGCTCGATGACACCGGCCTGATGAGGAAGGACAACGCGGTCTGGGTGGTCTGCCAGATCCAGGGACGGCCGAATCCCGCCACCGCAACGGGTAGGCAGAGCACCTGGTGGCTGTACACCCAGGGCGACATGGCGGCGGCGAACAGCTACGGATACCGCGACGGATGGGGATACCTGCCCGCGACGGCGGTGACGTACTTCGATGGGGACACCCCCATCCGCGGCGTCGACAGATGCACCGCGCAACCCTGACCGACGATCAGCCCCGGAAGATGACGTGCGTGCCGACCGCGGCCGACTCTGCCAGCAGCGCGTCGAGGGCCTCCTCGGACGTACGGATCACCGACCTGCCGGCGACGACGTCAGCCATGGCCTCGTCGTAGGCACGCTTCGTGTCGGGRCCGGGGCCGTCGACCCACTCATGCGGCTCCGGAACCGGGCACGGGAGATCGGCGACCTGCGTCACGGCCCGTCACCGCACAGCGCCGTGTGAAAGGGCCACGCGTCGGGCGAACTCACCGGGGCGTGAGACAACGCGCCAGGTCGCGCATGACGGCCCCCCGGTCGGCATAGTCGGCAGGAAGGGATCCCCGCCGGGAGCCGGAAACGAGTGCGCGAGGAGCGGCACGTGTCAGGACTCGACCGCGATGGTGACGTGTTCATCCTGGACCTGGGGGACGGGGAGAACCGGCTGAATCCGGATTCGGTGGCCGCCATCAACCTCGCCCTCGACGAGGTGGTGGCCGCGCCGGCACCGAAAGCCCTGGTCACGACCGCGTCCGGCAAGTTCTGGTGCAACGGGTTCGACCTCACGTGGATGACCGCGAACCCCGGTGAGATCGAGCCGTTCATCCAGTCGGTGCGGGTGCTGTTCGCCCGCTTCGTGACCGTGGGGCTGCCGACCGTGGCCGCGGTCGGCGGGCATGCGTTCGGCGCCGGCGCGGCGCTCGCGCTCACCCACGACCAGCAGGTCATGCGGGTGGACCGGGGCTACTTCTGCTTCCCCGAGGTCGACATCGACATCCCCTTCAGCGGTGGGATCACCGACCTGATCCGCTCCCGGCTGCCAGTCCGGACCGCCCACGAGGCGATGACGACCGGCCGTCGGTACGGCGGCGACGACGCCCTTGCGGCCGGGATCATCGACGGCGTGGCGGACCAGGACAAGGTGCTGCCGACGGCGATCGGGATGGCCCGCCCGCTCACCGGCAAGGCGGGCCCGACGCTGGGCACCATCAAGTCGAGGCTGTACGCCACGGCCGTCGCCGGGCTGGTCGCGGGCCAGGCCGTCGAGGTGCCGATCTGACCGACTGCTCCGACCCGGTGATCGATGATCAGCGATCGGTGATCGGTGATCAGGCGGGTGCGGCGTCCTGGGTGGACGAGGCCACCAGCCGGCCGTCCTGGCTGAAGAAGGACGCCCGAGTGAGCGTCCGGTAGCCGGAGCCGGACGGGCTGTCCCGCACGACGAGCAGCCACTGATCCGCTCGGAAGGGCTGGTGGATCCAGACCGCGTGGTCAAGCGAGGTCATCCTGGCCGGATGGAGTGACCGACCCGGTTCTGGATGCGGATGCGGGCCCGGCCCCGAGTCGGGGTGCGGGTTCTGCCGCGTTCGGACGAAGGCCGCCAGCATCTGCCGGGCGAAGGCGGCTGTCACGTGATCGGCCAGGTAGGTGAGCGCGCCGGCGTGCAGAGGCGGATCATCCGGGAGGGCCTGGCCCAACCGCACCCAGGCCACCGGGCGCACCGACGCCCGTGCGGCGCCTCGGGCGTCACCATCCGCGACGACTCGCAGATCTATCAGCCGGCCGGTGGCCTCGGACGGGCGGTCCAGATCCGCGGGCGGCGGAACGGCCGGAGCCCTCAGCTGATGTCCCGTCCGCCCGTTGGGCCGGAAGAGCAGGGACATCACACAGACCACCTCACCGCCCTGGACGCCGGTGACCCGCCGGGAGGTCGCACCGCCGCCGTCGCGGACCCGGTCGACGAGATAGACGATCGTGCGTCGCCCCTGCGCCGGCCGCGGGAAATGCGCGTGCAGCGAATGGACGGGCGGACCGCTCGACACGGTGCGGGTGGCGGCGAGCTGAGCCTGCACCGCGATCAGCCCGGTGTGGACGGGTTCGTCACCGTCACCGCGCCACCGGGCACGAAAGACGTCACGGTCGATGTCCTCCAGCGCGGCGAGCTCGAGGAAGCCCGGTCGTGGCCTCGGCCCCGCCGCCCGAAGCGGCCTGGTCGAAGGGTCGAGCGGAGGGCCGAGTGGAGGGCTGGACGGAGAACCGGACGACGGTCCGAGCGGAGGACTGGGCGGTGGTCCGAGCGGAGGACTGGGCCGAGGAACAGCCGGCGGGGCCCCCGTCCGGAGCCGGTCAACGGTGAACCGGACGGGTGTCACTTCGACCGAATGGACCACGCCGGGACCACTCCGACGCCGCCGCAGCCGGTACGGAAGGGTCGGCCGGTCATCCGGGACAGCACCGGCGTTCGAGCCCGGGCTGCCAGTCGAACCCGGCCTGCCGTCCGAACCCGGCCTGCCGTCCCCGCTCGGGACCGCGCCGCCGCTCAGGCCCGGGCAGCCGTCGGGGACAGCGCCGCCGTCCGGGGCAGTACCGCCGCTCAGGCCCGTACCGCTCGCGGCGGAGCGGGCATCCGCGACGTCGCCGGTGGCGACACGCCCGGGGTCACGCCACCGAGGCAAGACTGTCCCTGTCCGCGGCCCCCGTGGTCTCCGCATCGGGGCGGCCATCCGCCGCGCTCGACGCGCTCCCGTACGGGGAATCCGGCGGGTTTCCGTGGTCCCGCGGGCCACGCAGCCGCGACCACACCGTCCCCGGTGCCAACAGGCGGCGAAGCCTGCGGACCCGACGAAGCCGATGGAACCGTCGGTTCCGCGGCTCCTCCGGGTTCCGTGCCTCCTCCGGGCTCCGCGGGTTCCGCAGGCCGCGCGGCCGGTTCCGCCCACGCGGCCCACGGCCGCGCAGTGCCCGCTCGGCCCGGTCGAGCTGGCGCCACGCCTCCTCGGCGGCACGCGCCCCGGCGGCGCCGTCCCAGTCCAGGGCTGTGTCGGGGGCGAAGATCGCGATCGTCACCAGATCCGCCAGCCCGCGCAGGGCGGCCTCGACGGCCGGTCCCGCCTGCGCGGCGGCGGCGAAGGTACCGCCGAGATGGACGACCTGCACCGGGCTGGCCGCCGCCGGGACCGTGCACCCGGCTTCGGCGAGCGCCTCCAACGCGCACTGCCAGGCACCGACCACACGCTCGCGCCGCTGGGCCGCGAACCGGAGCCTGCGGCGCCGGACACCGGACGCCGCCAGGGCAACCGCGAGGTACAGGCCGGCCAGCCCGACCAGGATGAGGACACCGAGGACCACGTGCTTCCACCAGGCACCCGCCCCGTCGGAGGGGGCCGAGGGCCCCCCGTCCGGGCCCCCGTCGCCGCCCGCCGTCATGGGAGCCGCGGGTTTCGTGGCCGGAGTCGCCTCACCCGCGGCCACGGAGCGCAGCGCGACCTCGATCAGCTCCGCCTGTTCGGGTGTCTCGCCCTGGTTCGATCCGGCCACACTCGCGCCCCTTGCCTCGGCGGACCGTGGGGTCGGGAAGAACGGCAGCCAGCCGACCCCGTCGAAGCGCACCTCCGCCCAGGCCAGCGCATCCGAACCGTGCACGGTGCGGATCTGGTCCGCGGCACCCGCTCCGTCGCCCGAGGCCGCGGGAGCTGAAGCTGGAGCGGTGAACCCGACCGCCAGCCGGGCCGGCAGCCCGAGCAGACGTGCGGCCAGGACGAAGGCGGTCGCGAACTGCTCGGACG
Source organism: Frankia sp. CcI49 (assembly GCF_001983215.1). Classification (NCBI taxonomy): domain Bacteria; kingdom Bacillati; phylum Actinomycetota; class Actinomycetes; order Frankiales; family Frankiaceae; genus Frankia; species Frankia sp. CcI49. The sequence goes on from NZ_MOWP01000027.1 coordinate 311,329, forward strand.
TCCCTCGCCGGGTATGACCGAGGAAGTGGTCGATGTGCCCATACGCATGCCCCGGCGGGACCTCGGGATCGAAGACGAAGTTCGCGCTCAGATAGCTACCCAGCAGGGCCGCCCGCTCGAACGGCGTCCGCCCCCGGGCGGTTGCGAGCTCGGCCATCGACCGCAGGATCGACGGCGAGTCCGCGGGAACGGCCAGGTCAGAGTCGTCGTGGTCAGCCGCGGCGGCGCCAGCCGACAGCGCGGCGATCTGCGCCGGCTCGGGTCGAGGCTCCGGAACCGACGTGATCTCGAAGCGCGAGCCGGCGGCCAGCGGAAGGTCACTGCGCAGCATCCCGGTACCCGGGTCGACCCGCACACCGGGCGGGCCGCTCAAAGGCGACCCGTTCGCCGGCAGCAGGTTTCCGCCCAGGCCCACGACCTCGACCTCCTGGCGCACCGACGGATCCTGCCGCGGCTGCGCGGCCGCCGTCCCGGGCGGCACGATCGTGGCTCCCGCGGCGACGAACCGCGCTGTGGAGCGCCAGCTCACACCGTCGTAGTCGTCGAAGACGGCCAACCGGAAGATCACGGGAGCAGCCGGGTCCGGCCCGGTGACCGCGGCGCGGAAGAGCACGTCATCGGGGTGGGCGGTCCAGCCGCTGAGCGCGGCGAGCGGGCTGGTCTCGGTCACGTCGACCGGTGTCGTCGAGCGATGATCCCGGGGATCGACCGGATCGCCGAGGCGACCGCCGGTCACCGTCACCGCGGCCAGGATCCCGACGAGCAGGACCGTCAGGGTCGCGACAAGCCCTCTGGCCGAGGAGCGGGCCAGGCCGTACCCACCCGTCCGGGGCATCCGCGCCAGGAGGTGGCCGGCGGCCAGTGCGACGAGCACCCCCGTCTGGGGGAGGTTGTCACCCGGGACGGGCAGGGCCAACGCGGTCGCGGCCAGCAGGGTCACGACCGCGGGCAGCACCGGCAGGAGCGCCGCCCGGGTTCGGATCGTCAGCTCGGCGCCGATCGCCGCCGCGAGCCAGGTCGGGGCGAGGGCCACGATCAGCAGATCGGGGTCGGCCGGCGCCGGCGCGGCAACGTCGAGGAGACGGGCCCAGCCGTCGATGACACCCACACGGACCAGCTCGAGCCTGGCCAGGAACCCGCCCGCCTCGGCCGCGACGGTGTAGCCGGTCCAGACGACGAATCCGACCATCCAGGCCGGCACGGTGAGGACCGCGGGTGCCGGCCGGCGGCCCCGGCGCGGCCCGCCCAACAGGGCCACCAGCACGACCGGCAGGACAGCGGCCACCGGCAGGGGGACCCACAGATCCCGAGCCGGGAACAGCCGCGTGAAGCCACTCCCGCCGACGAGCGCCAGGGCCGCGACGAACGCCAGCTCGACGGCGCGGCGCGCGGCACCCGGCGGCGTTTCCTCCGCGTGCGCGGCATCCGACGTTGTGCTGGTCGACGCCGCACCGGCCGACGCCACACCAGCCGACACCGCAGCCGGGCCCGCCGACGGCACGCCAGCCGACACCGCAGCGCTGGGTGCCGGGCCGGCCGGCGGCCTGACAGCCGGTGGCTCGACGGTCAGGTCCTTCATGCCTGGACCAGCCCGCGGTCGTCGATGGCTATCGGCACGGAGCCCGCCACGGGGCCTGACACCGCCCGACCGGGCGACGGCTCCGGCCCGGCAGGCGTGGCCGCGGCCGAGGCCGAGGGGGATGTGGTCCGGGGCGATGCGGTCTCGGCCGAGAGGGGCCAGATCTCCCCCAGCTCGGCGGCGGTTGTCAGGTGCAGCACCCGCACCTGGCCCGATCCGGTGGCGTTCGGCGCGGCCGCCGGCGGAGCCATCTCCACCTCGCCTCGAGGACCCCGGCGATCCTGGGAGGCCCAGGGGTCCCGCCCGTCCGAAGAGTCGAGGATTCTGGTCGTCCCAGCGGCGGAAATCCGCCGATCTTCGCCCTTCGCCCGGTGCCGGCGCAGCCGGGCCCGGTCTGCCGGGGTCCGCCGGCCCCACGCGCGGGCGACGGCCTCGCTGCGCGGCCCCAGCCGCAGGACGATCACCTGGCCGAAGGCATGCGCGACCGGTGTCAGGGCCGTGATCGCGTCACGCCCGATCCCGCCGGTGACCAGTACGAGCGTGCCGACCGGGCCACGGCGCAGCGTCCGCAGCACCTCCAGGTTCGTGCCCTCGTCGGGCGCGACCGCCGCCAGTTGGTCGAGCAGCGAATCAACGTCCGCGGCACGGCGGCGGCCCGTCATCCGCACACCGCCCGATGTGACCAGGCGGACGCCATAGGCACCGCGCGCACAGGCCAGCACCGCGGAGGCCGCGGCGTCGACCGCGTCCTCGAAGACGGCTGCCCCGACCGGGCCAGCGGGGTAGGCACACCGGCGGGTGTCGAGCACGACGGTGGAGGCGGGCTCGCTCGGATCCACATGGGTGCGGACCATCAGCGTGCCCAGCCGAGCGCTGGCGGCCCAGTGCACCAGGCGCAGGTCCTCTCCGGGGGTGTACTCCCGCAGGGTGTGGAACATCAGCCCGCCCGCCGTTCCGCTGCCGCTGGAGCCGTCGGGATCACGGGCGGGCGCGGTCGGGGGCGAGACCAGCGCCTGCGTGCGAGGGCGCACCCGCAGCGTGACCGCCTCGCCCAGGGACTGCCGGCGGTGTGCCAGACCGAACGGATCACGCCGGTCCACCCAGCAGGGCCCGATTCGGCTGACCGCGCGGACAGCCGTGTCCAGCGGCAGCACGACCTCGTGGCCGGCACCGCCGCGAAGCCGACGGACGCCCACGACAGCCGGCCGCGCCAGCGGCCCGGACAGCACCCCCGGGCCGGACAGCACCGCCGGGCCAGGCAGCACCCCCGGAACGGACGGTGCCCCGGGGCCGGACGGCGCCCCCGGATCGGCGGGTGTCGCGGACACACAGAGCGTGAACGGGGGCGCCGTCCACCGCGAGTGGTTGACCACGGTGATCACCAGCGCCGCCTCGTCGCCGCGGCTGACCGATTCGGCGGTGAGCCGCAGACCGACACCGACCCGGGGCGGTCGAGCCACCGACACCACGGCCAGCAGCAGCGCCGCCGCACCCGCGGCGGTGAGCAGCACCAGCTCGGCGTAGCGCAGCAGCGACGCCGCGGCGCCGAGCCCGACCAGTGCGGCGAGCAGCCCCCAGGCCGCGGGGGTGATCTTCGGTAGCCCTGGGGTGGTGCGCGTGCCCGCGCTCACGTGGCGACGAGACGGCGCGGCGACGGCACGGTGTCCAGGACCTCCGCGACGACGTCCTCCGCGGTGACCCGACGCAGCTCGGCCTCGGGGGTCAGCACCAGTCGGTGCGCGAGCAGCGGCCCGGCGAGCACTCCGACGTCGTCCGGTGTGACGAAGGAACGTCCCGTCGAGGCCGCGCGGACCTGGGCCGCCCGAAGCAACGCGACGCTCCCCCGCGGGCTCGCGCCGAGCCGCACCACGTCGCGGCGGGACCGCGTCGCGGCGACGACCCGCACGATGTAGCGCCGCATCTCGGGGGCGACGTGCACGCCCAGCGTCCGATCGGCGTGGGCGACGACGTCCTCGGCCCGCAGCACCGGTCGGAGGTCCTCGACCCGCCGGCCGACCTGGCGCCCCTCGAGGATCTCCAGCTCCGCGTCCAGCGTGGGGTAGCCGATGCGCAGCCGCATGAGGAAGCGGTCGAGCTGCGCCTCGGGCAGCGCGTACGTCCCGTCCATGTCCACCGGGTTCTGGGTGGCGATCACCATGAACGGCGCGGGGACCGGGTAGCGGGTGCCGTCGACGGTGACGTGGCGTTCCTCCATCACCTCCAGCAGGGCGGACTGGGTTTTCGGCGAGGCCCGGTTGATCTCGTCGCCGATGACGATGCCTGCGAAGACYGGGCCGGGACGGAACGTGAACTCGCTGGTCCGCTGGTTGAAGACGTTGGTGCCGGTGATGTCGGCGGGCAGCAGGTCGGGCGTGAACTGGATCCGGTGGCAGCGTGCGTTCACCGACGCCGCGAGGCTGCGGGCGAGCGTGGTCTTGCCCAGTCCCGGTACGTCCTCCACGAGCAGGTGGCCCTGCGCGAACAGGCAGATGGTGGCTAGTTCCACCGCGGCCCGCTTACCGCGGATGACCTGCTCGACGTTGGCGACGACGTCCTCGAAGGCGATCGCGAACGGGATGGCCCGATCGGTGCTGACCGTCATTGCCGAACCTCCGCGTGTGGTGAGGCTTCGTGTGAGCCGGGTGGATCGTGCGAGGTGGGCGACGTGTGCGAGGTGCTCGGGTCGTGAGAGGCGGGCCGGCCGGTCGAGGGGGAGCGACCGGCCGGCCCGCCACGGGCAGCAGGGGGGAGCTGCCCGGGAAACGGAACGGCCCCCGGCGCGCCTCCCACGGGTCAGGCCGCCAGTGCCCACCGACACCGCCGGCCAGCACCACCAGGCGGTGTCGCTGGCGACCGTCACCGCAGCGTCGCTGCCACGGAGCCGAACCGTTCCGATGCAGTAGACGACGGAGTCTCCCGATTCGTTGTCCCCGGTCCGGAAAATGTTGTCGAACCCGTGGTGAGGGTCCTGCCGCCCCTACGCACCGGGGGCGACCCGGCCGACCCGGGAAGTCACCCCGGGGGCGTCAGATGTGACGCTCCGACCAAAATGGGTCGCAACCAGTCGGCGCAGTAGCGCGTCAGACCTGTCGACGGACCACGACGGAAGGCCGGGAGCCCGCGGGGGCAGCCGCGAGCCCCTTCCGCATCACGACACACAGACCACATATGCCCACTTGATGTTGGGCTTCATTGTGTTCTCTTTGTTGTGTATGGGGTCCGTCACCGGCTTCCGCCCGGCTTTCCCTCCGGCCGGGCGGAAGCCCCCGGTGACCCGGCCCGCCGCGTCGCCGGGCCCACCTGGTGGCTCCTGGCGTCTGGGGAGGTCGGATCATTCTCGGCAGCTGGCGTCAACCGCCACGAGGACTGCCCGTACGGAGACCCTCCGGGCCCGGCCCACGAAATCTCGGCGTACCAAAGGCCGACGTACCAGAGGCCGGCGCACGAAGGGCCGGCGCACGAAAGCTCGCCGAACGAGGGCTCGGCCGGGCGGCGCGGGTCGTCCCGGCGGCTCGCGTGCTCCTCCCGGGCGCGGCCGTCGTCACCGTGACCGCGCTGATCGGCGCCACCGGCCAGGGCACAGCTCCGGTCCGGCTCGATCTGGTCGACAACGGGATCTGGCTCACCGACTCGGCCACCGGCACGCTGATTCACCTGAGCGGCCCCGCCGGCCGGGCGAACGCCGCCGTGACCGTTCCCGGCATGGCCGGCCGTGACCTGACTGTCACCTCGACCACCCACAAGATCGTCGCCGTCGATCCGAGCGCCGGTCAGGTGTTCCTGGTCGACCCGGCACGCCTGGCCACTGTCGGCTCGGCGGCTCTCCGGCCCGGCGTGGCGATCACCTCGGCGTCCGGGATCACCTACGCGGTCGAGGCCGGAGCCGGGCGGGTCCAGCCGCTGTCCGCGGACGACCTGTCGCCCATCGGTACGGCCCTCGACCTCCCGGCACCGCTCGGCGCGGCGGCCCAGAGCGACGACGGCACCCTCTGGGTGCCGCTGCGCTCCACCGGGACCGTCGTGGCGGTACGCGACGGTGTCGCCACGCCGGCCGCCGGCCCGGTCGCACCGCCCGGAAACGCCATCGACGTGGTGCTGGCCGGCGGGCGCCCGGTCGTCGTCGACAGCACCGCGCGCAGCCTGACGACGCTCGGCGGCCCGGGCGCCCCCGGCGAGTCGGGAGCCAGAGCCGGAGCGCGTACGGTCCTGCCCCTGTCTGAGACACCGGCCCCGGCCGGCCCGGAGCTGCTCGTCGCCCCCCGGACGGAGAGGGGCGTCGTCCCCCTGCTCGACCCGGTGGCCCGTCGGCTCTACCTGGCGGATGTCGATCACGGCACGGTGGCGGCGACGGATCTCCCCGGCCGGGATCAGGAGCCGGGGCAGGGGCGGCCCGGCGTACCAGTGGTCCAGGCGGGCCATGCCTATGTGCCGGAATCCGCGCTTGGCGTCGTGCTCGACTATGACCTCGCCCACGGCACGTTCGGTGCTCCCGTAGCGGTCGCCGCGGCCGACGGGCACGCACGGATCACGGTGACCGTCGACGACGGCCAGGTGTGGATCAATGACACCGCCGGACCCAACGCCGTCCTGATCAATGATCGTGGCCGGACTCCGATCAGCAAGCAGCCGCCGGATCTCCCCGGCCTGCCCACCGGCTCGGCCCAGCCGCTGCCTGCGGCCCCACCACTGCCCAGGCCGCAGCAGCCGCGCCCCGACGGCACCGCCCACGGCCAGGGTGCGGCACGGCCCACGCCGGCAGCGACGACGACCCGCACCCCGACCGCCGCCACGTCCAGTCCGGGCACCGGCACCCGGACCGGTACCGAGGCGGAGCACGATCAGACCACGTCCGAACCGACACGGACGCCGACCATCCCGCCGCCGCGGACACCGTCGCCTCCTCCGGTGACGACGCATCCGGTGACCACCCCGCCCCCGTCACCCACCACCGGCCCATCCGCAAGCCCGGACGGGCTCCCGATCGAGTGATCCGGCCGGGTGGTCGTCAACCAGCGAAGTCGATCACCAGGCGGTCGGGGTTCGTCAGCTCGAGGACCCGGAAGCCCGCCCGGGTGCTCAGGCCGGCGCCGACGTGCACGTAGCCCTCGAAGTCCCCGGCGAGCACGTAACTGGTCAGTACGGGTAGGCCACCCCCCGTTCGGGGGGTGGTCAGCGTCGTCACACCGGCGTCGTCATGAGCCGCGGCGGGGGTCACCACGACCTCGAACGTGACCGCCCCCTCCAGTGGCAGGGGCGCCCCGGAGCCCGGCCGGACCACCTCGTCGACGTAGCCGGCGGTGTAGCCGGGAAGACCTCCGCGAAACTCCAGCACCAGCCGGTCGAATCCCGCACCGCCCACCGTGTTGTGGGCGCCCCGAAGGGCGACCAGTCGTGTGGTCGTCGCAGGCTGGCGCTGCGTGCTGACCGCACCGGTACCCCAGCTGGACGGCGGGCTCGAGACCACCGCGCCGACCCCGGCGCCTGGGTCGGCGCTGGCACTGCCAGTGCCACTGCCACTGGCGCCGGGGTCGGCACTGGCACTGGCACTGGCCGCAGGGACCGAACCGCCCCGCGGGCCTGACCCGTCACCGCAGGCCACGACTCCGGCGCAGAGCAGGATCGAGAGGGTGGCGGCGCCGGTCGTCCGCGGCCGGTGGATGGGCCAGGCGCGGCGGCGCACGACAGATCGCTCCATGGGAGCCTCCGAGACGATCAGCGATCAGCGGGAACAAGGCGATACCCGCAGTCTGAGCCGCGCGTCGTGAAAAGCAATGCCGCTTCGGGCGGCGGAACCGGGACGCGCGGTAGGGTTCGCGCCGCGGGCCGGGTTAGCCGGTCGGAATTGCCGTGGCGGATATCCCTTCACCGTGCCCGGCCGGGCACGGGACGATGTCCGTACGACGGGGTCCAACGGCTAACGGCAGCCGTYGGGCGGAAACCGACGAGAGGGAATGCCGATGCTGCGCGATGCGCCAGAACCACGGTCGAGGCCCCGCGAGGCGGGGACGCGTCCGAGGCGGACCATGCGGGCGGTGCCTCTGACGGCGGCCTTGGCCGGTGTCGTGACGGCCGGTCTGCTCACGGCGTGCGGCGGCGGTTCCGGCACCGCTGTCGACCCGGCCGAAAGCCTGCGCCCGACCGCCCGGGCGGCCACCGCGAGCGTTGACGACGTGAACGGGGCGAAGGCCTCCGCCGAGTGCGCGGCATCCGTGAAGACCCTGCGGATGTACGCGGTCGGTTCACTCAACGACGCGGCGAAGTCCGGCAAGGCCTACATGGAGGCCRCCCATCCAGGGCTCACTGTTGAGCTCTCCGCCGACGCGACCGGCTATCCGGAGCTGGTGGCGCAGCTCAGTGCCGACCGCGCGGCCGGGCGCCCCGCGGACGTCGCCGTCGCCGGCTTCGACCTGCTGCCCACGTTCGCCGACGAGCTCGGCGCCCAGCCGCTCTCACCCAAGCTGCTGCGGGCCTCGTACGACCAGCGTTTCCTGCACCTGGGCGAGTACGACGGCAAGCTGGTCGCCATCCCGCAGCAGGTTTCGATGCTCGCCCTCGTCTACAACGTGGACGCCCTGAAAAAGGCCGGGGTCGACCCCGCGACCCTCAAGACGACCACGGGTGTGCTCGCGGCAGCCGAGAAGATCAAGAATTCGGGTCAGTCGATCCAGCCGATCGACCTGCCGACCCAGGGCTTCGGCCAGTGGTATCTGAGCACGCTGGCCAGTTCCAAGGGAACGCCGGTACAGAAGGCTGATGGTCAGCCCGATCTGACGACCCCCGCGGCCCGTGAAGCCGCGGCCTTCCTCCGCAAGGTGGGCACCTACGGACCACAGTCCGGTGACGCGACCAGGGAGGGGCTGCTGCGGTTCGGCATTCGCCGGGAAACCGCGATCAGCGCGGTCACCCTGCCCTCGATCTCCGGCGGGCTGAAGTACATCCACGATCAGGGCGCCGCCGGCTTCGAGGTCGGGGTCATGCCCTTCCCGACGCTTCCGGGCGGCACCATCCGTCCGGTCTCCGGGGGTAACGGCCTGGCGATTCTGTCGACGGACCGCTGCCAGCGGGAGATGGCCACCGAGCTGGTCGTCGCGCTGCTCTCCCCCGACGTGATCAAGGCTGGCACGGAGGCCTTCAGCTTCTTCCCGGTCGACAACACCGCCCGGACGCAGCTCGCGTCCTTCTACCAGCAGTACCCCGAGCTGACCCAGTTCGACGCGTTCATTCCGTCGCTCGTCCAGGCCCCGCAGTGGGGTGGCACCCGCGGCGGCGAGGTCCATGACGCGATCAACGACGAGGTCGTGGCGATCATGACCGGCGCCGACCCGAACTCCACGCTGGCCGGCGCACAACGAAAGGTCACGGAGCTGGTGCGCTGATCTTCGAGCCGGCCGGCTCGGATCGACTGGACCGGCCGGCTCCGGCCGGGTTACGAGCCCACAAGATCTGGGGATCCTGATCGTTTCCACGACCAGGATCCCCAGATCTTGCTCGCGAGCAGCGACAGAGGCGGCAGCGGGCAGGCCGGGGCTCGGAGCCTCCGCCCTTTGGACGGGGACCTCAGCCGATCGAGCGGACCGGGTCGCTGCCGTCCCAGTTCTCGGCCGCCGCACGGACGAGACCGGCCAGGCCCTCGGTCGCGGGATTGAGCTCCATGATCTCGATGATGGTCGCCGGACCCGCCGGCGGTTCGACGTAGGCGAAGCGGGTTCCCCCGTCGCCGCCGCCCGACCACACGACCGGCAGGCCGGCCGCCGTCACCGCGCTCATGGTCGCGTCGAAGTCCGGCGCCCAGAAGGCGAGCTGGTGGTAGCCCTCCCGCCCGGACTCGAGGAACTCGGTGTAGATGCTGGGCTCGTCACCGTGCTGCGCAATGAGCTCAAGCTGCAGGTCGCCACTGTTCGCGAACGCCACCGACACCGTCACCTCGCATTCCTGGCCGCGGTAAAGCCCGGCCTGGGGACGCTCACGCAGCACGTACCACGGGCCGACCCCCAGGCTCAGCCAGGCGGCGATCGTGGCGTCGAGATCGCGCACGACGTACCCGTTCTGACGGACTACTCCGGGCAGGATGTTCGGATTGATCGAGGTAGGCAGGCCAGCGACCGGCACGGTGACGCTCCCAGGGTGCGAGGGGCTCCAGGTGCGACCCGGGCGGACGTCGGTGCGCTTGTCCGGGCGTCCGGCTGGCCGCCGGTCAACGCTAATCCGGCAATTGAAATCGAGTCAACATTCTCAAACGGCGTTAGAATCGCGCGATGACCGCCGGAGGAGCCAGCACAGGTGCTGACCGTGGTCAGCGGCGCGCGTCCTACCAGCAGGCTCGATCACGCGAGACCAAGCGTGTGCTGGTCCAGGCGGCGCTCGCGCTGTGGCGTGCCAACGGGTACGCAGAGACCACGGTCGCCGACATCTGCCGGGCGGCCGGGGTTTCCAAGGGGCTGTTCTACTTCTACTTCCCGCGCAAGGAGGACCTGCTTTTCGAGATCAGCATGCTGTCCACCGACGCGGCCAGGGACACGGCGCGGGAGCTGTCGCACGGCCCGTATGAGATCTCCGCGGTCGTCACCGCGACGCTGAGCTCACTCGAGCGGTCGATGCGCCGGAACCCACCCGAACTGATCATGGAGATGGTCCTCGAAGGCCTCCGCTACGAGTACCGGGCCCTCACCTCCTCCGGCGAGGTGCCCTCCCGATCGACACTGATCCTCGGCGAGCTCTTCGAGCGCGCGGTGGCCGCCGGAGAGCTGCCCCCACACGTCGACGCGGCACGGCTGGCGCGGCTGGCGCAGTCCCTGATCAGCGAGGGTGCTCGCCACTGGGCCGCCGGCGCCTACGCCGGCAGCTCGTTCACCGAGGTCGTCTCCGCGGACATCGCCGTGCTTATCGCCGGATTCCGGCAACTGCCGCCAGCCAAGCATGTGGCGCCGGCCGACCACCTCGCCCAGGTCGATCACCTGGCGCAGGCCGACTGAGCCCCGCCCCAACCCCTGGCCACGGCGGCCACCGTGGACGGCATCGCCCGACACGAGTTGATGTCGGGCGATGCCGTCCGCGGTGGACTCCAACAAGCCGAAACAGGTCAGACCAGGCCGAGCCGGAAAGGGTCGGGGTCAGGCCTCGCGGGCCCCGCTGTCCCCGCGCGGGTAGGGCGGGGCGGGAACCGGATGCCGAGACAGGACCAGGCAGGTTCGCGTCAGGAAGACGGGCGTCCGGGCCTTCGCGGGCGGACGGATCACCCGGCCCGCCTGACCGCCTGCCTGGCTGGCTGGCTGGCCACCCCCCTGGGCGCCGGCCTGGACGCCTGGTCGACCGCCGCGCAGGGACAGCGGCCTGCCGGCGCATCGCCCGACCGGGCTGGACCCCGACCCGCTCATGCCGCGGATCCGAAGGCCATCAGACCGAGCATCCCGAAGGCGAGCGCGATCGTCATCAGACTGGCCGTGGTGGCGAGCAGCGCGGACCTGCGGTCGGCGGCGTCCCGGAGCACAGGACGCGCCGGGCTGCAGGCCCGGTCCGCGACCTGGGCGCGAAACGCCCGGTAGGCCCGGTCGACCTGCCGGCTGCGGACAGGCCCGGCCGCCCGTCGCCGCGCGCTGTGCCGGCCGCTCACGCGGCACCCAGCTCAGGCCGCAGCCGCGGAGCACGGGATCCGGAGAACCCGCCCCTCACCCGCCGCAACAGTTGCCCGTCTGTTGATGTGTTGATCCTGACTGCATGACACGGCGGGACAGCCACCACGCCAACCCTGGCATCCCCGCCAGCACCCTGCCCATCCATCAAGGCCGCCTACCTCCCTGTTGTGCCGGGGCCCACACCCGCTGACCCACGACGCCCTGGCCGCCCCCCTCCCCCGAACGGGGAGCCGGTGGCATCCGGAAGGTGCCGGGAACACCAACACCGCCACCACCAGCCCCCGTTCGGGGTAGTGGAAACGTAGAGCTTTCCCCGTTTTCGGGTGTGACGTCTGACAGTCGGGCATGAAAGGTAGCCGCCGTGTTACGGCCAGATACCAGCCCGCAGCGGGCCTCGGACGGCCAACTACGGGGCATGCTGCCACTTCAGGCGGATTCCCATGATCCATCGCGAGATGTGCCGGCAACACGGGTAACCGCCACCACACCACCCACCGACAACCCGGCGGCCCGACAGCCGCCGGACGGCCACCGACAGCGGGCGGCCGGACGGCCGGGACGGCTCGCACCCGGGCTCACCCTCCGGGCGTCATTCGACTCACCCTCGGCCGGGTAACGCGACGGCGTGGACCTCACGACGGTCTCGCTGGTGGGACTGATCGCGCTCGCGCTGCTGTTCGACTACACCAACGGCTTCCACGACGCGGCGAACGCGATCTCGACCGTGGTCGCGACGCGGGTGCTGCCGCCACGCTGGGCGGTCGCCTGGGCCGCGATGTTCAACCTGATCGCCTTCACGATCTTCGGCACCCTGGTCGCGAACACCGTCGCGGCAACCGTGAAGGAGCCGTATGTCAGCCTCGCCGTGATCTTCGCGGCGCTGCTGGGGGCGATCACCTGGAACTACCTCTCCTGGTACGTCGGCGTCCCGACGTCGTCGTCACACGCGCTCGTCGGCGGCCTGGTGGGAGCCGGGCTGGCCGCCGCGGGCACCGACGCGATCCGGGCGTCCAGCCTGCAGAAGACCGTGCTGTTCGTGGTCATCTCACCGATCGCGGGCCTGGTGGTCGGATACCTGTTGATGGCCCTGATGCGCCTGGTCCTCGCCCGGCGCGACGTCGCCCGCACCGAACGCGGATTCCGGGTCGCGCAGCTGGCGTCGTCGGCGGCGGTCTCGCTCGGGCACGGCGGCAACGACGCGCAGAAGACGATGGGCGTGATCGCCGCGACGCTCGTCACCACCGGTCACCTCGAGGGCGGCGACCATCTCGACATCCCGCTGTGGGTGGTGCTCTCGGCGCATGCGGCGATCGCCGCCGGCACCCTGTCCGGCGGCTGGCGACTGGTCCGCACGATGGGCATGAGCATCACCGAGCTACGCCCCGTCAGCGGGTTCGCGGCGGAGACGTCCGCGGCGGCGGCCATCTTCGCCTCCACCGCGGTCGGTGCCCCGGTCTCGACCACCCACACCGTCGCCGGCGCCATCACCGGGGTCGGCAGCGCGAACGGGGGCGCGCCGGTGAACTGGTCGGTGTTCGGCCGGCTCGCCATCGCCTGGATCGTCACGATCCCGTTCTCGGCCGGCTGCGCGGCGGCCGTGTACGCCCTGACGACGATCCCGGTCCATCCGCTCGCGATCGGACTCGTCACCGCTCTGCTGCTGGCCCTGCTCGGCGCGCTCTGGCTCGCCCTGCGCAACGCGCCGCGAGCATCCGACATCAGCGCCGAGCTCGCCGCCGGCCCGGAGGGCGAGACGGCGGTGCCGGTACGGACTGGAGCCGGCTCGGTGATCGTCTACGGGCATGAGGGGGTCCGCGAGGAGGGCCGGAGCGCCTCCTCGCGGAGTACCGGCCGCGGTCCTCCGCTGTGAGCGATCGCGGCGCGGTGGATCAGGAGGCGGCCGGCGAGGGCACCGCTGCCGGGGCCGCCGAAGCCGCCGGGGACGGGACCGGGGACGGGGACGGGGACGGGGCCACCGGGATGTCGGTCAGGGTCGCATAGCCCGCGTTGAACGCCGGCACCTCCTCGGCCGGCTCCGCGGTCGAGGCGCAGTCCTGCTTGTTCAGCGCGCCCGCCGCGAGCGCGCTGTTCAGGTCGGGGGCCGTCTGGGTGGGCAGCTGCTTGAGGCCACGGAGCTTCCCACCCGCGGCACAGTTCGGAATGTTGAGGTTCGCGACGCTCTCCTGGGTACGCGCCGACGTCGCGGTTTCGGCGAACTCCGCCCGGTGCTTGGTAACCCAGTCGACGACGAGYGTGACGCCGGCGCTGTAGTCGTAGCTGTCCGCGAGTCCCATGCTCGACGCGATCGACGGAATGCCCCGGGACGCAGCCGCGCGGGCGGCACCGACAGTCCCGGAGAGGTCGACCACCGGCCCAAGGTTCTGGCCCTGGTTGATACCGGAGACGACGACGTCCGGCTTGAGCCCGAGAACGTCCAACGCCACCAGAACGGAGTCGGCCGGGAATCCGTCAACGGCCGTCGCGGCAACGCCGCTGGCGGTGGCGGCATCGTGGTGCGCGGGCGTCGGCTGGGTCGTCTTGCCGCCGGTACCGGACTGGTTCGCCGCGGGCGCGACGACGGTCACCGTCACAGCGGGCAGCGCCTTCAGGCCGTTGACGACCGCGTCGATCCCGGCCGCGCCGACCCCGTCGTCGTTGGTCACCAGGATGTCGATGGGCGCGGGGCCGGTCGGGCTCGCACTGGTCGTCACCGGCGAGCCATCGGCCTTCTCATCGCCTCCGCAGCCGGCGGCACCGGCACCGGCGACCAGCGCCGCGAGCAACACCGCCGTCGCCTGCCGGCGCCCGCGGGTTGATCCCGAGTCCCCACCCCACCGACCAGCACCCAGCACTGTGTTCCCCTTCGGTAACCGCGAACGTCAGTAGTCGCGAACGTCAGTAGTCGCGAACGGCGGAAGTCGCGAGCGTGGTCAACGCGAACGTGACCCCGTCGTCCCCGCCGGGCCTGCGCCGGCTCGGGCGAGCCCGAACATGCCCCTCGACCTGCGACGTTCGAGAGTATGGCCACACTTCTCAACTGAGTCACCCGATTCGACGGGATGACGGTGGTGGACGGTCGCCGTTCACTGYGCCGCCGCACGCTGTTGGCAACGTCGACATCCGCGGGACGTCCGGGAGATCGACCAGCCGGTGGCCGCCGGCGCCGTCACTCACACGTCCAGCCACCGATCACGCAATGTGACGGTCACCGCCGGCCACGGGTCAACCGCCTCCGGTCGCCGCGAGACGGCAGCTCCCCGCCGTCGGCATCCGTCGCGGCCGATCTCCGCCGCACAGAACGGTCATCCGTGCACGGGGCACCAACGATCCTTGCCGTAGCCTCTAGTCAGCCTTTGCCACCGAGCCCGGTGATAGTTCCGGGTAGGCCGGCACCGGCCATCACGGTGAGGATGAGATGGACGAATTTTCTTTTCGCGACGGCACCTTGTGGTGCGAACAGACGCCGTTGCGTGAGGTTGCCGAGAAATTCGGTACTCCTACGTATGTCTACTCGGCCTCGACGCTCGTCGACCACTACGTCCGGTTCGCCAAGGCCTTCGAGTCGATCGATCCACTCATCTGTTTCTCCGCCAAGGCGCTGAGCAATGTGCACCTGCTCCGCCTCCTCGGCGACCAGGGCGCCGGGATTGACACGGTCAGCGGCGGCGAGCTGCACCGGGCCCTGCTCGCCGGCGTCGACCCCGAGCGCATCGTCCTGGCCGGCGTGGGCAAGTCGGCCGACGAGCTGCGCGAGGCGGTGCGGCGTGACATCCGCTGCATCAACGTGGAGTCCGAGGAGGAGGTCGCGCTCCTGGCCCGCATCGCGCGGGAGGAGGGCGGACGTCCCCGCCTGGCCATCCGGGTCAACCCCGACATCGCCCCCGACCTGCGCACCCCGGCCCGGACGACCACCGCGGTCCGGGGCGTCAAGTTCGGGGTGGACATCGAGCGGGCCGCGGCCCTGTTCAGCCGCGCGGCCGACGACGGTTTCCTGCGGCCCGAGGGCATCCATGTCCACATCGGCAGCCCCATCTTCGACCCGCAGGTCTACGCGATGGCGATCGAGCGGGTGCTGGCCCTGGTCGCCGACATCGAGGCCGCCGGGAACCCGGTCACCACGATCAACCTCGGTGGCGGATTCCCCGCCGAGTACACCGAGGGCAGCGCTCCGGGCTGGGACGAGTTCGCCGACGCCATCTGCCCCCGGCTGGAGGGCTTCGTCCGCCGCGGCGGCCAGATCATCTTCGAGCCGGGCCGCACCATCGCGGCCAACGCGGGTGTCCTGCTCGCCGCCGTCCGTTACCGCAAGCAGGCCGGCGAGCGGGAGCTCGTCGTGATCGACGCGGGTATGACGCACATCGCCCGGGCCGCAATGTATGACAGCTATCACTTCATGTGGCCGGTCAGCCCGGTAAACGGGGCGATTCCCAGCTCTCGTGACCAGGAATCGGTTGACGATCTCGTCGCGTATGACGTGGTCGGCCCGATCTGCGAGTCGAGCGATTATCTGGCGAAAGGCCGGGCGCTGCCGGCAATGGTCGCCGGCGATCTCGTCGCGATCTTCACGGCCGGCGCCTACGGAATGACGATGACGAGCAACTACAACAGCCAGCTCCGGCCGGCCGAGGTCCTCATCCAGGGCGCGGACGTGAAACTGGTGCGGCGGCGCGAGACCTACGACGACCTGGTGGCGCTCGAGTTCCCCGACGACACCCCGCCGTCCCTGCCCTCCTAGTCCGCACGACCTGGCCCGCGCCAGCTCTGGCCCGCGCCGGCCGCCTGGCCCGCACGGTCTGTCTGACCCGCACGGTCTGTCTGACCCGCACGGTCTGTCTGACCCGCACGGTCCGGCTGACCCTTGTGGGCCGGGCAGCCACCGGATCAGCCGGTGGCCTCCGACGCCGGGGCGGAGTCCGGCTCCGCCCCTGAATGGGTGTGCAGCCAGCGGAGCATCCGCTCCCAGGCGTCACGCGCCGCGGCCGGGTCGTGGGTCGCCGGGCGCTCCGGGGTGTGGAACGCGTGCTGGGCGCCCGGATAGCTCACCAGCTCGGTGGGGACGTGAGCCTTCCGGGTCGCCGCCCGCAGGGAACCGATCTCGCCGAGAGTGACCCAGGTGTCGTTCTCCCCGTACAGGCCCAGCCAGGGGGTGCGCAGCTCGCCCGCGACCGCGAGCAGCGGCGGCGCGTCGGCCCAGTAGGGGTCGCTGACCGCCCCGCCGTAAAACGACACCGCGGCCGCGAGGCGGTGCCGCGCCGCAGCCAGGAAGGCGGCCGTGCCGCCCATGCAGAACCCGATGACCGCTGTCGCCGCCCGCGCGATCCCGGCCTCGGCCAGCCAGGCCAGGCCGGCCTCGATGTCCTCGTCGAGACCGCGCGCCGTCAGCGTGCGCATCTGCGCCGCGCCCTCGGCCAGCGGCACCTCCGCGACACCGTCGCGGTGATAGATGTGCGGAGCGAGCGCGAGCCAGCCCAGGTCACGGAGCTGCTCGCAGACCGAGAGCACATAGCCGGTGACGCCCCGGGCATCCCCCACCACGATGACCCCACCGTGCGGCGTCACGCCGGCGGCGGGGGCCGCCACGCTCAACGGCACGGACCCGACACGAACCGTCTTCACCGCCACACCGGACATCATTCACGGCCTCTGACATCACGCGACACCGACCCGGTCGACCAGTAGGGCTCAGGCGTGCCCGCGCCTTGCCGAACAGATCAGACAAATTAGACAGATCGGAAAGATCCGAAAGATCGGACGGGTTGTAACCAAGCACCCCGTTCCGTCCCCCCGGCGGGTGAATCCGGGCAGCCAGGCCGAAGAGCTCGGTGGTCCGGATCCGCCAGCGGCGGCAGCCCGAAGCCGCAGCGCGAAGATCCGATGATTTCGGTCGTTCCGGCGACCAGGATCCTCAGGTCCTACTCCAGCGGCAGCGGCAGCGGAAGCGGCGGCCCGAAGCTCGGGGTTTTGCTGCGCGCTCCCGGACAACCGACCATCCTCAACTCTTCGAACTGCGGATGGTTCTCTTCTGAGAGATCGATGTTCTCTCAGTTGGATCGATATCTACCGGAATTCTGGAAGTGAAATTCCCCTGAGCGAAGAGCACACTGCGGTTTCGCCGCCGACGGTGAGGATGCCGCGGTCGCGGCCGTGCGCACGCTCGGGTATCAGCCGGATCCGCCGGAAACTTCCTCCCGGCCGGCGGCCTGTCGAATGCCGGCCGGCCGGCCGGTTGGCCGGCCAGCCCGCCGACCCCAACACCACAAGTACCGGACGCATTTCCTCCACATACCGGGTACCGTTCCGCCGGGCGGTGGCCAGCAGGCCCTCGTCGCGGTTCCCGCCCGCCACCAGCCATGTGCACCGGGGCTCGCGCCACCCAGGACGATCACCGCCCGGCCGACCGTCACCGCCTTGCATGATTTTCGATGCCACCCGCTCGAGTTCCGTCGGACCCAACCCCACCGGGGCCACCTGATTCTCCGGCCGACGACCACGCAATAACCTCGATCAGTATCCGATGCATTTCCCCACCCCAGGAAAATATTTCAACCGGTCACACCAGAGAGTTTCCGGATACTCACCCATCTCCTACCAGCCCGGTGCCACCGTGACGCCGCACACCAGGCGGAAGATCGCTTATATGGGTTCGATCCAGGACGGCCCCCGGATCAACTTCCCCCGACCGGGGCGGGTAACCGGTTCCGACGCCCGCGCGGAACCACGCCCATCCGGAGGCGAACCCGACCGAGGGCAAACGAGCCCGGGAGCTGGCAGAGGCGACCTGCTACCATCGGCCGACCATTCACCATGAATGAACGTTTCGATGGCGTCACCGACCCGCGCCCAAGCACCGCCTGGCCCGCTCCGCCATGCCCTTGCCTCCGCAGCCGGCCTTCCCGTCGCCATCGCCATCTGCCTACTGGGGGAAATTGATGTACTTAGGCCGACTGACAAGGCATCCCGCGGTTGGAATTGTCGCCGCGTTGACCGCCGTCATCGCCGGATGCTCGGGCTCGGGAGCGGGCTCGGAGGGCAGCCAGCACGGCGCCGGCGCGGCCTGCGCCGCGCCCGGGGTCACGGCGGACCAGGTGCGGATCGGGCTCGTCTACACGGACTCGGGCACCGGCAGCAGCTCGCTGGCCTCGGCACGCGCCGGGATCGACGCCAGGCTCGGCCTGATCAACGAGCAGGGCGGCGTGAACGGCCGGCGCATCGTCTACACCTGGCGGGATGACGAATCCTCCGACGAAGGCGCCCTGCGGGGTGCGACCGAGCTGGTGCAGAAGGAGAATGTCTTCGGCCTCATCTCGACGTCCAGCTCCCTTGCCAGCGCGCTGGACGGCCTGGCGAAGCAACAGATTCCCGTCACGGGGCTCGTCCAGTCGGGCTGGGGAAGCTACAGCAACCTCTTCTCCTTCATATACGACGTCTCACCGGAGATTACCGCCCGCTACATCCAGGGCCACCAGGGCGACAGGGTGGCCTTTCTGATGTCCGGGTCGGAGGATTTCACCCGACAGATAATCGCGAAATATCAGGCCTCGTTCCAGGGTGCCGGCCTCTCCACCAACCCCGATATCATCTCCTATACATCAGGCGTTGACAGCCCGGTCCGGGTCGCCCAACTCCTGGAAAGCTCCAGGGCCGATTCCATAGTTGCCTTCACCGACCCCAGGGATCTCGCCGAGATAATGCAGGCGGCCCAGGCCAGAAATGTTCCACTCGTCAGTGTCGTCTCGCTCACGGGCTACGACCACAGCGTGCTGCGCGCCTACGGCCCGGCCCTGGCCAATGTCGCGATGGCGGTGAACTTCCGCCCCTTCGAGGCCGGTGGTGCTCCCATCGAGCAGTACCGGGCGGCGATGGCGCGTTTCTCTCCGGCGGTGGTGGATCCAGAACAGCAGTTCGCGATGTACGGCTATCTCTATGCCGACCTGTTCATCCGCGGGCTGCAGGCCGCCGGCGACTGCCCGACCCGCGAGGGCTTCATCGACGGGCTGCGCAGGGTGGCCGACTACGACGGCGGCGGCCTGGTCGAACCAGTGAACCTCGCCAACATCGCCAACCAGCCGCTGCAGTGCAACGCGTTCGTCCGGGTCAGCCCGGACGGCACCGCCTTCCAGCTCGACAACCAGCGGGTCTGCGCCAACGGAACGACGGGCTAGCCGGCCCGCGCCGCCGCCGGCCCACGGGGCTGGCCGCGACCGATCAGCGACAAGCCCACTGGCCGGCGGCGCCGACGAACGGCACGCCGCCGGCCAGTGCGGCGAGGGCTTCCGGCGCAGCCCGGACGGCCCCACGATGGGGAGGTGGCACGAGGGACACTGCGGATCTATCTGGGTGCCGCACCAGGCGTCGGCAAGACCTACGCGGCACTCGACGAGGCCCACCGGCGAGCCGAACGAGGC